>NZ_JBHTSW010000003.1:0-332829 GCF_042794945.1 Rhodococcus sp. NPDC056506 | reverse complement strand
TTGCTCTAAACCATAACTTCTTCCCCGTATAACTGAACCCCCCCGACACGTTTATTATTGGGGGGCGGGCCTGGGGGGGGGCCGCCTTTCCTATTCAGTTCTCGTGCAACCAGGCTTCCAACGTGGGTCCCGCAGTTGTCGATCCAGGCCCGGGCAACAGCGCCCCACCCTTCATCGCCTTACCCGCTCCCGGCATCGAGATCGGGATCAGCAATCTGCGCCGGCCACGGTATTTCAAGATCTCGCGCGTCATGGCCGGGATCTCGAGGACCTCGGGCCCGGCCAGGTCTGGGGCCCTACCGGTCGGACCGTTCTCAGCACAGGTCACGAGCGCCTCGGCAACGGTCTTCGCTGCCACCGGTTGTGACCGCATCCGGGGAACCATCGCGATCGGCCCCAGTCCGAAGAGGGCGATGGTCTTCTCGCCGAACTCGAACCACTGAGTGGATCGCAGGATCGTGAAGGGAACGCCCGACGCTTCCACCGCGCGTTCCTGGGCAGCTTTTCCCTGGTAGTACCCGAACGACTTCAGCTGCGGATCGTCGCAGTTCACGATCGAAAGCAACACGTGGTGCTTCACGCCGGCTCTGGTTTCGGCCGCGGCGATATTCCTCGCTCCGGTCTCGAAGAACTCGATCGCCTTCTTGGCACTGTTGGTGACGTGATCGCTCACGTCGACAACCACGTCGGCGCCGGCAACCGCTTCGTCCAACCCGGCACCCGTGGAGATGTCGACTCCCGTCGATCGAGCGGCAGCGACCACGTCATGGCCCCTTGCCTTGGCCTGCTCTACGACCAGTTTTCCCATCTGGCCGGTTCCGCCCAGAACAACAATTCGCATGATGCCTCCGTCAAACCTGTGCGCCCGGCTCTCTTCGGCCTGGTCACATAGTGGACGATGCAGCCGCCCGGAGTGTGACGGTCGGGCAGATCAGTCGCTGTACTTCTCCGAGACCCGTGCCCGCCACTGCGACCAGACCGGATCCAACGCTTCGCTCGCCTCGTGTGCGTGGTCGGCCACAGCCCGGGCCAGCATCCCCGGTCCCGCCAGCGGCGTCACGTGCCCTTCGACGTCGTCGGAAGTCTTCATCCCCAACAGCATGGTTGTACCGAGCACGCGATGACCACCAAGAATTCCCGGCAGCGAACGGCCCGGCACGCTTCGCAGGTCGAGTGTTTCCACGAGAAGCGCGTCACCGTCGACGGTGATTCGCTGATCCGAGCGAAGTGCACCGCCGGTTTCGCCGGTCCGGCCGAACACGATCATC
Organism: Rhodococcus sp. NPDC056506; assembly: GCF_042794945.1. Classification (NCBI taxonomy): domain Bacteria; kingdom Bacillati; phylum Actinomycetota; class Actinomycetes; order Mycobacteriales; family Nocardiaceae; genus Rhodococcus; species Rhodococcus sp. NPDC056506. The sequence continues at coordinate 331,561 of NZ_JBHTSW010000003.1, read as the reverse complement.
TCGTCGAGCAGCGCCACCGCGTCGGATTCCAGCGAAATATCCACGCGCCTGGTCACATCCGCGCCGCCGGCGACGACAAACGGTGCCGCACGCCAGATCAGCGCCGCACCCGCGCCGACGCTCGCTGATGCCGACCACGACGCCCGGCCACCGCGCGCGTTGTACGCGACGGTCCCTGAAGGCTCGATCACCTCGAGACACGTACCCGGTGCGACCACGAATTCGATACGCAGGTCGTCACCGGCAAGCAGCGTTGCGCTGTGCCCTACCAAGGCAATTCGCACGGTGAGCTCGCGAGCGTCGACGAATCGCGGGGCCAGGAAGTCGCCCGAGATCAGCTCTCGCGCAACAGCGGTGTCCCCCACTCGCTCGACGACAACCCGCGTAGCTCCGGTGCTCATCAGTGAGCGTGAGAGTGACTGTGCCCGTGACCGTGTCCGTGGTCGTGGTCTTCTTCATCGGCATGGAAGTGCGGTGCCATCGGTCCCGGATCCTGCGGGGTGTGGCTACCCGCGCGATGAGCTGCGATGACCTGGCGAAGCCACGCGCTGAGCTGGTCGATCGTGGCGTGATCCTTCTGGCTGAGCGCGAGAACGGGAAGTCCGTCACGCGCGGCCGTGGCATCGGCAACCATCTGGACCGCGTCGACGTCGACGTACGGGGCCAGGTCGATCTTGTTGACAACCAACAGATCTGCCCGCTCGATTCCGGGACCACCCTTGCGTGCGACGTCTCCGCCGCCGGCGACGTCGATGCAGAAGATCTGGGCGTCGACCAAGGCCGGACTGAACGTGGCGGTCAGATTGTCACCGCCGCTTTCCACGATCACCATGTCGAGGGGATGGAACTGACGCTCGAGGTCTTCGACCGCAATGAGATTCGGTGTGACGTCGTCACGAATTGCCGTGTGCGGGCACGCGCCCGTCTCGACTGCGACGATGCGCTCGATCGGCAGAACGTTGGCCGCGCGCAACAGTCGTGCGTCCTCGTCGGTGTAGATGTCGTTGGTGACAACCGCGATCTCGTACTCCGACGCGAGTTCGCGGCAGATGGTGGCGATGAGGGTACTTTTGCCGGTGCCAACCGGTCCGGCGACGCCGAGCCTCAAACCTCTTGCAGCAGTGGCGGTGTTGTTCAGGTTGTCAAGCACGGAAAATCCTCCTGGATCGAGCGTGGTGTTCGAGTGACCATTGTTCGACCAACGGTCCTGTTGTTGCGGGTATATCTGTGACGCCGTCGACTGCTACGGCAGCCGCGGCGACGGTTTCGATGGTCGAGGCGGCTCGGAGCAGCCATTCGACCGGTTCTGCCGGATCCACCGGCAGTAGCTTCAATGCTGCCGACGCCACCGTTTGAGCGTCGTCGTACAGACAGGATCTAGCTGCCTGTAGGTCGTCCATCCCGGAGATCGCCGTGAAGACTCCCAATGCGAGCGGACGCATCGGATGCCCGGGCAGAGCCATGAGGATCTGCACCGCGGGGTGGTGCGGCCACAATCGCGACGCCAGCCTTGCCAGCCCGCGTCCGAGTTGAATCGACGCCTCACGCAGCGGTGCGCTGGGAGTCCGAGCGAGCAGTTCTCTCGAGATGTCCTCGAGTTCGGCTGCACTACCCGCGCTTACGGCCCAACGCCGCGTAATCACCGTTGCAGCGGCCTCGACCAGCCCTACTGTTTCGAGTCGCCCCCGGATGAAGTCAGGGACCTGACTCTGCAGGAGTCCGCCCACCAGTGCCGGTTCCAACCCCGACGAGTGCGCGTGGCCGCCCGTAGGCAGACGCCCGTCTGCCAAGAGCATCGACGATATCTCGGCAGACGCCATCTCGATTGACATGGTTTCAGAACAGCATGTAGCGCTGAGCCATCGGCACTACGTCAACGGGGTTGGGCGCGATCAGGTCGCCGTTGACCTTGATGGCAAACGTCTCCGGATCGACGTCGATGGACGGCAGTGCCGTGTTGTTCGGCATATCCGCCTTGGTGAGGTGCCTCGTCGGACGAACGCCGGTAAGGCTGCGGGTGAGACCGAGACGATCGGCCAGACCGTCCTCGATGGCCATCGGCGAGACGAACGTCGTGGACAGGTGCGGCGCCGACCCAGGGGTTGCCGCGATGGCCGGGCGAACGAACACCGGCTGCGGGGTCGGGATCGCAGCGTTCGGATCACCGAGCGGCGCAGCAACTATCGCCCCACCCTTGATCACGGCAGAAGGACGGACTCCGAAGAAAGCGGGGTCCCACAGCACCAGGTCTGCCATCTTCCCTGCCTCGACCGATCCGATTTCGTGATCGATACCGTGTGCCACCGCGGGGCAGATCGTGTACTTGGCGACGTAGCGCCGCGCACGCTCGTTGTCGGCCGGCATGCTGGTGCCCAGCTTTCCGTACTGGGCCTTCATGACGTGGGCCACCTGCCACGTCCGCAGAGTCACCTCGCCGATACGGCCCATAGCCTGGGCATCGGACGAGGTGATGGAGATGGCTCCGATGTCGTGCAGAAAGTCTTCCGCCGCAATCGTTGTCGGGCGGATTCGAGACTCGGCAAAGGCAAGGTCCTCCGGAACCCGGGGATTGAGCGCATGGCACACGATGAGCATGTCGAGGTGCTCGGCAACCGTGTTGACGGTATGCGGCAACGTCGGATTGGTCGATGCCGGAAGAACGTTCGGCTCACCCGCGGTCACGATGATGTCCGGCGCGTGCCCGCCGCCGGCACCTTCCGCATGGAATACGTGGATTCCGCGTCCGGCGATAGCGTCCAAAGTATGCTGTACGTAACCGGTTTCGTTGAGACTGTCGGCGTGCAGCGCTACCTGGAGGCCGAACTCGTCGGCTGCTCGCAGAGCGGCGTCGATCGCGGCCGGAGTGGAACCCCAGTCCTCGTGAACCTTGAATCCGCCTGCGCCCGCGAGAGCTTCCTGGCGCATGGCCTCATGGCTGACGGTGCTGCCCTTGCCGAGAAGAAGTACGTTGAGCGGGATGTGGTCGAGGGCCCGATGCATCATCGTCAGCGACCAGGCGCCGGGCGTGACGGTGGTTGCCTTGCTTCCTTCGGTGGGCCCCGTTCCGCCGCCCGCCACCGTCGTCGTACCAGTGGCGAGTGCTTCCATCATCTCGACTTCACTGAGGAAGTGCACGTGAGTGTCGATCGCACCCGCGGTGAGGATCTTTCCCTCGCCGGCGATCACGTCGGTGCTCGGCCCGATGAGCAGCTTGGGGTGAACACCGTTCATGATGTCTGGGTTACCGGACTTGCCGATCGCAACGATGCGTCCGTCGCGAATTCCGACGTCTGCCCGGACAATTCCCCAGTGATCGAGGATCACCGTGTTGGTGATGACGACGTCGAGAGCACCCTGATCACGAGTGGTCAGGCCCTGGCCCATCGACTCGCGGATGCTCTTACCGCCGCCGAAGACCATCTCGTCGCCGGTCGCGGTGTAGTCGTGCTCGATCTCGATCCACAGATCTGTGTCGGCCAAACGGATCTGGTCGCCTGCAGTCGGGCCGTACAGGGAGGCGTAGCCGCGTCGATCGATCCTGCTCATTCGGCTGTCCTCTCAACTGTCGTCGCGGCGTCATCCGGTGAATCCGCCTCGACTGGAACATCACTCACGCGAACGTTCACCGAGGACGCTCGCAACGGCTCTTCGACCTCGACGCCGGGTGTGCCGAACGGCATGACGGTCTTGGGCTCACGCGCATGCGTCGGCAGGTCTTCGTCCGGCACGATCTGCAGGCCCGGGACCCTTTTGAGTCCGCCGAGCGCGATCAGTGTCACCGTCCTGCTCACCCCCGGTTCGAACCGAACCGACGTTCCCGAGGGGATGTCGAGCCGGAAACCGTCTGCCGCTTCGCGATCGAAGGTCAGCGCCGGGTTGGCGGCCGGCAGATGGAGATGCGAACCGATCTGAATGGGACGATCGCCGTCGTTGACGACGACCATCGTGATCTTTTCCGCGTCCGTGCCGAACTCGAGCGGTTCGGTGGACACACGTACCTCACCGGGGATCATCGAATGGGCTCCGTCACGGTGACCAGCTTGCGACCGTCCGGGAAAGTGGCCTCCACCTGGACGTTTGCAATCATCTCTGGTACCCCTTCCATCACGTCGTCGCGGGTGAGCACTTGCCGACCGGCGTTCATCAGTTCCGCAACCGTCATTCCGTCACGCGCGCGCTCGAGAATCCAACACGAGATCAGGGCCATCGCTTCGGGGTAGTTCAGCAGTACCCCGCGCTCGCGGCGGTCGCGGGCGACCATGCCCGCAACGCTCAGGAGCAGCTTTTCGGTATCTGAAGGGGTGAGATGCACTGACAAGCCCTTCCGGTTGTGAAACGACATCGATCGACAGCGTGCTGTCGGGCCGAGATTAGCATTGCCCGAAGCGTCGTCAGTATCCACGAGATTCACATCGTCGGCTACTTCAGCACCCACTCGGCACACTTGCGCTGCTCATCGAATTATTCGGGCGCCCAACGACGCTCAGCTGTGCGCACCGGAGTGGGAACTATCACCACAACCAAAAAGTTTCACCCCCGTCTCCTGTTGGAAACGGGGGTGAAACATGGTCGTGCAGTGTGCAATCCCCGGACTTATCCGAAGCGGCCGGAGATGTAGTCCTCGGTGGCCTTCTGTGTCGGGTTCGAGAAGATCTTCTCGGTGTCGTCGATCTCGACGAGCTGACCGGGCTTACCGGTTGCCTCGAGGTTGAAGAACGCCGTCTGGTCACTCACACGCGCAGCCTGCTGCATGTTGTGCGTGACGATGACGATGGTGAAGTCCTTCTTCAGTTCGGTGATCAGGTCCTCGATCGCCAGAGTCGAGATCGGGTCGAGCGCGGAGCACGGCTCGTCCATGAGCAGGACGTCGGGCGAGACGGCAATGGCACGCGCGATGCACAGACGCTGCTGCTGACCGCCTGAGAGGCCACCACCGGGCTTGTCGAGGCGATCCTTGACCTCGTTCCACAGGTTGGCGCCGCGCAGCGAACGCTCGGCCACCTCGTCGAGCTTCTTCTTGCTGCGCTCGCCCTGCAACTTCAAGCCCGCGACGACGTTGTCCCGGATGGACATGGTCGGGAACGGGTTGGGTCGCTGGAAGACCATGCCGATGGTCTTGCGAACACCGACGGGATCGACGTTCGAACCGTAGATGTCTTCACCGTCGAGCAAGACCGAACCCTCGACGCGCGCACCGGGAATCACTTCGTGCATGCGGTTGAGCGAACGAAGAACGGTGGACTTGCCGCAGCCGGACGGGCCGATGAAGGCGGTGACACTCCGGGGCGGGACGGACAGGCCCACATCGGCGACGGCGTGGAACTTGCCGTAGTAGATGTTGACGTCCTTGAGATCCAGACGCTTGGCCATTACCGGCTCCCTACTGAGTTGTTGACGCTGTTGAGTACGAACATGTTCCGAGGCCGCATCACTTGCTTCTGACCTGTGAGAAGTGACCGATCAGCTTCGCGACGATGTTGAGGATCGCGATCAGCAGGATCAGGGTCAGCGCTGCGCCCCAGATGCGGTTGGTGCCGGCGTCGGTGGGGTTGTTCATCTCGGCGACCATGACGGAAGGCAGAGTGCCCATTTCACCGTTGAACAGGTCGAAGTTGATGAACGGTGCGTAGCCGACGAGGATCAGCAGCGGTGCGGTCTCACCGAGCACGCGGGCCAGGGCCAGCATCACGCCGGTAATGATGCCGGGAAGTGCCGTCGGCAGAACGATTTTCGAGATGGTCTTCCACTTCGGCACGCCGAGCGCGTACGACGCCTCTCGCAGATCCATCGGGACGATGCGCAGCATTTCCTCGGTGGAGCGGATGACGACCGGGACCATCAGAAGGACCAGAGCCAGTGACACGGCGAACGCGGACTTGGGGAAGCCGAAGGTCGCGATCCACAGGGCGTAGATGAAGAGCGCGGCCACGATCGACGGAACACCGCTGAGGATGTCGACCATGAACGTGGTGAGCTTGCCGAGCTTCGACTTCCGGTCGGCGTACTCCACCAGGTAGATCGCGACGAAGATACCGAGCGGGATGGAGAAGACCGCGCACACGATGCCTTGCAGCAGGGTGCCGATCAACGCGTGATAGATACCGCCGCCGTCGGCCGACGCCGTCAATCCGCTGAGCGAGTTGGTGAACCACGTCGGCGACGTCAGAGCGGGCAAGCCCTTGGCGATGACCGTGAAGAGCACCCAGACCAACGGGATGAGCGCGATGACAACTGCCAGGCTGACCAAGATGGTCGCGATGACGTCCTTGGCGCGACGACGGGCACCGACGCCTTGGAAAGTGGGGGCCTTGACCGGCCGGTCCAGAGTGGAGGTCATAGGTCAGTCCTTCTTTCCGGCGATCACTGCGCGGGCAGCCGCGTTGACGACGAAGGTCAGTACGAACAGCACCAGTCCGGCCGCGATGTACGCGCCTGCCTGGATGTCGTTGTTGAACTCCGCGTAGCCGAGGGCGATCTTGGAGGCGATGGTCGAGCCGCCGTCGAACAGCGACCAGCCGAAGGCCTGAGAGGTGGTGCGCAGGATCAGGTACAGCGCCATCGTTTCACCGAGTGCGCGTCCGAGACCGAGCATCGATCCGCTGATGTAGCCGGACTTACCGAACGGGATGACCGTGGTGCGCACAACTTCCCAGCGCGTGGCGCCGAGTGCGAGTGCGGCTTCGATCTGTGATCGCGGAGTCTGGATGAACACCTCGCGGGTCACTGCGGTGATGACCGGGAGGATCATCACCGCCAGGACGATGCCTGCGGTGAAGATGGTGCCGCCGCCGGTGATCGATCCGCTGCCGTCGGCGAAGAGCGGGAACCAGCCGAAAGTCTTGTTGAGCCACACCGCGACCGGGGTGATCGCCGGTGCGAACACGAGAAGTCCCCACAGGCCGTAGACGATGGACGGCACTGCCGCGAGGAGATCGATCGTGTACGACAGCGGCCGGGTGAGCCACTTGGGTGAGTACGAGGTCAGGAAGATCGCGATACCCAGTGCGATCGGCATCGCGAGCACCAGCGCGAAGAGCGAGACGAGGACCGTGACCTGGAAGAGGTCGAGGACACCGAATGCCATCTCGTTGATGTTCTGCGTCACCCACTGGGAGCTGGTCAGGAAGTTGACCTGGTTCCGGCTCAGTGCGGGGATCGCCCGCCAGATCAGGAACGCACCGATCGCCGCGATGACGACGGTGATGAAGATGGCCGAACCGGAAGCGAGCGAGCTGAAGATGCGGTCGCCCGGACGGGTCACGGTCTTTGCTGTGCCGGTACCCGGGCCGTCACCCTTCGGTGACTGCTCGGTGGCCTGGGCCTTGGTGGAAGTAATCGTGTCCTCCGTGGTGCCGTTCGGACCGCCCACCCCGGCCCCGCTGGTTGCGGGGCCGGGAGAACGAGATGTCGAGGTGATGGGCGCGTCACTCATGTGCGCTCACGTTCCTTCACGTCTGAATGTAGATCCATGGGCTTGTCCGCACGAGTCCGCAGGTCAGCTCAGCTGATTGCCGAGATGGATGCGTTGAGTCGATCCTGGACGTTCGAGGGCAGCGGAACGTAGCCCTGCTCGGCCAGGTTGGCCTGTCCCTCGTTTGCTGCGCTGGTCAGGAACGACTTCACAGCTGCGGAGGTGTCGGCGTCGTAGCCCTTGGAGCACACGATCGAGTAGGTGGCGAGCACGAGCGGGTACGCGCCGGCTTCGTTGGTCTTGAAGATCGACGCGAGGTCGAGCGTCAGGTCGCCGGTGGCGTCGGACTTGAACTTGGCACCGGCGATCGACTTGGAAGCCGAATCGTTGGTCAGTGCGACTGCCTCGGAGCCCGTGTTGATCTCGGCAACCGAGAGCTTGTTCTGATCCGCGAACGACTTCTCGACGTAGGTGATCGAACCCGGTGCGGTGGATACTGCCTGTGCTACTCCGGCCGAACCCTTGGCGCCCTCACCGACGCCACCGGTGAAGTCGGAGCCCGCACCCGAAGTCCAAGCACCGTTCGACGCTGCGTCGAGGTACTTCTGGAAGTTGTCCGTGGTGCCCGAGGAATCGGAGCGGATCACGGCGGTGATCTTCTCGTCAGGAAGCTTTGCTCCGGAGTTCAGCGCGGCGATTGCCGGATCGTTCCAGTTCGTGATGCCACCGTTGAAGATCTTCGCGAGAACCTCTGCGTTGAGAACGAGCCTGTCGACGCCGTCGAGGTTGTATGCAACTGCGATGGGGCCGAAGACGAGGGGAAGATTCCAGGCTTCGCCGCCGACGCAACGCTCCTTGGCCTTGTCGGCCTGCTCGTCCTTGATGGCCGAGTCGGAGCCCGCGAAGTCGATCTGCTTGGCGATGAACTGCGTACGTCCGTCACCCGAACCGCTGGGGTTGTAAGCGACGTTGACCGTCTTGCCCTTTTCCTGGCACACGGAGATGTAGGTGGCGACGAACTGGTCCATGGCGTTCTTCTGTGCCGAGGAACCAGCGGCAGAGAGGTTGCTCTTGCCTTCGCACGTTGCGTTCGATGAGGACGCGTCCACACCCGTCGACGACGAGTTGTTGTCGCTGCCACATGCGGCCAAGGTCATGGCGCCCACGGCCACTACACCGAGCAGGGCACCACTGCGCTTGAGATTCACCAAGATCCTCCGGAAATCGCTACCGCCACGCCCACGATCGGGCGGCGACATGAGATGCAGAATGATTGAAATCTGCATCAGGCAACACGGCGCTGCCCACAGAGAAAAGTAGGCGGGCGCGGTGTCCGGTTGGACCACACATGGTTAACGGAGAATGAACAGACCAGACATTTCTGCGTGTTCGACTGTGACGTCAGCGCGCGCGGGCGTAAGCCATGTCCACGTGGAACCGATCGAAGCCGAGACGCTCGTACGTGTGCAGGGCGGCAGTGTTGTCGCCTTCGACGTACAGAAGGACGGTTCCGAGGCCACGATCACGCAGGTAATGCATGCCCGCGAGGGTCAGCACTCGGCCGAGGCCGCGTCCCTGTGCCGCAGGATCGATGCCCACGACGTACACCTCCCCCAGCTCCGGATCATCGCCTTCGGGCGCGTGCACCTTGGTCCAGTGAAAGCCGAGAAGAGTGTCGGGATCGGTGTCCGCGAACGCCATGAACAGACCGGCGGGATCGAACCACCCTTCGGCCGTTCTCTCGTCGATCTCCGACTGGGTCCAGCCGCCCTGCTCGGGGTGCCAGGAGAACGCCGCATTATTGACGCGAAGGATCTCGGAATCGTCTTCGGGTCCGCGATACGTCCGCATCGTTACACCCTCGGGCACAACGATTTCCGGAAGCTGCGGAGCATCGAGAGGTCGACGCAACTGGAGGAGCTCACGCACACTGACCAGATCGAGACTCTTGGCGAATTCCTCTGCAGCGTCTATGTTTCCGTGCGCCCAGACGCGTGTGCCTGAACGACCCTCGTCGAATACCGCTGCGGCAAGCCTGGTTCCGATGCCGCGGCGCCGTGCCTGCGGGTCGACCACCAACTCCGCCATGTCAGGATGCTCGTCCGAACCGGCTTGCAGCTGTGCGTAACCGACGACGGCATCGCCGTCGAACTCGAGGAAGTGTCGTGCTGCACCGCGTCCGGCAACGGCATGTCGCCCCTGCTCCGACACCGGAGCCTTGCCGTCGAACTCGGTCGCGCGATCGAGCAGCGCGGAAACCTGCTCGGCGGATCCGGCCGGCAGCGAATCGGTCCAACCCACGTCAGACCACCGAACCGTCGGCCGCGTCGTAGTCGACGTCTTCGTCGTCCTCGAACTGAACGGGAGCAGCAGCGCCGCCCTTGGCCCTGGTCGGACGCACTGCCTTGTATCCGACATTTCGGACTGTACCGATCAAGGACTCGTATTCGGTGCCGAGTTTCGCCCGCAGACGACGCACGTGGACGTCAACCGTCCTGGTGCCACCGAAGAAGTCGTAACCCCACACTTCCTGCAACAACTGCGCACGGGTGAATACACGCCCGGCGTGCTGCGCGAGGTACTTGAGCAGCTCGAATTCCTTGTAAGTCAAATCAAGGGGCCGTCCACGCAGTCGTGCCGTGTACGTCCCCTCGTCGATAACCAATTCGCCCAGCGTGATCTTTCCCGACGCTTCCGGACTGGCCACACCGCCGCTGCGGGCGACCAACAACCGCAATCGGGCGTCCACCTCCGCCGGACCGGTACCGGGAAGCAGGATGTCGTCCAGCCCCCAGTCGGCATTGACTGCGACGAGTCCGCCTTCGGTGAGTACGGCGACCACAGGTACTGCAGATCCCGTGCTTCCGAGCAGTCGACACAAACCGCGCGCGGCAGCAAGATCGGTGCGCGCATCTACCAACGCCACGTCCGCGGAACTCGCTTCGAGAAGCGAGGAAACCTCTGTGGGGGCAGGCCGAACCGAGTGCGCCAGCAACGCCAACGCCGGTAGTACAGCTTCCGGGTTGGGGTCGGAGGTGAGGAGGAGCAGTTCCACACGGCCTCCTATCTAGTAGCCCGCGCAACCCGCGAGGGCAACGCTCGAGTAGTTCGACGCTTTTGGTCGGTCACTACATTAGCGTGCCTGGTACCGGGGCCGTCGCATCGAACCCCGACCGGAGTCCGCCACAATGGTGCGGTGCGCAAACTGATCATCGGCATCGTCTTCCTCCTCGGCCTCGGACTGGTGGCCGATTTCGGCGCTGCCGCGTACGCCGAGTACCGGGTTTCCCGCGAGCTCCGAACCGGCGCGTCACTCGAGGCGGACCCCGAGGTCACCTTCAACGGGTTCCCCTTCCTCACCCAGGCACTCGGTGGGAAGTACAAGGACGTCTACGTCAGAGCCACCGGCGTCCAGAGCGACGTGGTCGGCGAAGTGACCGTCGAGGCCAACCTGCGCGGGGTCACCGTGCCCTTCTCCGACATCGTGAACGGCAACGTCACCCAGCTCCCCGTCGACAAACTCGACGGCCGGATGGGAATCAACGCCACCGATCTCGGAAAGTTGCTGAACATCCCTGACCTGCAGGTATCTTCGCCGCCGGCCAACAAGTCGGACGGCACCGGGGGCAGCGGCGGAACGGGCGCCAGCACCGCGGGCGCCGTCGTGCTGACCGGAACGGTTGCCGTCGGCCCGGTCGAGACTGCCGTGAGCGTGCAGGCCAACCTGGTTCTGGAAGGTGGGCAGGTCAAGATCGTCGCCAGCAACCTGTACTTCGGTCCCGAGGGCAAAGCCGATTTCTCGATTCCCGCAGCACTCGAACCCGTAGTCCTCGGATTGTTCAGCTACACGATCGATCCGCAGGCACTCCCCTACGGAATCCAGCCGAGCCTGGTCTACGCAGAAGGCGGAAGAATCGTGATCGAAGGCAGCGCCGAAAACACGACGATCGATCTCGCAGAGCTGCAGAACCGATGACCGGGATCACAATTCTGCTGGTCGCGCTCGTAGCCGTCGTCGCGGTCGGGCTCTTTCTCAAATCGCGCAACGGAGCGGTCCGGGCCACCACCACGTCCGCAGTCGGCAGCACCGACAGCCGCCTCGAACTGCTGAGCGCCGCCGGTGTCGCATCGCCGAACGGCGGACCCGTCGTACTGCATTTCTCCGCCGACTGGTGCGGACCGTGTGCAGCAGTACGGCGCGTCGTCGGCCAGGTCGTGGTTTCGATGGCCGACGCTCACCGTCCGCCGGTGGAGATCGAACTCGACATCGACAAGGAACCGGCCCTGGCACGCGAAATGAGCGTCCTGTCCCTACCCACCACCTTTATCCTCGACGGTGGACTCGACGAACAGTTCCGAGTGTCAGGAGTGCCGTCCGCAGCCGACCTGAAAGCTGCGCTCGTACCACTATCCGGACCCCACGAGCCAAAATCCGAGAATTCGGGGTAAACTCGCCGACGTGCAAACCCGCCACGAGCTGATGCTCACCCGACGCCGCGCAGTAGACCTGTGCCGCCTCGGGGGCTGTTGCTGTACCTGTTGCTGATCACCACATCCGTCAGATCTCTCTGACCTTCGAGCTTTCGCTCACGTGATCAATCCACCGAGTGGGACTTTGACGTCCCGTTTTCTCGGTCCAGGCACAGCATCATGCAACCCAGCGCAGGAGCACTCCCGATGTCCACAACCACACCCCAGCTCGAGCAAGTCGACGTCCGCGGACCTCGATTCGCCGCGTGGGTCACCACCGGCGTTCTCGTCCTCACGCTCATCCTCTCGACCTTCTCACTGCCCGCCGCCACAGTGCTTCTCGCCCTGCAGGCGATCGTCTTCGCGGTCGGAGCGGTACTCGGTCCCAAGCGCAGCCCGTACGGCCAGATCTTCGGCAAGCTCGTCGCGCCGCGAATCTCGCCGGTCAGCGAACGCGAACCCGTAGCGCCACTTCGCTTCGCGCAGTTCGTCGGCTTCGTCTTCGCACTCGCCGGCACGGTCGGTTTCCTGGCCGGGTCGACGATCGTCGGCACCGTTGCCACCGGGTTCGCCTTGTTCGCGGCCCTACTCAACGCCGCGTTCGGCATCTGCCTCGGCTGCCAGATCTACCCACTCGTCGCAAGGCTGCGAAATACCGGCCGCGCTACCCCCGCGTGAAAGCGCTTGCCACACAACCCTGCTGAACCCCTGCTAGATATCGACCGATGCAAGACCACATCGAAAGGAACACCATGGCTCGCTCCGACGTCCTAGTCTCCGCTGACTGGGCTGAGCAGAACCTCAACACCCCCAAGACCGTTTTTGTCGAGGTGGACGAGGACACCAGCGCATACGACGGCGGGCACATCGAGGGTGCAGTCAAGCTCGACTGGCGCAAGGACCTCCAGGACGGCGTCCGACGCGACTTCCTGAACCAGGAGCAGTTCTCGGATCTGCTCTCCGCCAAGGGCATTGCGAACGACGACACCGTCGTTCTCTACGGTGGCAACAACAACTGGTTCGCCGCATACGCGTACTGGTACTTCAAGCTGTACGGCCACCAGGACATCAAGCTGATCGACGGCGGCCGCAAGAAGTGGGAACTCGACGGACGCCCGCTCTCCAAGGATGCCGTCAACCGCGAAGCCACGCAGTACAAGGCCGAGACCCCCGACTTCTCGATCCGCGCATTCCGCGACGAGGTCATCGACGCCATCGGCAGCAAGAACCTCGTCGACGTTCGCAGCCCTGACGAGTTCTCCGGCAAGATCCTCGCTCCCGCGCACCTTCCGCAGGAGCAGGCACAGCAGCGCGGCCACGTCCCCGGCGCCATCAACATCCCGTGGAGCACCACCGCCAACGAGGACGGCACTTTCAAGTCGGACGACGACCTCGCCAAGCTGTACGCGGAGAAGGGCTTCGACGACACCAAGGAAACGATCGCCTACTGCCGCATCGGCGAGCGTTCGAGCCACACCTGGTTCGTCCTGCAGGAGATCCTCGGCAAGAACAACGTCAAGAACTACGACGGCAGCTGGGTCGAATACGGCTCACTCGTCGGCGCACCGATCGAATTGGGAGCCTGATCATGTGTGGAGCACCTACCCAGGGCCAGACCCTGCCTGCCGGCGTCGACGTCGAGAAGGAAACGGTCATCACCGGCCGCGTTCTCGCAGCTGACGGCCAGCCCATCGGCGGCGCATTCGTGCGTCTGCTCGACGGCTCCGGAGAGTTCACAGCCGAGGTCGTGGCATCGGGAACCGGCGATTTCCGCTTCTTCGCCGCTCCGGGCGAGTGGACCGTGCGTGCGCTGTCCAGCTCGGGCAACGGCACCTCCACCGTCGCTCCCGAGGGCTCGGGCGTGCACAACGTGGACGTGACCGTCAGCAAGTAATTCCTGCTTTGTCAGGCGGCCCCGCACCCCTTCGGTGCGGGGCCTTCTGCATTCCGGCGCCCGATTTTTCCGGTCGGTCGCCGCGGTCTAAGATGTACCCGTGGTCATTTTCTTCGAGGTACTCCTCGCACTCGCATCCGTCATGATCGCTTGGTTCTCCGTGTACGTCGTGTACCGCTTGGTCACCGACGAGTCGTGAGTCAGGCTCCGGATTCAGGGTCCGACGCGACCGCTGACGATTCCGCCGCTGCAGGTGCCGTGAGGCGCGGCAGCGGGGACGAAGCTGTCGCCATCGCCGTCGAGCGCTCCAAGTCGACGGCGTCACTCAACATTCCGACCCTGCCGGACCTTCCGCTGCCCGAGGACACCGCAAACCTGCGCCTCGGCCCGGACATCAATCCCGAACTCCTCGCACTACTCCCCCTCGTCGGCGTCTGGCGCGGCGAAGGCGAAGGACACGACGAGACCGGCGACTACGCCTTCGGTCAGCAGATCGTCATCTCTCACGACGGTGGCCCCTACCTCAATTGGGAGTCCCGGTCCTGGCGTCTCGACGCCGAGGGCGAGTACGTGAGCCCCGATCTGCGCGAGAGCGGTTACTGGCGCATGGGCGGCGACGGCATCCCCGGCAGCGTCAACCAGGAAGTCGTCGAACTCCTGCTCAGCCACAGCTCCGGCGTCGTCGAAATGTACTACGGGCGCGCACTCACCCAGGCATCGTGGGAACTTGCCACCGACGTGGTGATCCGCAGCCAGTCCGGTGCACTGTACGGCGGCGCGAAGCGTCTGTACGGCATCGTCGAAGGCGGCGACCTCGCGTACGTCGAAGAGCGGATCATGTCTGACGGTGGCCTGGAACCGCGTCTCTCGGCGCGGCTGACGCGCTACATCGGCTAGTCCTGCTGTGCGCCTTTATTAACCCCCGGCGGTTAATAAAGGCGCACAGCAGATTTATCCACAGGCACCGTCAAATTCCACAAGCGAGCTTCCGTGCGGCATCTTCGGCCGATTCCTGTCGGACTGCGATCTCACGGTATTCGCATGAGCTGCGACTACATCGATCCTGATCTCCGAAGACTCTTCGACTTCCAACACGGACTCGCGACCAATAAACAACTGCGCCCTTTCGGCTATTCGCCGCGGCGCATCCAACATCTGGTCGAATCGGGTCAATGGACGACCGTCCTCCACGGTGTTCAATCCAGTACCAACGGCCCACTCAACCGAGCAATGATTCTCGAAGCTGCACTTCTGTTCGGCGGCGGTGAAACATATCTGAGTCACCGGACTGCTGCCGAAGAGTGGGGACTCACACACATCGAGTCCGAACTGCCGGTCCACATCACGGTCCGATACGGCCGATCCTCGCGCTGTCAGAATCCGACGTTCAGACCTGAACGCTCCCCGACGCGCCCCGTTCCGTTGGGGTGGTCCACTGCTCATCCCGGAGTGATCGTTCATCGTTCACGCGCTGTCGCGGATGGAATTACGCACCCGAATGGAGTGCCGCCGGCCGAGGCGATATGTGAAAGCGCTGTCCTCGACACTGGACCTCTTGGATCGCGGCGTCCAGTCAGTACTCGAACATCGCTACGCAATCGAAATCGAGCGCGCACACGGTTTGCCGGAAGCACGACGGCAATCGCCGGTCCTCGTTGACGGCAGAACTCTCTACGAGGACGTCGACTACCGCAATTGCGGTGTCGCACTGATCGTTCGACTCGACGGATTTGCCTTCCACTCTTCTCGGGCGACTGCACTGCGTGATCGTCGGCGAGGAAACGCATCCGAACTGTCAGGCAACGCCACACTGGTCTTCGGTTGGGAAGAGGTGGAGGGAGCCTCGTGCCGAACTGCAGCCGAGGTCAGAGCGGTCCTCGAGCGCGGTGGATGGTGGGGGCCTAATCCTTGTCCACGCTGTGCGCCTTTATTAACCGCCGGGGGTTAACAAAGGCGCACAGCACGAAGCGACCCCCGAGCCACACCCACGCTTTCACGCGGATCCCGGTCGGACTGATCGGGGGCTCGGGGGTCGGGTGGCTGCCTGGGATTCGCCGGCCGCTCGCGCGGTAAGTGAATTCCGTCAGCGATTGCGGCTAGCTGGCAGCCACCTCACGCGTCCGTCTGTACTTCAATTTCAGACCACCTCCTTCCTTGTGTACTGGAGAAAGTACGCCCACTTCACGATGACGGCAACGTATTTTCCACAGAAACTTTTCCGACGCATATCACCTGGTCAGCTCTAGTACCGGCCGGAAGTTGGTGAGTGACGACAACAACCGTTCGCGAAGAATCGACCAGCATTCCGTCGCGATCGAGTAACTCCCGAAGCAACTGAGCGCCTGCCTCCGCGTCCATGTGCTCGGTCGGCTCGTCGAGCAGCAGTACCTCCGCGGGCGAGACGATCGCGCGTGCCAACAGCAACCGACGACGCTCACCGCCCGAAACCGCTCGCATACCGCCGACCAGGTAGGTGTCGAGCCCGTCCGGCAGTTCCGACAGCCACTCCCCAAGACCGACTGCAGCAAGTGCTTTCTCCGCGTCCTCGGCCGTGAGGTCACCGCGTGCAACGCGCAGGTTCTCGAGTACCGACGTCTCGAAGAGGTGTGCGTCCTCGGCGAAGTACCCCACGTGCCGACGCAGCTCGGCCGGATCGATATCCGAAACGTCCACCGAGTCAACACGAACTGTTCCCGCGACGGGCGGCAGCAGTCCCGCCATCGTCATCAGTGCAGTGGTCTTTCCCGATCCACTCTCGCCGATGGCGGCAACACGAGCACCGCGAGGAAGATCCACCGACAGCGGTTCGGTCACCTTCCCCCCGGGCCAACCCGCCCGCAACGCGTGCACACTCAGGACCCCGTCCTCCGGCCACGCACGGTCGCCTTCGACGTGCTCCTCGGCTGCGCGATCGAGAACCGCCATGATGCGCGCCGACGCCAGCCGCGCCTTGGTCAATGCCACCGCTGCGCTGGGCAGTATCGCGGTTCCCTCGAAAGCCGACAGGGGAAGCAGTACAAGGATTCCCATGGACATCGGTGACATGTCGGTGGTTCCGTAGAGCGCGATTCCGATCAGTAGAGCCCCGAGGACGCTCACGCCGATTGCGAGAGGCGTCGCAGCGGCGGCAAAGGCACTCGGTACCGCCGCACGATCGGTCGCGTCGACCACCTCGTTCTCGGCGGACACAGCCTCGCTCACTGCTTGATCCAAGCGACCCGATACCCGGAGCTCGGCGGAATGGTCGAGGGCCGTCACCGCGGACTCACTGAATCGCGCTGCGGCAGCAGAACTGTCGGCTTCGGCGAGTCGAGCAGCACGAGCCGACAGCCAGGGTGCCGCGATCCCGGACACCGCGAGCGCAACAGCGAGAATGAGCGCGGCCGGAACTGAGATGAACAACAAGATTCCCACCGCAGCGAACGCGAGGACAATCGAAACCGCAATCGGGATCAGCGCTTTGACGACGACGTCGCCCAACGCGTCCACATCGGCGCCGGTACGTGAGAGCAGGTCACCGCGTCGTAGTCCGGCGGCGGCCGCGGGATCTCCCGCTGCCAACTGCTGGTAGATCCTCGACCGCGCTGCGGTGGTGCCGCGCAACGCGACGTCATGCGTCGTCAATCGCTCGAGATAGCGGAAGACACCACGCGAGATTCCCAATGCGCGTACGGCAACCACCGCAACACTGAGGTCGAGAACGGGAGGCATCTCCCAGGCCCGCGTGATCAACCACGCAGACAGCGCGGCCAAGGCGAGGGCGCTGCCGAGTGTTGCGACGCCCGCCGCTACCGCCGTCAGTACTCGTCGTGGCCGAAGTTCCAGTAGCCGCAGAGCACGCAGAAGCGGATCGTGAGTATCACTTCTCATGAGCGTGTACCTCGACAATCCGGTCAGCCGCGGCGAGCACACTCGGACGGTGGCCGATCACGACCACGGTGTCGCCGCGCTCCGCTCGTGCTCTCAGAGAAGCCAACACTGTCCCTTCCGAATCGGAGTCGAGGTGAGCGGTGGGTTCGTCCAGGACAAGAACCGCGCGGTTGGAGGCGAGGACGCGTGTCAGGGCCAGGCGCTGCCGCTGCCCCAACGACAGACCAGTGCCGCCGACGCCGATCACGGTCTCGACGCCCGCAGGCAGCTCGGCCAGTACCGCGTCGAATCCCGTCGCGGCCGCAGCTCGAGCCAACGCCTGCGACTCGACAGCCCCGGTGAGATCGAGGTTCTCGCGAATGGTGCCCGGCAGGAGGACCGGATGTTGCGGTAGCCAGGCCAACTGACTCCACCACGCGTGCTCGTCCAGGTCTCGGACATCGACGCCGGCGACGGTCACGCGCCCACTGCTCGGTTCGATCAACCCGAGTAGCGCGTGCACTGCCGTCGACTTGCCGCAGCCGTTGGGACCGGTGAGCACCGTGATCTTTCCTGGAGACGCAACCGCGGACAGTTCAGACGGCGCGACTCCCCCACGAGAGGCCACACCGAGGCCGTCGAAGACGATGTCGGCGCCGCGAGCGACTACCGTCGCGCTACCACCCTCCGGCGCGGCAGAATCAGCCTCGATAACCTCGAATGCCTTGTCGGCTGCGGCCATTCCGTCCTCGGCGGCATGGAACTGGGTTCCCACCATTCGGAGCGGCAGGTATACCTCGGGCGCGAGGATCAACGCGACTATCCCCGGCTCGAGTGTCATGTCCCCGTACACCAGTCGCAGGCCGATGCTCACGGCCACCAATGCAACGCAGAGTGTTGCGAGCAGTTCCAACACCATCGAGGACAGGAACGCGACGCGGAGGGCGGACATCGTCGTTCGCCGATGAGCGTCACCGAGTTCACGGACGCGCTCGGCAGGACCTTGCTGACGACCGAGCGCCCGAAGCGTCGGCAAACCGGCAAGCAGATCGAGCAGTTGCGAAGACAACGTGGTCATCGCTGCCAGCGTCTTCTCCGACTTACCCTTTGTCAGCAAGCCGATCAGAATCATGAAGATGGGGATCAGCGGCAGCGTCACGAAGATGATGACCGCAGACGTCATGTCCTGCACCGCAATGACTATCAGGGTGATGGGTGTCAGCGTCACCGACAGGACCAGAGCCGGAAGGTATCCCGTCAGGTACGGGCCAAGGCCGTCGACACCGCGGGTGACCACGGTCGCGATCTCGTCGCGCCGAGGATCGAGATCGCGAGGGCTCATCGCCGTCGCCGACGTCAGCACGCCGTTCTTGATCTCGGCAACCACGCGAGTCGACGCCCGGTGCGCATACCTGGTCTGCAGCCAAGTCCCCAGAACTCGGACCGCCACAGCTGCGCCTAGAACAACCAATTCGGTTGTCCACGAAGAAACATCCACAGTTCGAGTGGTGATCACTCCGGCCAGCACCCGGCCGATCATGAGCGCCGCGACGATGACCATCACGACGTTCACCATCGACAGAGCAACAGTCAGGATCAGATAGCCGCGCGCAGAAGCGGAATGTCGCCACAGCCGCGGGTCGATCGGCCCCCGGCGACGCTCCCGAGTGGTGGGAGCGTCGCCTACTTCGATAGTCACGTGAATTCGACCGTCAGTTCTTTCGTGATTCGAATCTTGTGTGATTGCGGGTTTGCCACTACCACGTCTTCTCCTTGAATCGCAGGCCGATCGACGCCGGAATCTGCTTGGAGGAGATGCGTTGACGGAACACCCAGTACGTCCAACCCTGGTAGATGATCACCACCGGCGTCATGAATGCCGCGGCCCACGTCATCACCTTGAGCGTGTACGGACTCGACGACGCGTTCTCGATGGTCAGGCTGTACGCCGGATCAAGCGTCGACGGCATGACGTTCGGGAACAGCGAGGCGAACAGCAGCACGACAGTGGCGATGACGGCCACACAGGTGAGAACGAAGGCCCACCCTTCGCGCTCGGCCCGCGTCAGGAAGACGACGCCGATCAGTGCGGCAGCAGCGGCGGCTACCAGAATCCAAGTCCATCCCTTGCCGTAGGCGAGTTGCGTCCACAGGACGAATCCGCCGGCGACCGGAATAGCTGGAATTGCCAGTCGTGCAGCAATTTTCACGGCATCTTCACGAACCTCGTCGGCACTCTTGAGCGCCAGGAACACAGCGCCGTGGAGAGCGAACACCAGCGCGGTGGTCAGACCGCCGAGCAGTGCGTAAGGATTGAGCAGATCGAAGAATCCCGACTCGACCTGCTTGTCGGCGTTGATCGCCACGCCCCGAACGATGTTCGCGAAAGCCACGCCCCAGAGAACTGCCGGGACCCAGGAGCCGAAGATGATGCCCCAGTCGCAACGCTGACGCCACTTGTCGTCGTCGATCTTACTCCGCCATTCGATGGCGCAGATCCGAACGATCAAGGCGACCAGGATGATCAGCAACGGTAGATAGAACCCGGAGAACAACGTCGCGTACCACTCCGGGAACGCCGCGAACATCGCGCCACCGGCCGTGATCAGCCACACTTCGTTGCCGTCCCACACCGGGCCGATCGTGTTGAGCGCCACCCGTCGACGCGTATCGGCCGGGAGGTCACTGCCTCTGCCGACGATCGGCATGAGCATTCCGACACCGAAGTCGAACCCCTCGAGGACGAAGTAACCGATGAACAGTACTGCGACGAGCACGAACCATACTTCTTGAAGTCCCATGATCGCCTCCTAGTACGCGAACGACAGTTGTTTGGGCTTGTCCGGATCTTCCGGCTCGTCATGATCTGTATCGCCCGGCGGATGCATGTCGTGCTCCAACGGGCCTTCCTTGGCGTATCGCACGATCAGCTTGAACCAGACGACACCCAGCGCTCCGTACAGGAGGGTGAAGGTGATCAGCGAAGCCCAGACGGTAGCCGACGCGTGGTCCGAAACACCTTGGTCGACAGTGAGTCTGATCATGTCGACGCCGGTCGGGTTGGGATGCACCACCCAGGGCTGACGGCCCATCTCGGTGAAGATCCAGCCGGCACTGTTCGCCATGAACGGAGTGGGAATCGCGACGAGGCTGAGGATTCCGAACCACTTCTGGTCCGGGACTCGCCCCTTGCGGGTGACCCACAGTCCCGCGAGGGCCAGTGCGGCCGAACCGGCGGCAAGGCCGATCATGGCGCGGAAAGACCAGTACGTGACAAAGAGATTCGGTCGGTAGTTGCCCGGTCCGAAGTCTTGCTCGGCCTGCTCCTGCAGTTGGTTCACGCCTTGCAGTTCGACGCCGGTGAACTTGCCCTCGGCCAACCACGGTAGAACGAACGGCACCTTCAGAACGTGCGTCACGCTGTCACAGTTGTTGTGAGTGCCGATAGTGAGGATCGAGAAATCCGGATCCATCTCGGTGTCGCACAGCGATTCCGCCGACGCCATCTTCATGGGCTGCTGCTGGAACATGAGCTTGCCTTGGACGTCACCGGTGTAGATGATGCCGATTCCGGCCACGATCATGACGAGCAAGGCGAATCGTGTTGCCGGGCGGTACATCGTCCGTGCATCGGTTTCGAGGCGCTCGGCTTCGGCGGCCTCAGCCTGCTTGGCGCGGCGCATGTTCCGCACCATCCACCAACCACTGATGCCGGCTACAAACGTCGCCGCCGTCAGGAAGGCGCCGGCAACCGCGTGCGGGAAGGCAGCGAGAGCGGTGTTGTTGGTCAACAACTCCCAGATGCTGGTGAGCTCGGCACGACCCGTTTCAGGGTTGTACGTCGCACCGACCGGATGCTGCATGAACGAGTTGGCCGCGATGATGAAGAACGCCGACGCGTTGACGCCGATCGCCACGAGCCAAATGCACGCCAGGTGTACAAGTTTGGGCAGCCTGCCCCAACCGAAGATCCAGAGTCCGATGAAGACGGACTCCATGAAGAAAGCGACAAGGCCTTCCAATGCGAGTGGAGCTCCGAAGACGTCACCGACGAATCGCGAGTACTCGCTCCAGTTCATGCCGAACTGGAACTCCTGCACGATGCCGGTGGCTACACCGAGTGCGAAGTTGATGAGGAAAAGCTTGCCGAAAAACTTGGTGAGCCGATACCAGTGGTCCTTTTTGGTGACCACCCACATCGTCTGCATGATCGCGATCATCGGTGCAAGTCCGATGGTCAGCGGAACAAGGATGAAGTGGTAGACGGTAGTGATACCGAACTGCCACCTGGAGACGTCCAAAGTATCCATTGGCTACTCCGAGAGTAGGGCCCTGGGACAGGCTTCGGGGTTCGAGACGCGGGCAGTCGCTCGGCCCCTGCGGACACGGTACTGCTGTCCGGTTTGGACCGCAGGACTTTGCTACTACCAAATGTAGTAGAGACCTGTCGCGATTCCTATTCGCCTATCGCCCTGCTGAATCCGAATCAATTGCACGTTCAACCAATTCCGCGAATTCCTCGGAGACCTTCGGCTCTGGCAATGCGAGCCCGTCGAGTGTATGGACGCGCGCGGCCAGCGTGACGCTCGAAACCATCCACACTCCGTCGGCCGCAATCAAATCCGCAGGTCGGAGGGTTTCGTACCGGCAATCGAAGCGAGCACTGCCGGCAACGTCGAACAGGGCACGCTGCGTCGTACCCATCAAAATGCCCTGTGCAGGAGGAGGTGTGATCAAAGTCCTGTCCCGAACGATCACCACCGTCGAGCGTGGCCCCTCCAACACATTGCCTTCGGAACTGACGAAGATCACATCGTCAGCACCCAAATTCGCCGCATATCGAAGCGCAGCCATGTTGGTTGCGTAGGACAACGTCTTCGCGCCCAGTAGCTGCCAAGGTGCCCGGGCAGAGAGATCGACGGAGAAACCTCGCTCGAGAGTCATCACCGACAGCCCCGATTCACGGACCTGCCTGACCCGATCAGCCACCGGGCCGACCATCACGAAGGCTGTCGGCTTGTCACCGCTCTCACGGCCGCGGGTCAGAACAAGACGAAGAGCGCCTTCCTTCTCTGTCCCCCACTCCTCGGCTGCCATCTCGATCGCCAGACGCCAGTCATCGAGAACGGGGGCGGGCAGACCCAGCGCCCGCGCGCTCAGAACCAGTCGACTCAGATGTCCCTCGACCACCCGCGCCCTACCGTCGCGCACCAACAGCGTCTCGAAGACTCCGTCGCCGCGCACCACCGCCAGGTCGTCGGCGTGCAAAAACGGTGCGTCAGCATCGAGCACCTCATGGTCGAGAGTCACCAATACGCGATCAGGCATGCCATCAACCCTAACGATCCGCCGAGCCGCCGGGGCCGCCCTGTAACCGCGATCCCGCCCACACTCCTAGACTGGTCTTGTGGTCGACAACGCTCTTGTGCCCAACAGCCCACTTCTGACTTCCCCCGGCGCGGTCACCGCACCGGACGGTTCGGCCGACATCGGTGTCGCATGGCACTACGGCGATCCCCTCGGTGAACAGCGAACCGCGCAGCGCGCAGCAGTGGTGGTCGACCGCAGTCACAGATTCGTGATCGCCATTCCCGGCGACGAACGCCTCACCTGGTTGCACACGATCTCGAGCCAGCACATCGCCGCGCTCCCCGACGGCAAGAGCGCCGAAAATCTGAGCCTGGACGTCAACGGACGCGTCGAGCACCACTTCGTGCAGACAGACCTGGCAGGTGTCACCTGGATCGACACCGAGGCCGACCGCGGACCAGACCTCCTCTCCTTCTTGAAGAAGATGGTGTTCTGGTCCAAAGCCGAACCCCGAGACGGCAACGAACTCGCGGTCCTGAGCCTGATCGGACCCGAAGCGTCCACTGTCCTCGCCGCACTCGAGGTTCAGACACCCACCGAGGCCTACGACGCTCTCGCCTTGGCCGACGGCGGATTTGTCCGCCGCATGCCGTGGCCCTGCGAGAACTCTTTCGATCTCCTCGTCCCACGTGAGCAATTGGCGGCGTGGTGGACCAAGCTGATCGATGCCGGCGCGAAGCCCGCCGGAAGTTGGGCCTTCGAGGCACTTCGCGTCGAAGCGACGAGGCCGCGCCTAGGACTGGACACCGACGATCGGACGATCCCGCACGAGGTCCACTGGATCGGTGGGCCGGCCGAGCACGGCGCCGTCCACCTCGACAAGGGCTGCTACCGCGGCCAGGAAACCGTCGCCCGGGTTCACAATCTCGGCAAGCCCCCGCGCCATCTCGTCATGTTGCACCTCGACGGCAGCGCCGAAGCCGTCCCGGAACCGGGTGACCCGATCACGGCGGGCGGACGAGCCGTCGGACGCGTCGGCACCGTTGTCAATCATCACGAACTCGGCCCCATCGCGCTCGCTCTGATCAAGCGCAACATTCCGGTCGACACCGAACTCATGGCCGGACCCAGCGCCGCGTCCATCGATCCGGACTCGATCGTCGCGGACGACGCACCCCAGGCCGGACGTGAGGCTGTCAACCGATTGCGCGGAAAGTGACGGGCACCGTTGACGCGGTCTGCGTCCTCCACACCGAACGTGACAGTGGCGTCAGGCGTGTCCCGCGAACCGCGATCGACAAGCGTCCCGTCGACGGCCGCGTCGCTGTCGGCCGACTCGGACTCGGCGGCGACTACGTCTGCGACACCGAGTTCCACGGCGGCGCCTTCCAAGCTGTCTACGCCTATCAGCGCGACGAAGCCCAGCGTTGGTCGGACGAATTGGGCCGACCTCTCGGCCCCGGATGGTTCGGCGAGAATCTCCACATCAGCGGGATGCTCGTCACGGACGCCGTGATCGGCGAGCGTTGGCACATCACCGGAGCCGAGGCGTCTGACGTTCTCGAACTCGAGGTGACCGCTCCCCGCGTCCCGTGCGGCACGTTCGGCATCTGGGCCGCGGAGAAGGGCTGGGTCAAGCGATTCACCGAGCGGACCGACGTCGGCGCCTATCTTCGCGTCAACCGGACCGGCACGATCGCCGCGGGCGACTCGGTCACCCGAGTCCACGTACCGGATCACGGAGTGACTGTTCGCGAGGTCTTCGCCGGAACGGACCCCGAGCGGCTTCGACGGCTGCTCGCAGAACACACCGATCTTGCACCGAACGTCACCGCGCGTGTCCAGAGGTTCATCGAACAAGCAGAAGCGCAGGTGCACTCGTGAGTATCGAATTGGTGGAAGTAGTCCGCTCCGGATTCCGCGAATGCGTGCACCGCGGATCGGCCGTCGTTCTCGGCGCCGACGGCGAGGTCGTTGTCGGACTCGGGGAAATTCACACACCTATCTACCCCCGCTCGGCGAACAAGCCGCTGCAAGCCGTCGCTGCGCTTCGTAACGGCTTTGCACCCACCAGCCCGGAAGAGTTGGCCATCGCGTCGTCCTCACACGCGGGCGAGGCCGATCACATCGAACTGGTCGCCGCGCTCCTCGCTCGCTACCAACTCGGCGTCGACCAATTGCAGTGCCCGTCCGACCTCCCGGGCAACGAACTGGCCCGAGCCGAACTGATCGCCGCGGGCGAGCTTCCCAGCCCTATCTACATGACCTGCTCGGGCAAGCACTCCGCGATGCTCGCGACGTGCGTCGTGAACGACTGGCCGCTCGAGACGTACATGGAGCCGACTCATCCCCTGCAGCTCGCGATCCAGGAGACGATCTTCGATCTCAGTGGCGAGGAAGAACAGGAACTCGGCATCGACGGTTGTGGTCTCCCGATCGTGCCGCTCTCGCTCACGAACCTGGCTCGGGCATTCGGACGCCTGCCCTCGGCTGAGCCCGACTCCCCCGAACGAGCGGTGGCCGACGCGGTCCGCGAGAACCCCTTCCTCGTTTCGGGCACAGGCCGCAACGATCAGCGTCTGATGTCCGCAGTGCCGGGTCTGTTCTCCAAGACCGGATACGACGGCATCTACGCCGGAGCGCTTCCCGACGGTTCCGCTTTTGCCCTCAAGATCGACGACGGTCACGAGCGGGCGCTCCTGCCCTTGGCGGCAGCTCTGCTCAAGCGTATGAACACGGAGTGGACCGAGGAGTTGGCGGCCCTCGCGTCCGCTCCGGTCTTCGGCGGCGACGCCCGAGTGGGGACGATTCGCGCAATTCCGGGAAACTTCTGAGCAGTTCTCACAAAGTTCTGACGAGTTCTTTCAGCATCCTGGCAGCTCGCGGCCATAGTGAGAGCAATCAGACACGGCGGTGAGGCCTTCGTGGAAGCGGAAGCGACTTTTCCACGCTAGAGTGTGTGTCAGGAAACTTACACACTCAAACGGGGCCGCCAAATTCCCCAGGCCGCCCCGCGAAAGCGCGAGGGGGTCAGCCATGGGCCGCGGCCGGGCTAAGGCAAAGCAGACCAAGGTTGCACGCGAATTGAAATACAGCGTACCGACCACGGATTTCGACAGCCTGCAAAGAGAGCTCGCAGGTGGATCGACCAACTCGCATCGGAGCAGTGTCCGATCGGACCAGACTTCCGATAGGGAAGGGCATGCGCGAGAGGACGACTACGACGACTGGCGGCGTTGACCGCGCACTGCCACCGCGCAGACTGTGAAATGAGGAAGAGCTGATCGCTCTTCCTCATTTTTGCGTTCCATTTTCTGCCTCGCGCCTGCTTGTGCGGAAACAAAACTGCCCCACCGGATCTCTCCGATGGGGCAGTTGACGTTGCGGTTCAGAAGCGCGGGTGGTCTCCGGCCAGGAACGCACGCTCTGCAGCGGCGTCCGACGCCTTCTTGACGCTACCGAGCGTCCAGCAGTCGATGTGGCGTGCGGTGAGGACGGCCAGCGCGCGGTCGACGTCCTCGGGCGCGACGACGGCGACCATGCCGACGCCCATGTTGAAGGTCTGCTCCATCTCGGCGCGCTCGACGCGTCCGCGCTGCGCGATCATGGCGAAGACCGGAGCGGGGCTCCAGGTTCCGCGATCGAGTTCGGCAACCAGGCCCTTGGGCATGACGCGCGCGAGGTTGTTGGCGAGGCCGCCACCGGTGACGTGACAGAAGGTGCGCACGTCGGTCTCGGCAGCGAGTGCCAGGCAGTCCTTGGCGTAGATCTTGGTGGGCTCGAGCAGTTCCTCACCGAGCGTGCGGCCGAACTCGTCGACGTGTGCGCTCAGGTTCATCCGGTCGATCTCGAGCAGGACCTTGCGGGCCAGCGAGTAACCGTTGGAGTGCAGTCCCGAAGAACCCATGGCGATGACGACGTCGCCGGGGCGAACGCGGTCCGGTCCGAGCAGCTTCTCGGCCTCGACGACACCGACGCCGGTTGCGGAGAGGTCGTAGTCACCGTCGGCCATGATGCCGGGGTGCTCGGCGGTCTCGCCACCGAGGAGAGCGCAGCCGGCCTGGATGCAGCCCTCGGCGATACCGCTGACCAATTCCGCGACACGCTCGGGGATGACCCGGCCGACGGCGATGTAGTCCTGGAGGAACAGCGGCTCAGCGCCACAGACGACGAGGTCGTCGACAACCATGGCGACGAGGTCGAGTCCGACCGTGTCGTGCTTGTCCATCGCCTGGGCGACAGCGAGCTTGGTTCCGACGCCGTCGGTCGATGCGGCGAGCAGCGGCTCCTTGTAGTCACCCTTGAGGGAGAACAAGCCGGCGAAACCACCGAGGCCACCCATGACCTCGGGGCGGCTGGCCTTCTTTGCCAGAGGGGCGAAGAGTTCCACCGCCCGGTCGCCTGCGGCGATATCGACTCCTGCTGCCGCGTAGGAGGCGCCTGCGGTGCGGTGACTGTCCTCGGTCATCGGGTTACTACTCCAGCCTTGTATTTCTCGCGAGCACGTATTGCTCGTGCACAGGTAAGTGGTCTTGCAATGTGAAGTGTTTGCAATCCTCGTGACGCGAGATGGATCGTTCGACTCGAGACCCAGAGCGCGCACACAAATACCGACGATTACGCCCATACGCTACCGGACCGGCCCCCTCGGTGAGACCTCGCGTACCCCGAGACGTCAGTTCTGCAGCCGCGCGCCGATCGAGGCGTGCAGCGCGCGCAGACTGTTCTGCCCGAGTGCGACGGTCTCGGATTCGATGTGTTTGAGGAGGTGTCCGTCATGGACGACCTTCTCGCTCGACTGGATCAGTACCGTCCCGGCTCCGGTGAAATCGAACTGGCGTTCTTCGCCGGTGTTCGCGCCGAACATGCTTCCGCGAACCGCACCCAGGAAGCTCTGCATCCAGTCGGCGTCGAAGTGGTGGGACGGTGACGGGCAGTCAGCCCAACCCACCAACGCCTGCGGGTCGATACGCAGCGGCGGCTCCGCGAACATGACCGGCCCGTTGGACGACGCCAGGAACTTGCCCGTCCCCAGTAGCGTCAAAAAGCCTGGGACGATGGACTGTTTGAGGTCCAGGCTCGTCTCGAAGGCGAGGAGATTGGCCGCGCGAATCGTGAGGTTGCCGTCGTCGAGGTCGTAGGAATTGATGTTGAACCCGCGGTCACCGAGGATCAACTTTCCCTGTCCCTGGGCGAGCACCCAGTCGTCCGCGTAGAGCGGCGAAGAGAACCTGGCCGCGACGATCGCCGTCATACTCGTGCGCCCGAGCGGCTCGAAGTTGATGTTTCCGTAGTACGCGATCATCGCGCCCTTGGACGTGAACCACGGCTGCCCGGCCATCTCGACGCAGAAGGCGTAATCGTTGCCCGGGACGTTGTCGTTGGCGGGCAGAGTTGCCGGATTGTGAATTTCGATACCCATGTTCTGTGCCCTCTCAGAACTTCTGCTCGGACGCCTGGACCCAGACGGTGCCGGCGCCGGTCATCTTCAGCTGGATGGACTCCCCCGAGCCCTTGCCGACGGCCTCGCGCCAACCGACGTTCGCGGAGATGTCGACGTTGATCTGACCGATGTGGCACACGTACGCCTGCGGGTCGACGACGACCTGAGGATTGTTCGGACCGACCTGCAACGGAATCGCGCCCCCGTGCGAGAGAACCGCGACGCTTCCCTGTCCGTGCAACTGTGTCGTGAACAGGCCTTGACCGGTCATGGCGCCACGTACCGCTCCGCGCACGCCGCCCTGCGACGTGAGAGCGACTATCGAACTCTGCAGGTAACCGTCGTGTGCGAGGAGTCGGTCGGCTTCGACCGTGAGCATCGACGAACCGTCGAGGTGGATGACCTCGACGTAAAGACCGGCGTGCCCGTAGAAAACTTCACCGTTTCCCTCGGCGGCCATCATGCGTGCGTGTTCGCCGGACATCATGCGGCCGGCCATCCCGGCGATACCGCCCATGTTCGGCATGGCGCCGGGCCCACCGCCCATGCTGTGCGGGATGAAACGGACGTCGCCGGTGTAGTAGAGCATCGACCCGGTGCGGGCGAGCACGTTCTGTCCCGGTGTAAGAGTCGACTTGACGACCTTGCTGTTCACCAATTCCAACGTCATGGGTCAGCGCTCCTCGGGCTGGATGTAGACGACACCGGATCCGTCGAATCGCAGCGAGAACGCTTCACCGCTGCCACCGCCGATCGCGGAGCGCCAGGTGACGTCGGTGACGAAGCTCTGGTTCAGCTGACCGCGGTGAGCGACGAAGGCGTCGGGATCGGCAACCAGCGGATACTGCGGGCTGACTTCGAGCGCGATGATCGGCCCGCCCTTCGACAGCACGGCCACCAGACCCGTGCCGCTGACGACCGTCGTGAACAAGCCCTGTCCGGAACCTGCGCCGCGGAGACCGGCAAATTTCACGTCGGTTCGCAGTTGGCCGACCAATGCGAGCAATTGTGAGGCTTCGACATGCAAAGCGTCGTTGTCGAGCTCGATGATCGTGATGTCCTGGGCGTCGACCGCGAAGTAGACGGTGCCTTGACCGCTGACTTCCATCAGGGACAGTGATTCACCTGCCGCCTTCTGTTTGAGCGCGGCACGCAGCCCGCCACCACCGCCCATACCGGCGTTCTTGAAGGTGATCGCGCCCTCGTACGCCACCATCGAGCCGTTGATCGCTTTGATGGTGTCCCCCACCAGGTCTGCGACCAGTACCCGGTGCCCATCCATTCTCAGTTGCGCCACGGAGGGCACTATGCCAGATGCCCACGACGGATGCCGTGTCGTCGAGCAGAAAGTCGTGAACAGAAAGTCGTGAACAGAAAATCTGCCGCCCACATGCTGTGGACGGCAGATTCTCGGCTGTCGAATTTCAGGCTTTCGGTGTTCAGCGCTTTCGATGTTCAGCGCTTTCGGTGTTCAGCGCTTTCGGTGTTCAGGGACGGCTGAGCGCGCTCGCGTTGTCGTTGTCGCGAGTGGCGGTCGAACCTGCGGTGCTCTCGAGCATCCCCTCGAGGACGTTCTTGCCGATCGACGTTTCCTTGGGAAGCGCGATCGGGTAGGTCCCGTCGAAGCACGCGGCGCACAGACGGCTGGCCGGCTGCTCGGTGGCGGCGATCATGCCTTCGGTGGAGATGTATCCGAGGGTGTCCGCTCCGATGGAGCGACGCACGCCGTCGAGCATTTCCTCGAACGTCGCGTCCTGTCCGCCCGCTCCGTTGGCGATCAACTCGGCCGGTGAGGCGAAGTCGATGCCGTAGAAGCAAGGCCACTTGACCGGCGGTGAGGCGATGCGGACGTGGATTTCGAGAGCGCCGGCTTCGCGGAGCATCCGGATGAGCGCACGCTGAGTGTTGCCGCGAACGATCGAATCGTCCACCACCACAAGGCGCTTGCCGCGGATGACTTCCTTGAGCGGGTTGAGCTTGAGCCTGATACCGAGCTGACGGATCGTCTGCGACGGCTGGATGAAGGTACGGCCCACGTAGGCGTTCTTCATCAGACCCTGGCCGTAGGGGATGCCTGAGCCCTGTGCGTACCCGACGGCTGCGGGAGTGCCGGACTCGGGAACGGGGATGACCAGGTCACCTTCGGCGGGGTGCTCGCTGGCCAGCAGGCGACCGATCTCGACGCGGGTCGAGTGGACCGAACGGCCGCCGATGACGCTGTCGGGACGGGCAAGATAGACGTACTCGAAGACGCAACCCTTCGGCGTCGGATTCGCGAAACGCGAGGAGCGAACGCCGTCGGCGTCGATCGCGAGCAGCTCACCGGGTTCGATGTCGCGGACGAACGACGCACCCACGATGTCGAGGGCTGCGGTCTCGCTGGCGACTACCCAACCGCGATCCAAACGGCCGAGGCAGAGCGGGCGGATGCCGTGCGGATCGCGCGCTGCGTACAGCGTGTGCTCGTCCATGAAGGTCAGGCAGAACGCGCCCTCCAACGTGGGAAGCAATTCCATCGCAGCCTGTTCGATGGTGCTGTCGCCGGCAGCGTGCGCCAGGAGACCACCGATGAGGTCGGAGTCGGAAGTCGCGGCATTGGGGCGCTTGTCGTTGACCAGGCCGGCCGCACGGGTGCGGCTCGCAAGTTCAGCGGTGTTCACCAGGTTGCCGTTGTGGCCGAGCGCGATGCCCGTACCGGCAGTGGTCGTACGGAAGATGGGCTGCGCGTTCTCCCACGTCGTGGAACCGGTCGTCGAATAACGGCAATGTCCGACGGCGACATGTCCTGGCATCGCTGCGAGGGTCTGCTCGTCGAATACCTGACTGACCAGGCCGAGATCCTTGAACACCAACACCTGGGAGCCGTCGGCTACCGCAATGCCGGCAGCTTCTTGACCACGGTGCTGAAGTGCGTACAGGCCGTAATAAGTGAGCTTCGCCACATCCTCTCCCGGCGCCCAAACGCCGAATACACCGCATTCTTCGCGGGGCTCGTTCTCGTCCTCGTCGGACGGGTTCGAAGCGAGGAGATTTGGACTGTTGACCGACAGATCGGCACGAGTCACCGGGCGCTCCCTTTGTGGGCAGGGGTTGGGGGGCATCCACAGTCTACGGCCATTTTGGGACCCACTTCCCCTGAGGGCAGCCTTGGGCCTCAGATCACTCCGAAGCGAACCGGGTGGTCTCTAGTAATAACGCCAACCGCTCTGTCACTACGCCAACCGCAGCAAGGGGAGCCAGTGCGCTATTTCTGGGGCGCGGCTACCTGATGCGTCGACTCGTCCGTCACCTGCGGCCTCGGAAAACTCGAGGAGTCCGGTGACCATCTGCAACCAGGTCCGAGCGTCTGTCTCGACGACGTTGGGCGGGGTTCCGCGGGTGTGACGCGGACCTTCGATGCACTGCACCGCAACAAACGGTGGGACGCGCACCTCGACGCTCGATCCGGGGGCGATCTGCTCGAGAGTGCGCGCACTCATCTTCACTGCCGCACCGAGTTCACTGCGAGAAGGTTTCGGCAGTTCCGGATCTCGAAGCCACGGGCCGACGGCCAGGATGGCGGCACGAAATTCGGCGGGGTCGACGGCGCGGCGGGGCGGCATCAGTTCACTCCCTGTCTGCGAGTAGCGATACGAACGGCAAGTGCGCCACCGGCATTCGTGGCCAGGTGCAGCAGGGCGGGGGCAAGTACGCTGCCGCCCCGCCGGTGCAGCCACTCGAACAGCAATGCCGAAGCGCCGGTGAATGCCACTGCAGCGGGAACGTTGTCGCCGGCACCGCGGGCGGGGGCGACGTGCCACAACCCGAAAGTCAGTGCATGAACAGCCTGCGCGGTGGGACGGTTCAGCTCACGATTCCAGACTGCGGACATCGCGCTCCGGAACAACAGTTCCTCGGAAAGCACCGTGCCGAAGGGGATGTGCAAGATGATCCACTCGAGGAAGTCCTCACGGCCGTCTGCGCGCTCGTCGGCAGCGAGAGTCGCGCGCAACGAGGGAACGGCTAAAGCGACGCTGTAACCCGTAAGCACTGCGCCGGCCGCGGCTCCGCCGAACTGAGCACCACCACGAATGCCGGTGTGCGCCAAGCCGAGTTCCTCGCGGGTGTAACCACGTGCGAGTAGGACACCGATAGCCGACAGACCGGCCGCAGTGTTGACCACGGCGCGGGCACGAGGCGAAAGACCGAATGCCGGAAGCACGACGTTGCTCCAGGTGATCGCGGCGGCGGAAAGCGCGATCGAGGCTGCTCCCCTCACTTCTCCGGGCCCTCGGATTTCACGGCGACAACCAAAGCCGATCGCACCCGCTCGGTTTCTGCGGCCGTCCATCCCTCGGGCTGGGCAACGCTGATCCAGGCGTCCAGAACGGAGGTTCCGTAATTGTGACCATGGCCGTCCGGAACTCCCGCGGCGTTACCGAGGTCGGCCGACACCTGCCAGAACGTCACGACCGGGAACCACTTCATCGACGGTGAGCGGTCGAATCCCGGTACTTCCTTGAGCCACTCGGGACGATTGAACATGAGGTCGGGCGACCACCACACCACCGGATCGGAAGGGTGCTGGACAAACAGAACTCGCGGCTCCGGCCACGTCATTCCGTCGGTCGGAATGTCTTCGGAGCGATCCGCGAACCGTACGCCGGCCAGGCCGTCCGCGTAGACGGGCGCTACTTCAGGGGTACCGGGATCGCGCCTCTTCTCGATCGAACGCCACAACTGCGTCGCGTTCGGTGGGCCAACCCACAGAATTCCGTCGGCGGTATCGCGCGCCGCTTGAAGTGTGTCGAAGGCTCCGGCGCCGGCCATGACACCGAGGCTCTCGCCGTAGACCATGAACTTCGGCCTGGTGGCTTCCGGTTCCTGGAGCCATCTTTCGTGCACCCGCTCGATCAACAGGCGTCCGGCAGCTTGCGCCTTCTCCTGGTCGGCGAGGAACGAGATCCAACTCGGCAGGTACGAGTACTGGCTGGCGACAAGAGCAGTGTCGCCGTCGTGCACAAGTTCGATTGCCTGCGCCGCAGTGGGATTGACCCACCCCGTACCCGTCGTCGGAATGACCACGAGAACCTTGCGCTGGAATGCGCCGGTCCTCTCCAGTTCTTTGATGACCAGATCCATGCGCTCTTCGGGATCTTCGGCGCTTTCGAGGCCGGCGTACACGCGAATCGGATCCATCGCCGGCTTACCGGTTGCCGCTTCGAGTTCCTGCGCGTCGAGTCCGCGCGAGACGAAGTTTCGCCCCTCGAACCCCAATGTGTCCCAGGGAGCAGCAGATTCGGGGCTACCCGATTTCATCGGATCCTGAGGTTCGACGACGCCGTCGCGAGTGGTCGAGTTCTGCAGACTGAAGATCGAGTTGGTCGCTGCGTAGATTCCGCGGACCAGGACGCCGTCGACCAGCATGAAGAACAGAACGGTGACAACCAGGACGCCGACACCGTTGGCCACCGATCGTGACCAGTGGAACCGCCGCATCAGCTGTCGGGCAATCAGTTTCACCAGATCGTGGAGGACCCGCCAGATCGAGATGAGCAGACCGCCGACGAGCAGGCTCAGTCCGAGGGTTCGGATGTAGCCCGAGGTGGTCGTGCCTTCAGCATCGGTCAGTGCCGCGATTTCGCGTTGCCACCCGGCCGCGTAGACCAGCATGATGATCGCCGCGACGATGGACGCGACCGGAACGAACACTTTGATCGCGGAGGGCACCGGTTCGGGCAGTGGCCACCACCGTCGCCCGCTGAGCAGGTATCGCTCGACAGCCCAGCCGATCGCGGTACCGACCCCGTAGCCGATGGCCGAGTTGATGCCGCCGATCAGACCTTGGAACAGCCAATCTCGCGGAAGCAGCGAAGGAGTCAACGACCAGCAGAAGAAGAACGCGGCAAACGCGATGCCGGTGAAGTCGAGCTTGAGGAGACCCCACGCCCACTCGGTGAAGCGGTTGTCGAGCTTCTCGAGAGATGCGGGAACAGCCAGCCGCAGGTGGTGTTCCTGCGGCTGGCTGTCAGAAGAAGTCAGTTCTCCGGAATCGACCATCTATCACCCGAACAGAGCGGGCAGCGTTCCCTCGAAGGCCTCACGGAGCTTGGCCATCGTGACGGAGAAGTGTCCCTGGACCTCGACGGAATCACTGCCCTCGTCGACGACTCCGATACGCGTCCACGGCAAGCCGCGGGCGGTGCACATACCCGTGAAGCGGGTTTCTTCCGTGCGCGGAACAGCAACGAGGACGCGTCCCGACGATTCCGAGAACAGGGTGACGAACGGATCGGCACCCTCGGGAATCAGGATGCGGCAACCGGTTTCGCCGGCCAGCGCAGCTTCGACGACGGCCTGGGCCAGTCCACCCTCGGAGAGATCGTGGGCTGCGGTGACCAGTCCGTCACGCGAGGAGGCGAGCAGGATGTCCGCGAGCAGCTGCTCGCGGGCCAGGTCGACCTTCGGCGGCACGCCACCGAGATGACCGTGCTCGACCTGCGACCAGATTGAACCGTCGAACTCGTCGTGGGTGTCGCCGAGCAGGATCAGCGTCTCACCGGGCTCGAGTCCGAGGCCCGTCGGGATGCGGCGGTGAACGTCGTCGATCACACCGAGGACGGCAACCACCGGCGTCGGCAGGATCGCCGTGGATCCGGTCTGGTTGTAGAAGCTGACATTGCCGCCGGTGACGGGGATGCCGAGGGTGGCGCAGCCATCAGCGAGGCCGCGAACAGCCTGCTGGAACTGCCACATGACACCCGGATCCTCGGGCGAACCGAAGTTGAGGCAGTTGGAGACGGCCTTGGGCGTTGCGCCCGTGACTGCCACGTTGCGGAAAGCCTCGGCCAATGCGAGCTGGGCACCGGTGTACGGATCGAGCGCGGTGTAGCGGCCCGAAGCGTCGGTGGACAGCGCGATTCCGCGTCCGGTCTTCTCGTCGATGCGGATGACGCCGCCGTCGGCGTTCTCGGCCAGGACGGTGTTGCCGCGGACGTAGCGGTCGTACTGCTCGGTGATCCACTTGCGGCTGCACAGGGCAGGCGAAGCGATCATCTTCAGCAAAGTGGCTTCGAGTTCTTCGTCCGTCTCGGGACGCTCGAGCCCTGCGGTCGTGTTCGCGATCAACGCATCCTGGCTTGCCGGGCGCTCGACGGGACGGTTGTAGACCGGGCCCTCGTGAGCGACGGTGCGCGGGGGAACGTCGACGACGGTCTCGCCGTGCCAGGAGATGGTGAGGTGCTCACCGTCGGTGACCTCGCCGATGTCGGTGGCCAGGACGTCCCACTTCTTGCAGACCTCCATGAACGCATCGACGTTCTCGGGCGTGACCACGGCGCACATGCGCTCCTGCGATTCGCTCGAGAGCACCTCCGCCGGGGTCATGCCGGTGGCGCGCATCGGAACCTTCTCGAGGTTGATGTGCATGCCGCCGTCGCCGGCTGCAGCCAGCTCGGAGGTGGCGCAGGACAGCCCGGCGCCGCCGAGGTCCTGGATACCGACAACGAGGCCGGCCTTGTAAAGGTCGAGACAGCACTCGATGAGCACCTTCTCGGTGAACGGGTCGCCGACCTGAACCGCGGGCAGCTTCTTACGTCCGCCGCCGTCACCGTCGAACGTCGCCGACGCGAGAACCGAGACGCCACCGATTCCGTCGAGACCGGTGCGTGCGCCGAACAGGATGATCTTGTTGCCCGCACCTGAAGCGAAGGCCAGATGCAGATCCTCGACACGCATGACGCCGGCCGCGAGGGCGTTGACCAGCGGGTTGCCTGCGTAGGACTCGTCGAAGACCGTCTCGCCGCCGATGTTGGGGAGGCCGAGGGAGTTTCCGTATCCACCGACACCGCGCACGACACCGTCGACGACGCGACGAGTGTCAGGGGCGTCAGCAGCGCCGAAACGCAGCTGATCCATGACGGCGATCGGGCGCGCACCCATGGCCATGATGTCGCGGACGATGCCGCCGACGCCGGTGGCCGCACCCTGGTAGGGCTCGACGTACGACGGGTGGTTGTGGCTCTCGACCTTGAACGTGACTGCCCAGCCGTCACCGATGTCGACGACGCCGGCGTTCTCACCGATACCGGCCAGCATGTTGGCGCGCATCTCGTCGGTGGTGGTCTTGCCGAAGTATCCGAGGTGGACCTTCGAGGACTTGTACGAGCAGTGCTCGCTCCACATCACCGAGTACATCGCCAGTTCGGCGTCCGTGGGACGGCGGCCCAGGATCTCCTTGATGCGTGCGTATTCGTCGTCCTTGAGACCGAGCTCCTTGAACGGCTGAGCGGCATCGGGATCAGCCGATGCGTGCGTGACGGTATCGACCTGGTGAGCAGACACTGGAGAGTGGTCCCTTCCCTACGGGAGTCAAGAGGCAAGCCGGCGCGGAGCGGGACACCACGAATGTGCCCAACGAAAGAACGTGCCGGGGGACAGTCTATCGGTGTGGGCCGACGACTTCCGCAGACGGCAGCACCCGCAACACCTCCGGGCCTGCGAAGTATCGCCGGTCACACCCGAACCGGTTTGGGTAATCCGGTCGGTTTTCTTAAAGTCAGCCCGGTCCACATCTCTCCTCGAAAGGCCTCGCATGCCCCAGGATGTTCGTCAGTCCGATCTCACGGCGCAGTCCCAGTCGGTGACCACTCCCCTCACTCCGGCTGCAATTTTCCTGGTCGCGACCGTGAATCCGGGTGGCGAGAACACCACACGAGAACTACTCGCCGACGTCGCGGGTCTGCAGCGCGCCGTGGGACTGCGCGTCCCCGGATCAGGTTTGGATGTGGTGACAAGCATCGGATCGTCGGCCTGGGATCGACTGTTCGCCGGTCCGCGCCCTGCCCTACTGCACCCGTTCACCGCTCTACAGGGTGACGTTCACTCGGCGCCGTCGACTCCCGGCGATCTGCTCTTCCACATCCGCGCGATGAGCATGGACGCGTGTTTCGAGGTCGCTCGGCAGATCACGAAGCGACTGCACGGCGCGGCCACCGTCGTCGACGAAGTTCACGGCTTCCAGTACTTCGAGAACCGCGACCTCATCGGCTTCGTCGACGGCACCGAGAATCCGGTGGGCCGCGACGCCGTCGCCGCGGTGACGGTCGGCGACGAGGATCCAGAGTTCGCAGGCGGCAGCTACGTCCACATCCAGCGCTACATCCACAAGATGCGGGACTGGGAAGCAATCACCGTCGACGAGCAGGAGCGTGTGATCGGGCGCAGCAAGCTCGAGGACATCGAGATGACGTCGGAAGTGAAGCCGGCCAACTCGCACGTAGCCCTCAACGCGATCAAGGACGAGAACGGCAAGGCTCTCGAGATCCTGCGTGCCAACATGCCGTACGGACGCCTCGGCGACGACGAGATCGGCACCTTCTTCATCGGCTACTGCCGGACTCCGGCGATCACCGAACGGATGCTCGAGAACATGTTTCTCGGTAACCCTCGCGGCAATTACGACCGTCTGCTCGATTTCTCGACGGCCGTGACGGGCTCGATGTTCTTCACACCGAGCGCCGACTTCTTCGAGGATCTACCGGCTGCGCCCTCGACGCCGACTGGGCTCCCTGCACTTTAACTACGCGCCCTCTAACTACGCGGAGTGAGGAAGGCACCGAGCGCGTCGGCATACATGCGGACATCTGCCGCGCCCATCAGCTCGCGGGCCGAGTGCATGGCGAGCTGAGGCGCGCCCACATCTACGGTGGAAAGTCCGGTGCGTGATGCCGTGATCGGTCCGATGGTGGAGCCGCACGGCAGATCGGCGCGGTGGACGTAGCGCTGCATGGGCACTCCTGCCTGATCGCAGGCGAGCGCGAATTCGCCTGCACCGGCTGCGTCGGTGGCGTATCGCAAGTTCTGGTTCACCTTGAGTACCGGCCCACCGTTGATCTCGATCCGATGAGCGGGCTCGTGGCGGTCCGGATAGTTGGGGTGCGTGGCGTGCGCCATGTCGCCCGACGCGCATACCGAGCCGGCCATCGCCTGCAGGAATTCTTCGCGGCCGCCACCGCGTCCCAACACGATCCGCTCGAGCACGGTGTTGAGCAGGTCCGAGAAAGCTCCGCGATCGGACATGCTGCCGACCTCTTCGTGATCGAAGAGTGCGAGCACCGGAACCTGCTGCCCCGGCGACTCGGCCGCGGCCAGAAGTGCTTGTGTCCCTGCATAACACGTGCCCTGGTTGTCGAGCCGAGGGGCGCTGACCAATTCCTTGTCCACACCCACCACTGCGCTGGGCGCAAGGTCGTGTGTCATCAACTCCCAGCCGAGAACCGACGACGCGGCCACACCCGCACGCTCGGCGACAAAACCGATGAAAGACTTGGGCTTCGAACCCACTCCCCAGATTCCGTTGACGTGCCGCTGCGGATCCAGCGTCACGCCCTTGCGATCTTCGGACAGGTGGATAGCCAGCTGCGGAACACGAAGAATCGGGTCGTCGATGCGAACCAGCTTCTGCTCCACAGTGTTTCCCACCCGCACACTCAATCGTCCCGAGATACCGAGATCGCGGTCGAGCCACGAGTTCAGCCACGCACCGCCGTACGGTTCGAGGCCCACCATCTGCCACCCGGCCGAAGTGAGGTCGGGATGCTGTTTGACCCGCAGATTCGGGCTGTCGGTATGACCTCCGACAATCCGGAACGGAGCGGTACTTCCGACGCCCTCGGTGCTCCAGGCGATCAGCGAACCGCCTCGCACGAGGAAGTACCGTCCGGGCTCGGCGGGCCACGACTGCGTTTCGTGGACTTCGACGAACCCGCCGGCCGTCAGCTCGGTCGCCACCGTCGCGCACACATGGAACGGCGACGGTGACGAATCGACGAAGCTACACAAGCCGTCTGCGTCGGCCCCGGTCAGAGAAGCCGCCCCGGCCTGAGACGTCCGAGAAGTCTGAGAAGTCATGCCCCTCATCATGCCCGAACAGGTGTCCGCGATATCAGCGGGCGCGAATCAGTGGCCGCGAATCAGTGGCCGTGAATCAGGTGGGCACAGGACCGGTCAGCTCAGGCGTGCGGACCGGACACGCAGAACTGGTTCCCATCAGGATCGAGGAGCGTCACCCAGCGGAAACCGTCCATGTTCTCGCGGTGGTGCTCAGTTGCCCCGGCCTCGACGAGTCGCGCCACCTCGGCGTCGAGATCCGGACTCCCCAGATCGAGGTGGATACGGTTCTTCCCGGCGGT
Organism: Rhodococcus sp. NPDC056506; assembly: GCF_042794945.1. Lineage (NCBI taxonomy): Bacteria > Bacillati > Actinomycetota > Actinomycetes > Mycobacteriales > Nocardiaceae > Rhodococcus > Rhodococcus sp. NPDC056506. The sequence goes on along the minus strand of NZ_JBHTSW010000003.1, from coordinate 292,013 downwards.
GGGGTCCGGGACCTTCTGGAAAGCGAAGTTTGTGGCACTGTCCGGGACCGAGACGATGTAGAACCAACCGTCGTTTTCCTCGACGATGTTTCCGCCCAACTGCGCTGCCCACCACGTTGCGAGCGGACCGGGATCGAGACTGTCGAAGGTGATCATGCCGAGTGTGAGAGTCATGCGCACACGCTAATGGAAGCCACCGACAAAGACTCTCGATCTCGGGCTGAGATGAGACGATCCTCGAATGCGACTCACGACGCTTCGCAACCGCGCTTCAGAACCACTCTTCGCCGTTTTCATCGCGACCGGATTGCTGTTGAGCTGCCTCGGAGTGCTCGCCTGGCGATTTGCCACGCCATCTCTGCGAACAGAACATATCGGCATCCAACCTCCGCCACCGCCGCCGATGGAGGACGGCAAGACCGGATACATGTGGGTTGTCGATGGCTACAGCTACGTCGACGCCCCTCATTGGTTCCCCGCAACTGCGTGGTTCCTGATTGTCGGAACGGCTGTCGCCATTGCCGTGTCGGCGACACTGAACGCGACGGGATGGCACCTGTCCCGCGACGCAGGTGGGCGAAAATTTGCACTTCCGCTTGCACTTTCAGCTTTCGGCGCGGCCTACGGACTCGCGGTTGCCGTTGTCGGAAAAATCTGGCCGCCCACCTACTATTCGGTGGTCCTTCCCGAACCTCGTGACCCGTAGAACCCTTACCCGGCATCGGTCATCATCCACTTCGACCTCGAACCGAACCTGATCACCTTCACAGCCACAGGTCTTGCTGTCGGTCTTGTCGCCGCCACTCTGCTTCACGTCCGGAACTACTCGCTCACACGAACGAACTAGCGGGCGAGGAGATCACTCGACCGCTTCGAGGTCCGCGACACTCCCGTCCGAGATCACCCGGACGTGGCGGGTGATTTTCTCGATCGGCCAGTCCCACCATGCAATTCGCACCAACTTATCGGTGTCGTCATCACTGAAGCGGCGCTTGATCTCCGTTGCCGGGTTGCCGCCGACGATGGCGTAGTCCGGGACGTCGCGCGTAACCACGGCGCCAGTGGACACGATCGCCCCGTGACCGATCCGAACACCGGGCATGACTGTCACGTTTCCGCCGAACCACACGTCGTTCCCGACGACGGTGTCACCGCGCGACGGCAGATCCTGCACCAAATCCATGTGCCTGGCCCAATCGCCGCCCATGATCGGGAACGGGTAGGTGGAGACACCGTTCATACGATGGTTTGCGCCGTTCATGATGAAGGTGACGCCGGTTGCCAGCGCGCAGAACTTTCCGATCACCAGTTTGTCGGGACCGTAGTGGTGCAACACGTTTCGAGTCTCGAACTCTTCGGCGAACTCCGGATCGTCGTAGTAGGTGTACTCCCCTACCTCGATCAACGGGTTGTCGATCAACGGCCTCAGCAACACCACTCGCGGTTGCCCGGCCATCGGATGAACAAGGGCGGGATCCGGCGCCGACGAATCTGACGCAGTGAAATCTGGCGCGTTCATTACCAACTCCGATCCGTCGGCGCGGTGTCGCCGACCGCAGCAAGACTATCCGGTTCCTGCTGCGGTCGACCGACACGCGCAAACGTGCCGGGCGTCAGCCCAGAAGCCCCTTGGCAATATGGGTGACCTGGATTTCGTTGCTGCCTGCATAGATCATGAGCGACTTGGCATCACGCGCCAACTGCTCCACTCGGTACTCGGCCATGTAGCCGTTTCCACCGAACAGTTGCACGGCTTCCATCGCGACTTCGGTCGCTGCGCGCGAGGAGTACAGCTTCATCGCCGACGCCTCCGCCAAGCTCACCTTGTCTCCGGCTGCGGTGCGTTCGATCGCGTTGAAGACCATGTTCTGCACGTTGATTCGAGCGACCTCCATCTCGGCCAGCTTGAGCTGGATGAGCTGGAACTGCCCGATCTCGCGTCCCCACAGCTTGCGGGATTTCGCGTATTCGATACTCAGACGGTGACATTCGTTGATGATGCCGAGCGAGAGGGACGCGATGCCGATGCGTTCGGCGGCGAAGCTCTCCTTGGCGCTGGACTTACCGTCCGACTTTCCGCTGTCCTCGGTTTCGCCGAGTAAGCGGTCTATGGTGATGCGGACGTTGTCGAAGAACAACTCACCGGTGGGTGAGGAATTCATGCCCATCTTCTTGAACGGCGGGCTCTGTGTGAGTCCCTCCATGCCCTTGTCGAGGATGAAGGCGAGCACCTTGCGATCACGACGGTCGACCGACGCGTCGCCCTCGTCGAGCTTTGCGTACACGATCATCACGTCGGCGTACGGACCGTTGGTGATGAAGGTCTTGTTGCCGTTGAGGATGTAGTCGTCACCATCGCGGCGCACGTAGGACTTCATGCCGCCGAAGGCATCCGAGCCCGAATCCGGTTCGGTGATCGCCCAGGCGCCGACGGTTTCGAATGTCACCAGGCCGGGGAGCCAGCGTTCCTTCTGCGCGAGTGTGCCGCGGCTGCGGATGGTTCCGGCGGCCAATCCGAGGCTGACGCCCAACGACGCGACGAGACCGAGGCTGACTCCGGCCAATTCGCTGTTGAGCACAACGCCCATACTGCCTGCGCCGCTGAAGGCACTCGACTTCTCACCGTCACTGGAGGGTGCATCGCCACGCTCACGGGCCAGCGACTTCTCGAGGCCCTCGCGTGCCATCTCGGCGAGACCGAACGTCGAGTACAGCTTGCGAATGATGTCGAACGGCGGCAGCGCACCACTTTCGAGCTCGTCGACGTGAGGTCGCACCTCTTTGTCGATAAAGCCCCGCAAGGCGTCGCGGAACATCAGGTCGGTGTCGGACCACTCGTACATGTGCCTGAACTCCAGTCGGTGAACGATCGAGAGACTGCCGAACGGCAGCCACACACCGAATATAGAACACGTTCCAAAACCGGAACAGGATTCAGCTGATCAGCCCCATTCGCTGCGAGATCCACGCCAGTTCCTGTTCGACACCCGCGGACCACACCGAAAAGCTGTGACCACCGGGAAGCTCGAGATACCTGGCGTCCATTCCGGCCGCTTTGGCCGCTTCGTACACCTTCTGCTGGCCGGGCTTGAACTCGTTGTCATCTGTTCCGACCACAAACACTCCGCCCGAGTTCGGGAACTTCCGGGTCGCCAGGAGATCCATCGGATTCACCTTCACGAAGGCTGCCTCGTCGCCGCCGAAGATCTCGTCGACGGTCCGCGCTCGGTCACCGAGCGAAGGCTCCACCTGACCGGACAGATCGAGGAACGTCGGGTACACGTCGGGGTAGTTGGTCGCCATCTGCAGTGAACAGGTACCGCCGTAGGAGAGCCCGCCGATGGCCCACGCTCTCGGATTCGTGTCGATCTGGAACGCATTCGCCACTGCCGCGGGCAAGTCCTTTGCGAGATACGTGCCGACCTTGCCCTGCGAGGAATCGGTGCACAACGGATTGGCCATCTGCGAACCCGTTCCGTCGGCGATGACGACCACCGGGGCGAGCCCGGCGTGATCGCGCGCGAAAGAATCCATTGTCGCGGTGAGCTTTCCGCCCTGGAGCCAGTCCTCGGGCTTGCCAGGCTGACCGGCCATCAGCACCAGTACGGGAAGAAGTGGACGCGGATTCGTGAAGTACGACGGCGGCAGATACACCTGAGAGTCACGCGCCGAGAATCCCGAAATAGTTCCGGGGACCGGCAAAGTCGTGACTCGTCCGCGAATCGGCATGCCTTCGGGCGCTTTCCACACCGTGTCGGTGGGGTTGCCGGTGACAACAGGATCCGTCGGACCGGGAACCTCACTGAGTGAAATGCGGTCGAAATCGTCGTGGCCGAACGCAATTCCCACAGTCGGGTAGGCGGCAAAGACCAGATTGATCTGCGTCGCGGCGGTGACGATGACCAGCACTGTCGCAACCACGGACAGCACCGCCTTCGCGACGGTTCCGCCCGCCTTGATTCGCGGCCCGAGAAGTAGCAGCGCGTAAATACCGAGACCGATCCACACGTAAATCGACATCGCGATGGGATCGGGGAACGGCACGATCACCTTTTCGACCGTGATCCAGACGGCGATCATGATCACCAGTGCGATCAGCCCCGCGATCGGCACCGCTCGGCGGTAGTACCACCGCACGTTGGAACCGAGCAGCCACACACCACCCAGGACCCCAAGGACAGTCAGGATCACTGGCAGCGGTCCCGAGATCAAACTGATTCGGTAGAGCCAGTCCACGTCAAGCCTCTCGCGCGTAGAAATGTCGCACGCACGAGGCTAGACGACGACGCTAGTACTCTGTATCAGGTGACATTCATCAAGGTCTGTGGCCTACGCGACGTTGACACGGTTGACCTCACGGTGGGCCTGGGCGTCGACGCCATCGGTTTCGTCTTCGCCGAGAGCGTCCGCAAAGTCGATCCCGCGCTCGCAGTCGAACTACTCGCGCGAGTCCCCGCTGACATTCGGGCAATCGGAGTCTTTCTCGGCAACCCGATAGATCAGATCCTCGAGATCGCCGAGATTACAGGGCTCCGCACCGTGCAGATTCACGATCTTGTCGACGCCGAGCAAGTGCAGCGCCTGCACGACGCCGGCCTTACCGTGATCCGTGCAGTCGTCTCCAGCAACGTCCGCGACGGTTACAACCTCGACCTCGGTGAGGACGAACTCTTGATCGACGGCGCAGACGCCGGATCCGGGGTGGCGTGGGACTGGGCCCAACAGCAATCGCGCCCGCAGGGCCAGTGGATCCTGGCGGGCGGACTGTCCCCGGACAATGTGCGCGACGCATTGGATGCCACCGGAGCCTGGGGCGTCGACGTCTCCAGCGGCGTCGAATCGTCCCGCGGCGTCAAGGACCACGCTTTGATCGAGAAGTTCGTGAGCGCTGTCCGCCAGACCGATCACTCGAAGTAGTACGCGTAGTCACTGAAGGCGACTTGACCGGTGGGACTCGCCTTCACAGCGTCGGCAACGGCAGGCGGAATGGGAGCCCAGCGTGCCGGCATCGCTGCCGCCAGTGAGGGCTTCAAGATGTAGAGCAGGGCGAAGTTCACTATCCAGAGCGGCGGCGCCATCGACATGCCGACTTCCGAACTCACATCGGCTTTGGTGTTGGTCACCAGCTGCGCTTCACCCGAAATCTGTTGCGCTGCAAATCCGTAGACCGCTTGCACCGTGTACGCCGACTGATAGAGCGCAATCAGAGAGTGCGTCGCACCGTTGTTGCGTAACCAGGTGCCGACAAAACCGCCGGGAGCGATCAGCGTATTCACCTGCCGCGTCGGCGCATCCGCGTTGGCGGGACTCTCCAACAATCCGTCGGGGTTCACGTACAACCCGTAGCTGGCCAGAACCGACGGCGTAGTGCCGGAGTAGAGAGGGCGCCCGTTCGTATTGGTCAATATTCGGGCGCATTCGTCGATCACCTCGGCGTCCTCGCGATTGCCCCCGACCCCACCGCCGGAGATGAGATCGCGATACTGCTCCTCGGACAAAGTGTCGGCTGGTTCGAGTCCGATCTGCGCGGCAATCTCGTCCGCTATCGGTTGACCCAGCGGCTGGTTGAGCTGATCCGGACTGGTCAGCTGTGTGGGCGCGACGCTCTCGTAGCCAGGTGCCCCGGCAAAGGGGATCACGAACCCGGTATCGACAGTCTCCGCAACAGGTTGAGCGCCGGCCGTCTGAGTCATGGCAAACGAAAGTACGCACACCCCAACCAAAGCCAGTACCGGGATGGTCCCCCGGTGCGACCGTGCCCCACGTCTACAGCCCTCGCCTGAGAAAGCCTTGCCTGCAATTCCCTTGCCGCGCATAGGTCAACCTCCCGGGACACAGTCCGGCGAATCAACTCGAGCTTGCATCTCAGTCAAACGCTGTGACCAGCGCCGTGTCAAGACTCTTGCCAGGTCGAGGGGCCGACGGCACGCGCTCGCCCGATACAGTGATCCTTCCAACTGAAGTGACCTCACCCGCGGTTGACCGCTCGAGTTGTGCGCGTCAGTTGCAGGAAGTCCCGCATCAGTTACACGAAGTTTCTGGAGGCGAGCAGTGTCTGACAAGCGCGGAACCGTGTTGATCACCGGTGTCGGCCGGAGCAAGTCGATCGGAGCAGGCCTTGCATTGGGTCTCGCCGAGGATGGTTGGGATCTGACGATCGGCTACTGGGAGCCTTATGACGAACGCGTCGGGTTCGTCCGCGGAGCGCACGATCCGCAGGACATTGCAGAGAAGTGTCGCGCACTCGGGAGCCGTGTCGACCTGATTCCCGGAGATCTGGCCTCGCCGGACGCTGCCGATCAGCTCGTTGACGCTGCCGCAGCGCGAAGCGACCTTCGTGGGCTGGTGCTCTCGCATTGCGAAAGCGTCGACAGCTCGATCCTCGACACCACGATCGAGAGCTGGGAACGACATTTCGCCGTCAACGCCCGCGCCTCTTGGCTGCTGATCAAAGCGTTCGCTGAACAACTTCCCGAACAGCACGACGCCAGTCAGGTGACCGGGCGGATCATCGCGCTCACCAGCGACCATGCGGCCCACAATCTCCCGTACGGAGCCAGCAAGGGAGCTCTCGACCGCATCGTCATCGCAGCCGCAGTCGAACTCGGATCACGTGGGGTAAGAGCCAACGTCATCAACCCCGGACCGATCGACACAGGGTGGATGACACCGGAGATCAGGCAGGCCGCCACCCTCCGGACCCCTGCCGGCCGACTGGGTACTCCCGGCGACACTGCAGACCTCGTTCGGTTTCTGATGTCCGACGCCGGAAGCTGGATTACGGGACAACTCCTTCACTCCAACGGCGGATTCAGTACGAACTGAGCCCTGGCCGGACTCAGTTCAGGCTTTGTAGGTCGGTAGCGTCTGCCCGAGCCTCTTGCCCATCTCGGCAGCCAATGCGGCGAGCCCGCTGGCCGGACGTACCATGACCTCGAAATCGACGATCTTGCCGTCCTCGTCGAATTCGACCATGTCGATTCCCTTGAGGCTCTTGTCGCCGATGTTCGCACTGAATTCGAGCACGACCTGCCGACCGTTGGCTCCGGCGAACTGCCGGTGGTACTCGAAGTTCTCGAAGACCTGGATCACCGTATTGAGAATGAGCACAACGGCATCCGCGGACTGGTACGGCTTGAATCCCGTGGGCGACCGGAACTGCGCGTCAGGCGCGACGATGGTCGGTAGCGCCGACAGGTCACCGGTTTCGATCATGGTGTGCCACAACTGCAGGGCTGCTTCGACTTTCGGTTCGAGCGTCAATTCCGTGCTCATGCTTCTACCCTTTCCTCGGCGTTACCTGCTACTTGATTTACCGGCACTTGACTGGCGACGGCCCACGCACTCAACACAGTTCGCACCCCGGTCACGAGTTGCAACGGCTGATCGATCATGACGTGATGTCCGGCTTCGGGAATCTCCGCCACGATGGCGTCCGGTCCGAACAACCCGCGCATGTGTTCCATGAGTCGGTCGGACACAATTCCGTTCTCGGCCCGGAAATATGCTACGCGGCAACGTGGTTCACTGCTCAGAACATCTTCGGCGCCGACACGGAGAAAGAAGTTCGGATCGAACTTCCACGACCAACCGCCCTCGACTTCCTCCATCGACGTGGCTGCCACATGGTCACGCACCGCAGGCAGACCCGAATCCTGCGGCGGAACGAAGCGGAACCTGCCCATCGCGTCCTCCCTGGTGGGATAAACCTTCTTGGGGCCGAACGCATTCTGGCGTCGAGCTGCCTCCTCTTCGGGCGTACGCGCCTTGAGCGGAGAATCGATGATGACAACGCCGTCCAACAGCTCGCCGTGCAGATGAGAGGCCACGAAAGAAACAATCCCACCCATACTGTGCCCCACCAGAATCGGCTTGCCGTCGATTCCCCCGGCCTCAGCCGCCGCCAGCACCTCGCGAGCCCACTGGGACATCGCGTAGGCGTCGCGAGTGTCACTGTCGCCGTGGCCCGTCAAGTCGAGAGCGACGACGCGGCGCCCCTCGGCGAACTGCGGCGCAATGTGATCCCACCAGCGACTGTGGGCTGCGCCGCCGTGAATCAGCACGATTCCCGGCCCCGCCGACCCCCAAGCCCGAAAGTGCACCGCAGCGCCCTCGACCTCCACCGAACCGGTCTCGACCGGCGCTTCCAGCGCCCGGGTGAACCAACCCGGCGCGTCTTCGACCACATTGCTCATCGATCGAACATACATAGTCGCCAATCGGTTCATCCAACTCTTCCCAGTTCGTGATCCATCACCTATATTGAATCCGGCCTCAAGTTCAATTCGTTTCGCCGAAGGGGAGAGATGACCAACCGCCAAGTACGCCTCGCCGCCCGCCCGACAGGACTTCCCGACGCTTCCACCTGGGAATACGTCGATGCCGAGATCCCGTCCGCCGGACCGGGCGAGTTTGTCGTCAAGGTCGAGTATCTCTCCCTCGACCCCGCGATGCGCGGCTGGCTCAACGACGTCAAGTCCTACGTTCCCCCGGTCAAGCTCGGTTCCGTCATGCGCGCCCACGGCGTCGGACGCATCACCGAATCCCAACACCCCGATTACCAGGTCGGTGACATCGTCGCCGGATCGTTCGGCGCTTCCGAATACGGCGTTTCCGACGGCACCGATGTCACGCGGGTCGACGAATCGATCGCTCCCCTACCGACCTGGCTCGGCGCTCTCGGATTCCCTGGCGTCACCGCGTATTTCGGACTGCTCGACGTCGGAAAGCTGAAGGACGGTGACACCGTCGTAGTATCCGGCGCGGCAGGCGCCGTCGGCAGCCTCGTCGGCCAGATCGCAAAGATCCACGGCTGCAAGGTCATCGGCATCGCCGGTGGTCCGGAGAAGTGCGCGTGGCTCACCGAAGACCTCGGCTTCGATGTTGCCATCGACTACAAGAACGAATCCGTCTACAAGGCACTCAAGTCCAATGCACCCGACGGTATCGACGTGTACTTCGACAACGTCGGCGGTGAGATTCTCGACGCAGCACTGTCCCGCCTGCGTCTCGGTGCTCGGGTGGTCATCTGCGGCGCCATCGCGGGCTACAACGCCACCGAACCTCAGCCCGGCCCGGCGCACTACCTGTCACTTCTCGTCAACCGCGCCACGATGGCCGGCTTCGTGGTCTTCGACTACCTCGATCGCTACGCAGAAGCGCAGGAGCAGATCGGAAAGTGGATCAAGAGTGGCGAATTGACTGCTCGCGAGCACGTCGTCGACGGCGGTATCGACGCATTCGGCGACAGCCTCAATCTTCTCTTTGCCGGTGCGAACACCGGAAAGCTGGTCCTGAAGGTCAGCTGAGTCAGACACATACGCAGACACACACGCAGATCGGCCACCGGTGTTCCGGTGGCCGATTCGCGTGCGTCAACCAACGCCCGACGGGGTGGGAACGCTGTCCTCACCCAACCGCGGCGGGGCCGACCGATAGGTTGCCGGAGTGCCGCTCAACCGAATCGGATTGGCTACCTGCCGAGTCGGTGCATCGCGACGCGGATCGTCGATGGTCACCACCGGATCGAGATCCAGCCGCTCCGCCAGTGCAATCGCGTCGGCGATGTCGTTGAGGGGCCCGCACGGGACTCCGCGCTCGGTCAGTGCCTCGAACCACGAGTCTGCTGTGCCCTTGACCAACGCAGCCGTGACGGCGTCGAACAACTCTTCTCGATGCGCGACCCGATCCCGATTCGAGATGAACCGTACATCCGCGGCAAGTTCGGGAACTCCGAGAACCTCTACCAACGAACCGAATTGGCGATCGTTGCCGACAGCGAGAACCAGCGGGCGGTCGGCGGTGTCGAACACCTCGTAGGGCGCGATGCTCGGATGCCGATTGCCCATGGCCGCGGGCACCACACCCGCCGCCACGTAGCCGGACGACTGGTTGGCCAGCGCGGACAGCAACGAGGACAACAAATTGACCTCGACGTGCTGCCCTTCGCCCGTTCGATCGCGGTGGCGCAGCGCTGCAAGGATTCCCACGCTGGCATGCAAGCCGGTGATGACGTCGACCACCGCGACACCGACCTTGGTGGGTGTCTTGGAATCGGGACCCGTGATACTCATCAATCCGCCGACCGCCTGAATCAACAGGTCGTACCCAGGCAGAGAATTGTTGCCACCGAAGCCGCTGATCGAGCAGTAGACCGCACGCGGATTCATTTCTCGGACAGCGTCGTAGCCCAGACCTAGACGGTCCATCGTTCCCGGCAGGAAGTTCTGCACCACTACGTCTGCACTGCGAACCAGCTCGCGTGCACTCTCGAGATCCGCGTTCTCGCGCAAGTCCAGGGTGACCGACTTCTTGTTGCGGTTCACCGACAGGAAGTAACTCGACTCGTCACCGACCCACGGCGGACCCCAGCTGCGAGTATCGTCGCCGACACCCGGCCGCTCGATCTTGACGACCTCCGCGCCGAGATCGGCAAGAATCATCGTGGCGTACGGACCGGCGAGGACGCGGCCGAAATCCGCGATCACCAACCCGTCGAGCGCTCCGACAGCGTCTACCGTCACCGGAACGCTTCTTCACCGGTGAGAGCGCGACCGATCACCAGCTGGTGAACCTCGGAGGTCCCCTCGTAGGTGAGAACGGATTCGAGGTTGTTGGCGTGTCGAATCACGGGGTATTCGAGCGTAATGCCGTTGGCGCCCAGAATGGTTCGGCATTCACGTGCGATCTTGATGGCTTCGCGGACGTTGTTGAGCTTGCCGGTGCTGACCTGCTCGGGACGGACCGTTCCGGCGTCCTTGAGACGCCCGAGGTGGATGGCGAGCAATTGCCCCTTGCCCAATTCGACTGCCATGTCGGCAATCTTGGCCTGGGTGATCTGGTACGCGGCGAGCGACTTGTCGAAGACCTTGCGGTCACGCGCGTACGAGATCGCGGTCTCGAGGCAGTCACGTGCTGCACCCATCGCGCCGAAGATGATGCCGAAGCGTGCCTCGTTGAGGCAGCCGAGCGGGCCGGAAAGTCCGCGAGCCTTGGGCAGCATCGCCGAGGCAGGCAGACGCACATCTTCGAGCACCAGCTCCGAGGTGACCGATGCTCGCAGTGACATCTTGTTCTTGATCTCGGGGGCGGAGAAGCCCGGAGTGTCGGTGGGAACGACAAATCCGCGTACGCCGTCGTCTGTTCGCGCCCAGACCACGGCGACGTCCGCGATGGAGCCGTTGGTGATCCACATCTTGGTGCCGTTGAGGATCCAGTCGTCGCCGTCGCGCTTGGCGTTGGTTCGCATGCCGCCGGGGTTGGATCCGAAATCGGGTTCCGTGAGACCGAAGCAACCGATGGCTTCACCGGCCGCCATCCGCGGGAGCCACTCTTCCTTCTGCTCTTCACTTCCGTTGTGGTGGATCGCGAACATGGCGAGCGAACCCTGGACTGAGACGAGGCTGCGAATGCCCGAATCGACAGCTTCGAGTTCCTGGCAGGCCAACCCGTACGCCGTTGCGCTCATCCCGGCACAGCCGTAGCCCTCGAGGTGCATGCCCAGTACGCCGAGCGCGCCCAGCTCCTTGGCCAGCTCACGAGCCGGCAGTGCTGCCGCTTCAAACCATTCGCCTACGTGCGGGCGAATGCGATCGTCGACCATCTTGCGGACCGTGTCGCGGATCGCGATCTCCTCGGCGTCCAGCAGGGTGTCGATGGCAAAAAGCTCGGACAGGGACTGCGGCGTGGTCACGGGGCCTCCAGTGTTCTCGGGCGCAATCCTTTGCGAGAACGATTGCGCAATCGTTTGCATCGCCTAGAGTAGAGCCCGATTACACACCCGTCAATCCCCGAACAGCCGGCCGACACAGAACCGACGCACACCAGGAGCCCCGACGCAGATGACGCCCGATCCGTCGACCCGCAGCAACGGCCGCCCGCCGACGCTGCGCGAAATCGCCGACCAGGCCGGGGTCCACATCTCGACGGCGTCGCGGGTCCTCCGTCAGCCCGAGCCCGCCGACGGTTGGTCCGACTCGGCGCTCCGAGTTCGTCAGGTTGCCGAGGAGCTTGGTTACCAACCGAACCTGTGGGCGGCCAGCCTGCGTACCCGCAAGACCACCACCATCGGCGTCGTGATGCCGAGGCTGACGGACGTCGTGGTGGCCACCATGTTCCAGGGCATCGAGGAAGCTGCCACCGCGGCGGGTTACTCGGTCCTGCTCTCCAGCCCACCTGACGATCTGGACGCACAGCGCAAAGCCGTCGAGTTCCTGGTCAGCCGCCAGGTCGACGGGCTCATGCTGAGCAGCATCCACCTGCCGGGTACCGATTTTGTCGACTCACTCCCCCTGCGCTCACTACCGATCTTGCTGCTCAACCGGCACATCGACCCGGCGACGGCGTCCGCGAACCGCGGCCTTCCATTCGGCAGCCTGCCATTTGTCAGCGGCGACGACCACCTCGGCGGCTACCTCGCGGGAAGGCATTTACTGGATTGCGGCTATCGCGATCTCGGTGTGATCGCCGGACCGGATCACGCCAGCACGTCACGTGAACGCGTCGCAGGTTTCCGCGACGCCCTGGCCGAAGCAGGCTTGGAATTGCCGCCGCACCGAATCGTGGCGTCCGAGTTCGAAGTCCAAGGCGGAGTCGATGCCGCGGCAATACTGCTCGGTGGGGATTCACGGCCCGACGCCGTCTTCACGGTGAGCGACACGATCGCTATCGGGGTTCTCGGCGTAGCCCGCGATCTCGGCTTGAGCATTCCGGACGATCTTGCACTGGTCGGCTACAACGACATCCCGGTTGTCTCCCAACTCCCGGTGCCACTGACGACGGTGAGGTCCCCCGCCCGCAAGATCGGCGCGACGGGGCTCGAACACCTGCTCGCATTGATCGCCGGCAGGAGCGTCGAATCAGTAAAACTTCCTGTCGAACTGATCGTGCGAGCCTCCACCAGAAAGCCCGCCGCTCGGGAACTCTGAGCAGCTACCAGACCTGAGATTCGTCGATACCCAACCGTCGCGCGTAGCCGGAGTTGAGCGCGTCCCAGCCGTACTTGCGCGCCCGCTCACCCACGATCGGTCCGAAGGGCTCGCCTGCCAGAAGGGCATCGAGTACGTCGAAGCACAGATGCCACCCCGCAGCGAGTGCCGACGCCATCCCCTCGGCGCGCGACCTCTGAGTCAGTACGACGCGGGTACCGCCTTCGATCGGGGTCAGGTCCCACACCAATTCGTCCGGGCCCCACTCGTGTTCGAGCCGCCGGGTGGTCTCCACGACGTGAACGGTGACCGGCAGCGACATTTCGGGGGCGCCGTCCTCGGTGAGCATGGTGATCACGGCGTCGCCCGTGCGGCTCAGATTCCGATCGGCGGTGTACGGCGTCCATTGCGCCAACATCTCCGGGTCGGTGATCGCCTCCCACACCTTCTCGACCGGATACGGCAGCACCCGGGGAAAGCTGACGACTGTGTCGTCGCCGTCGACGCTCACCGTGACGTCGGACAGGGCACTGGGCTGATACTGCTGGGCACTCATGCTTCGATCTCACCAGGAACCACCGACACGGGCAACCGGCGCGTCAACGTCCGAGCGTGAACAGTTCTGTTGCTGCGGCGACTGCCTGTTCGACCACCGGGAACTTCACCACGGACAAGTCGTGTCGAGCGCCCTCGAACTCCACCAATCGCGTCGGTGCGGGAATCAGCGCAAGTGCAGCCCGAATCTCCTCCGTGGTCGCGAACTCGTCCTTCGATCCGTGGACGACAACCGTCGGCGTGTTCAACTCGGGTAGGTGTTCCGTTCTGAGCTTCTCGGGCTTCTTCGGTGGATGCAGTGGGTAGGACAGCAGAACGAGTCCGTCGACAAGCCCTGGATTCTCCGACGCCAGCATCGACGCTTGCCGCCCGCCGTACGAATGTCCGCCGAGCAGAACAGGTCCGGGCACCGAGCAGTCCGCGTGAACAGCGGCAATCACCTCGGCAATGCCCGCGCGATCCTCCGCAGCGCGCGACGGATGTGGCGGGCCTGAAGCTCGACGCACCCGAAACGCGAGATCGAACCGGAGAACTTGCACTCCCGCCACGGCAAAGCCGTCGGCAACAGCGCGCAACAGCACAGTGTCGCAGTTACTTCCGGCGCCGTGAGTCAGTGCAAGCGTGGCGACGGGCGACGCGAAGGACACAGAATCAGGCCGATGCAGGAAACCGTGCACTGAATCTCCGTCGACCGTTTCGACAGTAGTCATGGACGCATCCTTGTCCGGCCGGCTCGGGCCTGTTCGACTGCGACAGCCAGGCTGCCTTCGTAGACCGGACCGTGTCCGGGAAACAGCACGCCGGCGGGCGCAGCGGCGATATTGTCCAACGCCTGGTCTGTCGCTTCACGGTCATGATTGAAGGGGCACACCAGAAATTGTGGTCCGGCGACGCTCGACGTCGCGTGTCCGGTCACCAGAGCGTCACCCGACGCGACGACGCCTGCGTCGGGGACAAGATATGCGCTGTGACCGTCGGTGTGCCCATGAGTGGGAATCGGCACGATACGGCCTGGAACGTCCAGCGCTCCATCGGACGCAAAGGCCTGTGCGTGAGGCAGTTCCGCTCCTTTCAACGCGCCCACTCCGATCACGTCGCGAAGCCACTTCGGAGCACCTCGCCGCCAAAGCAGCAACGGAGCTTTCGCCGGCGACAACTGCTGCAGATACTCCCGCTTCGCGTGGGGCACCTCCAACGGATCCATCAGGACCGGAATCTCGAGCCGAGTCACGATGTCCGCGATTCCGCCGATGTGATCGACGTGCGCGTGAGTGACGAGGATTGCCCGAACATCCCCGAGCTGGTGACCGATCTGCTCGATCGAGCGTTCGACGTCGGCCCCGTTGGCCGGGTATCCGCCGTCGATCAGCGTCAGATCGGACCCCTCTTCGACCAGCACCCAATTGGCGTGACCGCACCGAACCAGGTGTGTGTTCTCGATCTGCGTGATCGACAGTGCCGCAGTAGTCATGCTTGGTAGTGTGCGCCACGTGTCGGAATCCGTGAATCAGGCCAGCAGCCGCAGCATTCGAGATCGCGCCGAAGCATCCTTGGTGGCAGCCGCATTCGCGCTGCCCAGCGCGGTGAAACGCCGAATCACCGGTCCACCCGTCGTCATCGAGGGCAACACACTCGACGCCGACGCACACCTGCTGCTCACGCTCGCGAAGACGCGGCCACTACCGTCGCATACAACCGATTCCCAGTCACTCGCCGCTGCCCGCGCCAATCTCACCCGAACGGCGATCATGATGGGCGGCCGGCCCGCACCGGTCCACACCGAAGAGATGTCCGTGTCGGGCGCCGACGGCCCCCTTCGCGCCCGGCTCTACGTTCCGAGCGCCGACACCGGCGCTTTACTCGTCTACTTCCACGGCGGCGGCTGGGTGCAGGGCGGCATCGAATCCCACGATGCTCCGTGCCGCTTGTTGGCCGAGACTTCCGGCGCACGGGTCGTCTCGGTCGACTACCGGCTCGCACCCGAATTCGCCTTCCCCACACCGGTACACGACGCCTATTCCGCCTACCTTGACATCGTCGACCGCGCCGAAGAGTTCGGCGCAGACCCGACGCGCATCGCTGTCGGCGGCGACAGCGCGGGCGGGCACTTGTCGGCAACGGTGGCGCTGCGTGCCCGCGACGACGGCAAGACCCCTCCGGCAGCACAACTGTTGATCTATCCCGCGACCGACTTTCACGAGAAGGCGCCGTCGAGAACGACGTTCGGTGAAGGCTTCTTCCTGACCGAGGCCAACATGAACTTCTACGAGTCCAGCTTCCTCGGCAGCGATGCCGATCGACGCGACCCGATGGTGTCGCCGCTACGCGCCCCCGATGTGGCCGGACTGCCACCAGCCATCGTGATCACGGCGGGATTCGATCCACTCCGGGACGAAGGCGAAGCCTACGCAGCACGATTGCGCGACAACGGAGTTCACGTGACGGATCGACGCTATCCCGGATTCATCCACGGCTTCGTCAACATTCTGGGACCGAGCGCCGGTTCACGCGCCGCCGTCGCCGAGATCGGCGGGATGTTGCGCGTTCTCCTTGCCCGCCCGACAGTTTCACGCACCCAGTAATATTTCGCGCACCGTATCCACCAGTGGATCGACGGGAAGCTCCGGGTTGATCGCACGCTGAAGACCCAAACCGATTCCGACGCTGAGCATTCGAAGGGCTGCCGCATTCGGGTCCATCGTCGGCGTCACGTTGTTGGATTCGGCGAGGTGCTGCACCATTCCGGCGATCAACCCGCGCACTTGGTCGGCACCCGCCGCGATTTTCGCTCGAATGTCCTCGCTGTGCCGCGACCGGACCGAGAACTCGACCTCGAGCAGAGTCCACCTCTGGTCCCCGATCGTCCGCTCTGCCCATCGCGCGAACTCGGCCACCGCGTCGTCGAGCGTCGACTTCGCTCCGAGCTGTGCGGTGATCTCGCCGACCTTGGTCAACCTGATTCGGCCGAGCACTTCGGCGCACAACTCGTCTTTGTTCTTGAAGTTCGAGTACACCGCACCCTTGGAGTAGCCGGCATCCTCGGCGATCTGATCGAGCGACGCGGCGGCGTACCCACGATCGAGAAAATGCTCGACGGCCGTCGCCAACAAGGTTTCGCGGGTCAACGCCTGCGCTTCCTGCCTGGTCAATCGCGCCATCGAACCTCCTAGTGGTTCTGAGTATCGAGATTCCAACGGTAGCCGAATACCGGAAGCGCCCCGCGGGCGCACTCCGGACAACCAAATTTGGGGTACCCACGTTATTCAGATACTGATAGTCTCCGAAATATGACTTCAGAAGTGACCGGCACCACCGCGACCGGGTCCGGACGAAACAGCGCGCCGAAACGCGGCTTGGCAATCGGATGCGGCGGCACTCTCGGCTTCGCCTGGACCGTTGCCGCACTCGCCTCGGTTCGGGATGCACTCGATTGGGATCCCCGCGAAGCCACCGCCATGATCGGCACCTCTGCCGGAGCCGAGTTCGTGACGATGCTCGGCAGCGGAGTCGGCGTCGACGAGCTGGTCGCCATGCAACTCGGTGATCCCGCGGCCCGCCCCGAACTCCTCGCCCACATCGCGTCGGCACCCGGAAAAATCCCACCACTACCGAGCTTGGGGATCGGCAATCCACGACTGGTGGCGCGTCGAGATCTTCCGGTTCTGAGCCGGATGAGCGGCATCGCACCGCTTGGTGGCGGCGACCCGTCGTGGCTCACCACGCTCGCCGCATCACTTGCCCCTGGCGATTCATGGCTCCCACATCCGAACGCGTACATGGTATCCATGGACTACAGAACGGGGCGACGGGTTGCATTCGGGGCACAGGGGGCTCCGAAAACAACCGTCGGTGAAGCACTTCGAGCGTCCTGGGCGATTCCCGGCTGGTTCCCACCTGTCACCGTCGACGGCGTCAGGTACATCGACGGCGGCGCGGCATCGACGGCATCGGTAGACCTCCTGCTCCCCCTCGAACTCGACGAGCTGGTTGTACTGGCGCCCATGGCATCTCGAACACTGAGGCCGGCGCGCGGCGCTGCTCGCCTCGAACGCGGTGCCCTACGCAACGCAATGTCCAAGGGCCTCGACCGCGAGATCGAGCTGGTTCGCGCTGCAGGCACCAAGGTTCTGCGTATCGATGCCACCGATGACGATCTCGCCGTCATGGGCGCCAACTTCATGGACGGCCGACGGCGGCTCGCCACCTTCGAATCATCCCTGCGCACAACACGTGCGAGCGTCAAGCGTGAACTCGATGCGCATCCGTTCCACACCACCCATTCCCACCAGTGAAAGCGCAGACTCAGTGAACAACGAACCTGACCACTTCGAGGTCGTGATCATCGGCGGCGGGATCTCCGGAATCGGTGCAGCCATTCATCTGCAGCGCCTCGGGATCGACAATTTCGTTCTGCTCGAAAAGGCCGAATCCCTCGGCGGTACCTGGCGCGCCAACACCTATCCCGGTTGTGCCTGCGATGTTCCGTCCGGTCTGTACTCGTATTCCTTTGCCGCCAATCCGGAGTGGACGCGATTGTTCGCGGAGCAGCCGGAGATCCGCGAATACATCGACGATACGGCTCGACGCCACGGCGTCGACAAGCATGTTCGCTTCGGGGTCGAAATGCTCTCCTCCCAGTGGGATGCGTCGCAATCCCTGTGGAACATCACAACTTCCAGTGGCGAACTCACTGCTCGTTTCGTGATCGCAGCCGCGGGTCCGTGGAACGAACCCTTGACACCGGCTATCCCAGGACTGGAAACGTTCGAGGGCGAGGTGTTTCATTCCTCGCAGTGGAATCACGACTACGACTTGACCGGGAAACGCGTCGCTGTGGTGGGTACCGGCGCTTCGGCAGTCCAGTTCGTTCCGCGCATCGTCTCCGAGGTCTCCACACTTCACCTCTACCAGCGAACCGCTCAATGGGTTCTCCCCAAACCCGACCACTACGTACCGCGGATCGAAAGGTCCGTCATGCGATTCGTACCGGGAGCACACAAAGCCCTGCGCAGCATCGAATACGGAATCATGGAAGCGCTCGGATTGGGATTCCGCAATCCGTGGATCCTGCGCATCGTGCAGAAACTCGGTTCGGCCCAGTTGCGCCTGCAGGTCCGTGATCCGAAGCTGCGCAAGGCGCTGACACCCGACTACACCCTCGGTTGCAAGCGACTGCTCATGTCGAATTCGTACTATCCGGCACTCGGCAAACCCAACGTCAGCGTCCACGCCAATGCAGTCGAAGAAATCCGCGGCAACACCGTGATCGGCGCCGACGGAGCGGAATCGGAGGTGGACGCCATCATCTTCGGAACAGGCTTCCACATCCTCGACATGCCCATCGCCTCCAAGGTTTTCGACGGAGAAGGTCGATCACTCGACGACCATTGGCAGGGAAGCCCTCAGGCGTACTTCGGTTCCGCCGTCAGCGGATTTCCCAACGCGTTCATTCTGCTGGGGCCGAGCCTCGGCACCGGGCACACGTCCGCATTCATGATCTTGGAAGCCCAGCTGAACTATGTGGCGCAGGCGATCGGCCACGCTCGTCGGCACGGCTGGCAAACCATCGACGTGCGGCCGGAAGTACAGGCAGCCTTCAACTCTCAGGTTCAGGAAGCCCTGGGAACCACGGTCTACAACGCGGGTGGTTGCGAAAGCTATTTCTTCGACGTCAACGGCCGCAACAGTTTCAACTGGCCGTGGTCGTCCGGCGCCATGCGTCGACGCTTACGAGACTTCGATCCGTATGCCTACAACCACACGCTCTCCGACAACCCTTCGTCGGCTTTCACGCCCTCTGAGCCCACCACCACCCTCGAACCGGAGTACACCGCATGAGCCTCTTCGGCACCACCTACCCGCCGATCGATCTCGACGGAGCAGTCGTTGTCATCTCCGGCGGCGGCCGCGGAATCGGCCGGGCCACAGCTGAGTTGTTCGCAACTCGCGGCGCACTCGTCTGCGTCGGCGATCTCGACGAGGAGACAGCCGTCGACACAGCCGCGTCCATCGGCGCACGAGCCCGCGGCTACGCACTTGACGTCACCTCGCGCGAATCCTGGGATGTGTTCATCCCCAAAGTGATCGGCGAATTCGGTCACATCGACATTCTGGTCAACAATGCTGGGGTGATGCCGCTCGGGGGCTTCCTCGACGAGTCCGACGCCACCAGTCGAGTCACCCTCGACGTCAACGTCTGGGGGCCGATTCACGGGATGCGTGCAGTGCTGCCCGGCATGGTGGAACGACGACGCGGCCACGTCGTCAACATCGCATCCATGGCAGGCAAGCTCCCCGTGCCCGGAATGGCCGTGTACAACGCAAGCAAGTTCGGCGCGGTGGGTCTTTCGGCTTCTGCCCGTGTCGAATTCGCAGATTCCGGAGTCAGCGTCAGCGCCATCCTGCCCAGCGCCGTGCGCACCGGACTCTCCTCCGGTGTGCCACTCGGAAAGGGCATGCCGACCGTTGAACCCGAGGTCGTGGCCAAAGCCGTCGTCGACACCGTCACGCATCGACGAGCCGAAACTACGGTTCCGCGTTACCTTGCGGGCTGGGACCTCATCGACGCTGTTGTACCCGAATGGATGATCAACATCGGACGCCGGGTGATCGACGATCGTCGCGCACTGACATCGGTAGATCCGAACGGGCGCGCGGACTACGAAAAGCGAGTGGCACGTCAGGCCGAAAACGAGGAGCACGATCGGAGATGAAGCGGGTAGTTTCGTGGCCATGTACATCCGCCGCGAAACTTCTTCCGACCGTGACGCCGTCTATTCACTGCTCGGGGCGGCGTTTGCCGACCAGGCGCCGCCCGGCGAGACTCCCATCGAGATCGAACTGACACGTCAACTCTTCGCCTCGGACGACTACTTGCCGAAGTTGTCACTGGTCGCCGTGGCAGACGGCGAGATCGTCGGTTTCGTGATCGGGACACGCGGATGGGTCAGAAAAGTCGAGGCGGTTGGTCTCGGGCCGTTGGCAGTCACGCCGGGCAACCAGCGCAGCGGCGTCGGTTCTGCCCTGATGCACGCCGTAATCGGTGCGGCCGACGCCCAGGACGTGCCACTGCTCGCGCTTCTCGGAAGCACCGAGTACTACCCCCGGTTCGGATTCGTCACCAGTACCGACGTCGGGGTCGAGCCCCCGGAAGCCGAGTGGGGCGCTCACTTTCAGATCAGGACCCTCACCGCGCACCGCGCTGATCAGACGGGGAAGTTTTCCTATGCCGCGCCTTTCGGGGTCGTTTGACCCTCAGTGCAATGTAAGAGTTCTTTGACATGCGGTGGACATGACCCTACGCTCAGGAATGTCAAAGAACTCTGACCCCTGGGAGGCCTCATGAGCACCACTGCACGGTGGAGCCTGATCGTCGGTATCGGCGTCGCAGCAACGCTGGCCTTCAGCTTTTTCGCAGCATTGACCGCCGACGATCGGAAGACGTTGGCCTTCATCGTCTTTGCAATCGTCATGGCACCGGCCTGTATCGGGTCGGCGTGGGCCCTTTTTCCATCGGAGAACAACAAGGCCCCCGCCTACCCCGAGGACACTGTCGAAACCGAATGGAGTCGCAAGGCCGGCTTCGGTGCGTTCACCGACTTGATCACTGCCATGGGGATCGCACTGATCGCGCACAATGTCTTCGGCGCTCCCGAACTGCCGCTCGTAATGTTTACAGCCCTCGGGCTGGCCGACTTCGGAATCCGGTACTGGGCAGTGTCGAGGGACCGCACCCCCACTATCGAGATCTGATGCGCAACAACCTTCAAGAACTCCGGACGGCAGCCGGATTGTCACAGCAAGCGTGCGCCGACGCACTCGGCATCACGCGCCAGACCGTGATCTCTATCGAGAAGGGCCACTTCGACCCACGCCTGTCACTGGCGTTCCGAATCGCCGAATACTTCGACAAACGCGTAGACGACATCTTCTCGGACTGACGGAAGATCAGTTGAGCTGCGGTTTCAGTCGAACAGAGTTGGCGATCCGTTTTCGTCGTTCCCGTCTTCGACGGCCGTTGCTTTCTTGCCCGAGCCCTTGCGGACGACGGTCAGCGTCGTCGTTCGACGCGACAACCTGTGCCCGTCACTGTGTTCGAGCAGCGCCATACCCTGGCGAACTTCGACTACCGTCCACGGACCCGCATGGCCGGCTGCCTGCACGAGGTCACCGGACTCCACCTCAGTTGCCATGACCACTCCTTGTTCGTCGTGTCCTGCACGTTCTCCTTCCTATTATCGACGCGGTCGCCTGGTAGTCGACGCGCAGGGTACCTACGCTGCAGCGGCAACCTTGACGGCGTGGCCGACTTCGGCTCGGAATGCCGCATATTCGGGGGAGCCGCGGAGCTCGTCGGGATCGACGCCTGTTCGTGGCAGATCGATTTTCAGATCGAGCGCGACCTTGCCCGGCCTGCTTGTCAGGACCACGACCCTGGAGCCGAGAAATGCTGCCTCGTCGGCGCTGTGAGTGACGAAGACACTCGTTCGCCCGGACTCGGCGCTGACGTTGCG
The DNA here is from genome assembly GCF_042794945.1 of Rhodococcus sp. NPDC056506. Lineage (NCBI taxonomy): Bacteria > Bacillati > Actinomycetota > Actinomycetes > Mycobacteriales > Nocardiaceae > Rhodococcus > Rhodococcus sp. NPDC056506. The sequence goes on along the minus strand of NZ_JBHTSW010000003.1, from coordinate 270,019 downwards.
GAGGTCCTCCTGCAGACGCTCGCGGGTGAGGGCGTCCAGCGCGGCAAAGGGCTCGTCCAACAGAAGCAACGACGTTTCGGCCGCCAAGGCCCGGGCAATTGCCACCCGCTGCTGCTGCCCGCCGGAGATCTCCCAGATTCGCCGGTCCGCAGTGCCGCCCAGCCCGACGCGGTCGAGGAGTTCGTCGCGTCTTTGCCCGCGGTCGCTCTTTGCAACGCCGGCATATTTGAGTGCCAGATCGATGTTGCCGCCGACGGACTTCCACGGGAAGAGCCGCGGCTGCTGAAACACCACTCCCGCACTCGACCCGGGGATCGGGTCGGATCCCGACACCTGAACCGTTCCGCTGGATGGGTTTTCGAATCCCGCAATCAACCGCAGCAAGGTGCTCTTGCCGCAACCCGACGCTCCGACGAGGACCAGGAACTCACCAGGTGCGACGTCGATCGATACCGGTCCGAGCGCCGTTACGGACTCTCGGCCGTGGCCGTATTTGTGTGAGACGGTGTCGATTCTGATCGCCCCCGGGCGGTCGGCTGCGAACCCTCCGACCGCCTGCTGTGCGGTCACGCTACTGGTCAAGGACATCGGGAAGCCCCTTCACATAGAGAGCATTCTGAAACACCGTCAGATCAGGCACACTGTCGATCTGCTTCTGCTCAGCCAGGAATTGTGCTGCACTCTGCAGGTTCACTGCCAAATTTCCGGGAGCGCCTTCGGTGCCCAACCATTCCGGCGAGGAGATCTGCTCGGGAGTGAGGAACACACCCTGCTTCAGCTGCGCTGCCGCGTCTTCCTTGGAGGCGCCCAATTGCGCGGCAACAGCTTCCGCTGCCGCGTTCGGGTCAGTAGCGATCGTCGTGAGCGCGCGGGCCTGAACCTGCCGCCAGGTGTCGACGATCTCGGGGTGATCCTTCGCAAACGCGGTCGACACCACACCCAGGTCCAGCGTCGGCTTTCCCGCCGTCGCCAGCTCGCGGCTGGCGATCAACTGTGTTCCGTCCTTGCGGAGTTCGTCGAGCGTAGGCAGCCAAGTGTAGACGGCGTCGATGTCACCTCGCTGCCAGGCGGCGAGTGATGCTTGCGGCTGGAGATCCACCAACTGAACGTCATCTGCGCTGAGTCCGGCCTGGTTCAGAGCCGCCAGCAGACTGTAGTGAGCGGTCGACGCGAATGCCGTAGCCACTTTCTTGCCCCGCAGATCTGCCACGGTCTTGATTCCGGTTGCGTTGCGGGCCACCAGAGCTTCGTTGTCACCGGCCACATCGAGAACAAACGCAACCTGGTACGGAATGTTCAGCGGTGCCGAGAGTCCACGAGCAACCGGACTCGAACCGATTGCACCGAAGTCGATTTCACCGGCAATGAAGGCGGTGTTGATATCGGCTCCCGAATCGAACTTCGTCCACTTGACGTTGTACTCGGGCAGCGCGTCTTCGAGCCAACGGTTGTTCTTGACTATCAAATCGCCGCTCGGGAAGGACTGGTAGGCAATGCGAATCGTTTCCTTGGACGAATCCTGGCCGGAATGATCCACCGAGCACGCACCGAGAACCAGTGCGAGGACGCCGATCAGCACCGTGAACGCCGTCCGGGAAGCCCTTCCCTCGCTGTACTTCAGGTTGCTGCTGCGCGTCAGGTTGCTGCTGGCGTGTTTCTGATTGTCAGTCATACTTTTCCCCTCCAGGGAACGGCGCGGCGCTCTGCGGCCCGCAGCAGTCCGTCGATGATCAGGCCGGAGAATCCGATGGCGAAGATCCCCACCAGCACAACCGGCGTGTTGTTGTAATTGCTTGCATCCTTGACCATTCCGCCGATTCCAGGGATGCCGTTGAACAGTTCGGCTGCGACCACCGACGAGTACGCCATACCCACCGACAGCCGAATTCCCGTGAATGTTTCCGGCAAGGCCGACGGGACGACCACGTCTCGGATCACTTGTGCCCGTGAAGCTCCCAACGCTCTGGCCGCTTCGACCAGCCCGACGGGCGCCGCGACGACAGCAGCTGTCGTGGCCACTGCTGCGGGCGGGAGAGCAGCGAGCGCCAGCAATGTAATCTTCGGCGCCTCGTCGATTCCCAGCCAGATCACCAGCAGGAAGAAGTACGCCAAGGGCGGCAGCGCGCGCAGGAACGTCAACCACGGTTCGAGCAGACTCCGCAGCCATGACACCGATCCCATGGCCAATCCGAGAATGACGCCCAATCCGACGCCGATGATCACACCGACCAGCACCCGTCGAAGCGTCATGTAGAGGTGCTCCCAGAGCAAATACCCCTGGTAGCCCCGCACTCCGTCATGTGTGGTCATCGTGTTGACGAAGGCATGCCAGACCGTGCTAGGAAACGGCACGAAGGTCTCACTCCAGGTCCCGCTGGCTGCCGCGACCTGCCACAGCACCAAGAATGCGATCACCGAAAGCACTGGAAGTCCTACGGTGGTCACACTCGGAGCCCACCGCCGACGCGGCTCACGGTTCGATTCCGAAACCGGTGTTGGTTCTTTTGCTTCGACAGAAGTCGACATCGCTGTTCTTCCTCGACGTACGGAAATTCCGGCACATATGCAGCTACGAGTGCATATGCAAGGACGAAGGCGCACAGGGAGGCGCCATTCTCACTCAGGAGAGTCGGAAGGAATCAACAGCAACAGCAGTGAGCACCAAGACGGCACAGGTCGACGGCGATGCGTCGTGTCAGTGGCGTCGTGGGCATGGGGGTAATTAGTACCTGTGTCGTCAATTACCCGCAAATGCGGGGGAAATAGGCGTCAGCCTGCCAAACGAACGGACAGCGAATACATCAGCGGCAGCTCGGGACGTCCGGCCGGGACTCCCCAGCGTTTGCCGCCGAGTTCGGTCATCTCCTCGAATCCTTGCCAGCCGTTGGCGTACGGGTATTCGTCGAAGGACTCGAGCAGCAATCCGGCCCGCCGCAACGCGCCGAGTACCTCGGCAATAGACCAGTTGAATTCACATGAGGGGAAAGAATTTTCGAAATTCGCGATTCCAACTCCCGGAGCACCCGGCAAGACAAGATCGACTGAGTCTGCCACGTAGTCGCCGACGCCACCGGGTTCCGTCACCGGGGTCCCGCCTCCGTACGGGTATGTCAGCGACCACTTCTCGTCGAAACACATGGCAAATGGATGAAACTCCACCAGAACGAATCGACCGTCAGGCGCCAGAACACCGGCAATCCCCTCTGCCCACTCGTCGAGATCGGGCAACCAGATCACAGTTTCGTACGAAGAAAAGACTCGGTCGAACTTTCTTTCAGCGGCGGCAGCTTCGCGGAGCCATCCAGATACTTCCGCTCGCTCGAACTCGGCGGCAATGCCGGATTCCGTGGACAAGGTTCGGGCGAAGTCGATCGCGGAATCCGAGAGGTCGACGCCGGTCACGTTGGCACCGAGGGCCGCCAAGCTCAACGAATCCTGACCGGAATTGCACTGCAGATGCAAAATCGAGGAGCCTGCAATCTCGCCGAGCAGCGCCACTTCTTCCGGAAACAGGGTCGACCCGCCGTTGCGAAAGAACTGTGCCTGGGCCCCTTCCACCTCTCGGTCCACAACAAGTCCGCCCGAGTCCACCACGACCTCGGTCACGTCGGCAATCGATTTACTCGGCCGGAAACCTATCCGAACGATCCTGGAACAGGTTACAGTTTTTCGACGGACCACCGAAGGAGAACCAGTGCGCTACGGACTCAGCCTGTTCACCAGTGATCGCGGCATTCGCCCCGCCGAGGCGGCAAAGGCTGCCGAGGCGAATGGATTCGACGCCTTCTACGTTCCGGAGCACACTCACATCCCGGTGTCGAGGGATTCCGATCACCCCGGAACCCAGTCCGCCGAATTACCCGACGACCGTTACATGCGCACACTCGACCCCTGGGTCGCCCTGGGCACCGCGGCGTCGGTCACGAGCACCATCCGGTTGGGTACGTCCGTTGCCCTCCCGCTCGAACACGATCCGATCACTCTCGCGAAAACCATCGCATCGCTGGACCACCTTTCCGACGGCCGCGTGGTTTTCGGCGTCGGATTCGGCTGGAATGCAGAGGAACTCGCAGACCACGGCGTACCACCGAACAAGCGCCGGACCGCACTCCGTGAGTACCTCGAAGCCATGGGAGAACTGTGGTCGAAGGAGGAAGCTTCGTACGACGGCCAATTCGTGAAGTACGGGCCAAGTTGGGCCTGGCCCAAGCCTGTTCAGAAACCCCGTCCGCCCATCCTCCTGGGAGGTGGCGGCAACGAGAAGACTTTCAATTGGATCGCCAAGTCCGCCGACGGCTGGATCACCACACCCATCGAGCAGGAGATCGACGGAAACGTAGAACTGCTTCGAAAGATCTGGGCCGAAGCAGGTAGGGTCGGCGAGCCTGAAATAACAGTCCTGGCAGGCAAACCCGACCCGGAGAAGCTCGCCCACTGGGCCGACATCGGTGTCACCGAAGCAATGTTCGGCACTCCGGACAAGAGCCCCGAAGAGGTTGTCGGATACATGGAACGTCTGGCAACCAAGCTCGGACGGTGAGGTCCGCCACAGCGCCTTGACCTCAACCGCACTCGAGGTTTTAACGTCGGTATTGCACAAGACAGTGCAACGACAGAAAAACCGAGGCAGAAGAGGGGTGAGGAGTGACCACAAAACTGGTTGGCACCCAATCTGTTTCGGACAGCCCCGTTGATTCGGAGCTGTCCATCCGGAGCTCCTTCGTCGAGGCGTTCCGGAACCATCCCGCCGGCGTCTCGATCATCACGGCAACGGGCGACGACGGCCCGGCCGGCATCACGTCGTCGTCGGTGATCTCGATCAGCGCCGATCCAGCAGTTCTGGCGTTCTCGCTGCAGTCGTTGCGAGGTTCTGCCAGAGTCATTGCTTGCGCCCGCAGTTTTGTTGTTCACCTGGCAAATTCGGCAAACGAACGACTGGCTGCCACGTTCGCGACCCGCGGCGCCGCACGCTTCGGGGACGACATGCCTTGGTCGTTACTGCCGACCGGTGAACCGTTCCTGCATGGGACGGGCCATGCCCTGCGCGCAGTTCCCTTGAATGCCACAACGTGTGGCTCCGCGGTGATTGTCACCGCACGCGTAGTCGACGTCATCGATCCTCAGCAGGTTTCGGCGCCACTGGTCTATCACGATCGAACCTACAGAAACCTGTCACCTCACAACATCTCCTCAAAGGAAGGCACGACACATGACTGAATACGTTCTCCCCGAGCTGGATTACGACTACGCCGCTCTCGAGCCCCATATCTCCGGCGAGATCATGGAACTGCACCACAGCAAGCACCACGCCACCTACGTGGCGGGCGCCAACAGCGCAATCGAGCAGTTGGCCGCCGCCCGTGAAGACGGCACGATTACCGCGAAGGCACCGCTACTCAGCAAGAACCTCGCCTTTCACCTCGGCGGACACACCAATCACTCCATCTTCTGGAAGAACCTCTCCCCCAACGGCGGTGAGCGGCCGGAGGGCGAGTTGGCGGCTGCGATCGACGAGCACTTCGGCTCCTTCGACGCATTCGTCAACCACTTCTCCGCTGTAGCAACCACTTTGCAGGGATCCGGCTGGGCAGTACTGGCCTACGACACGATCGGGAAGCGACTGGTCATCGAGCAGCTCACCGATCAGCAAGGCAACATCAGCATCGGCATCGTTCCGCTGCTCATGCTCGACATGTGGGAGCACGCGTTCTACCTGCAGTACAAGAACGTCAAGGCCGACTATGTGAAGGCCTACTGGAATGTCATCAACTGGGCAGACGTCGCACAGCGCTACGCAACGGCCACTGCCGCGACGGGCTTGATCGTCCCGGCTTGATTACTACCGATCAACCCAGCTCGGCACGGTGGCTCCGTTGCCGAGCTGGGTTTCTGCACCCCAGACGTCGATGTATGTGAAGGCAGGTAACATACACCCAGCGCGGCCGTCTCGGCCGTCAGCCGATTCGACTCCGAGGGGAACCAGTGCTGGATATCAGTGGCTTGATCGCGACGTGGCGTCCGACGCTGGACACCGCAGCGCGCAACGCGTGGGGACTCTCGTTCGGCGACGGCGTCGAGAAGGCTGAACGCACCCCGTCCGTGCTGATCAGCGAAGGTCCACACCGCGATCTATATCGCTTCGGTGCATTGTGGACACCGAAGGGCAACCCGGTTCTTCTCGTGCCGCCCCTCGCAGTTTCCGCCGATTGCTACGACCTTCGTCCAGGCCAGAGCCTCGCCGCCCACCTACTCGGCGGCGGCAACACTCCCTATCTTCTCGACTACGGAACCATGCGGTACTCCGACCGCGGAATGGGATTCGAGGCCTGGGTCGACGACATCATCCCCGAAGCGATCCGCTCCATATCGGATCTGCATGACGGCGCTGCCGTTTCCGTGATCGGGTGGAGTCTCGGCGGAACCATGTCTCTACTCACGAGCTCCGCGCACCCCGACCTTCCGATCGCGTCGATCACCGCGATCGGCACACCGATCGACTACACGAAAATTCCCGCCATCAGCCCCTTGAGGCTGATCGGCAAATACACCGGTGACACGCCACTCACGTCCGCGACCAATCTCGTCGGCGGACTACCCGCTCCCCTCGTTCAGGCGAGCTACAAGGTGACGGCTTTGCAGCGTGAAGTCCTCAAGCCGTGGTTCATCGTGCGTAACCTCCACGACACCGAGACGCTGGCTCGCATGGAGTCGATCGACAAGTTCATGGCGGCAATGCCTGGATACCCCGGCAAGGCGTTTCAGCAGATCTGCGAACAACTCATGCTCGGCAACGGACTTTACAACGACGCCATCACACTTGCCGGACGTGAGATCAAACTGTCCGTACTGAAGGTCCCCGTTCTCGCGATCGGCGGCGCCACTGACGTGATCGCACCCATCGCTTCGGTAGAGGCGATCACCTCGGTCCTCACCGGAGCGCCGTCAGTTCGATTCGAAAAGGCACCGGGCAGTCACCTCGGTCTCGTTGCCGGTCCCACCGCGCGAGATTCCACCTGGACTTTCATCGACGAGTTCTTGAAAGAGAATGCACCGCAGCTGGTTTCGACCAGCTGAGTCACGGCTTCGTGATGCCTGCCGCCACAGCCGCCTTGTGCCAATCCGGGAACTCACTCAGCAAACGGGTGTACAGCTGCGCGTCGTCGACGGTGTCGATGTCGTCCAGCGCGAAGAATCCGGCATTGTCGACCACCCTGCCGTCGAGGTCGTCGAGCTTCTCCAGCACTCCGTAGTTGGCCTTGCCGATTCCGACGAACTGCCAAAAGGCCGGAAGCCCAGACGCTTCGCGCATCAGTTTCGTGATTTCCTTGCGCTCACTGAAGCCGCCGTCGGTGAAGAACAGGACAAGCGTAGGGGCCGAACCACGGGTCAGGCCGGAGAGTATCTCTGTCATGATCGGCACTTCGCGATTCGCGGCGCCGATCTTGTCGTAGTTGAAACCGCCGTGCGAACCGCGTAAGTGCAGGTAGGTGTCAGACCACTCTTCCGCATCATGCACGGAGATCTCGGGAAGCTTGATGAAGCTGACTGCATACAAGTAAGGCTCGAGTTTGCCGTCGTCATCGAGTTGGATCGCAACGGGGACCATGCGTTCGACAACGCGGTGAACCACCCTGGTGCGGTACTGCTTGGCCATACTGCCTGTTTTGTCGATCACCAGAACCACTCGCGCACGAATTCCTTTGCCACCCTTGGTCAGCAGGACCTTGGCCACCTCACGTTTTCGGAGGTCCAGCTTCTCCCGCTTCACCATCGAGAGTTTCGCCTCGTCAGGCACGCTCCGAATTCCGTCTACCGATTCAGCGGACCCGGCAGGTTGGGTCTGCGGTTCCTCGTCGACAGAAACGCCGAATGCTGTTACCAGATCTGCCAATCCGCTGTCCCAGCCAGCTGACACGTTGCGCAGCTTCCACCCCGCGCCGCGGCGATAGATCTCGACGAGGACCGCCGCTCTCTCTGTCGTCAGACCCAAAGCCGGAGCCACAACCGCTACGGAACCGGCCTGTTCCACCACGACGCCCATGTCACGGACTGAAGAAAGGGTTCCGTTTGCCGCCGCATCCAACGCCACGGCAACACTCAGCTGGTGAATGTCAGCGGGCACCCTTGCGATGTCGATTTCGATGACGCCGCCGGACTCCAAGCGCACCGCGCCTTCGGGTGAGACCGGCTGATTGAAGAAGATGAAATCCGCGTCATCGCGCACTTTGTTGCGATCATCGAGCTGGAACACCATCAGATCCACCGTGCCCGGGGCGCTACCGCTCACCGCCACTTTCAATGAAGTTCCGTCAATGACTGTGTTCGCCCCACGCGCCAGCTCCATACCGGAAGATTAGCTGGCCGCTTCGAATTGCCGGCCTGGCGGTCAGAAGAATCACAGCACACTTTCAGCAATCGTCGGGATTCTCGAGGCAGACTGTTCGAGGGAGATATGTCGCACACGGGACCAAGAGCCTGCAGGTCGACAGAATCGGACTGTCGATCAGGAGGTAAACGATGTCGCACGGTCAGGCGCGCACCATCCCGCCGATGACATTCCCGTCGTTGCCACTTCCCTCAATGCCGATACTTCCGCCATTGACGAATTTCGACCAAGCAAGTCGCTCGATCGTCTCTTATCTCGACGACCACCTCCCGTTGGCACTCTGGTCGATCACGCGATTCGACGGGTCGAACCAGGTCTTTCTGACCGTTTCACCCAACCCCCTTCACATCGAAGTCGGCGAGACACGCGCATGGCAAGACACCATGTGCAGCGAGGTCGTCTGCGGAAATGCGCCACCGGTCTCGTCCAACCGAGAACTCGTGCCCGCGCTTTCCCGAGATGACAGGTGGGAAGGAATTGGCGCCTACGTGAGCATTCCGATTCTGCACAGCGACGGCAGCCTCTTCGGAACGCTGTGTGGCGCCGACCCGACCCCGGGCGATTCTGTTCTCGAGGACAACGAAGCACTACTCACGCTCCTGTGCCGGCTTCTCGGAACCATTCTCGACGTTGACTATCAGCGTGCGCAGTCGGTTCGTCTGGCCGAAACTGCGCAACTCGATGCGGAGACCGACCCGTTGACCGGCCTTCTCAATCGTCGTGGATGGAACCGCTTCCTCGAAGCCGAGCAAACGCGATACCGGCAATTCGCCGATCCTGGATCGATCATCATCGTTGATCTCGACGGCATGAAGACCATCAACGACGAACTCGGTCACGCCGCCGGCGACGAGTACGTCCAACGGGCCGGTGAAATCCTGGCAGCGTGCGCGTACCCGGGCGCCGTAGTTTCGCGGTTGGGCGGCGACGAGTTCGGAATCGCCTTGTCCGACACACAACCACACGCTGTCGACTACCTGATCGAGCGTTTGGAGAAGTCCTTCCGGCTAGCCGAGGTGCGCTGTTCGGTCGGGCGGGCTGACTTTTCGATGTCCCAGAGTCTCTCCGAGACTTGGGATGCGGCTGATGCCGAGATGTACCGACAGAAGCGCTCGAACCGCTGATTCGACTCCGCCACGGCCTCTCGGCACCGCATCGGAGGGATCCCTTCGATGCGGTGCTCTGCTGTGTTCTGTTGTGCCTGAGAAACTGTTCTCAGGTTTTGAAGGTAGTGTTCGCCGGCCTGGGGTGCCGCTGCGGGTCGATCGAGGGCGGCGGGATGAACCACGGTTTGTTGTCGACGCCGATTCTGATGTCCCACTTGCCGACGAACCCCGATTTGCGGTGCATCAACCGGTGATGTGAACGGCAGAGTAGGACAAGGTTGTTCATCACTGTCGGGCCGCCGTTGGCCCAGTGCCTAATATGGTGCGCATCCGTCCACGCCGGAACGCATGAACACCCCGGGAACGCGCAACCCCTGTCTCGGGCAATCAACGCCACTCTCTGCTCGGCAGTGACCAACCGTTTCCCGGGTCTCGCATCCAACGGCGCCCCGTGAGCGTCGAGTAGGACGGTCGACAGGAAACAATCACAGCCGAGAAGCCTCGTCTGCGAGACCGACAGCGGCCCGAGCCATGGCATGTGCCCGACATCAAGATCCGACCGAGACTCTTCACCATCAGAAGGCGTAGCGGCGCAGTCCCGATGCTCGGCGAGATCGCGCGCGTTGATGTGCACGTTCACATGCGGACGTTGACCACCATCGGTACCGGTCTTGGCGCAGTCCAGATAGCGGCGGATCAGTTCGGCGAACCCGTCCGCCGTCCGCTTCGCCGCCGACCGGGCATCCGGCGTTCCGTCCGGTGCTGGGGTCGGCATCGTCAAATTCGACAACGCCGACAGCAACATTTCGCCGGTGAGAGCGTCGAAATCCCCACGCACCACCACCCGACCGTTCAGCGTCGACGCGATACGCAACTCATTGAGATCCGCGTCTTCGGCCGGTGGAATCTCATCCGATTCGAACACCCGCTCCAAGGTCGCGATGACGTGCCGCACCTTCGTCGTTGTCGCCTCCACTCCCGACGCAGCCGCGAGCAACAAGTCGATACAGCGAGGTAACGCCTCCTCCGGCATGCCTTTCGGCGGGGACTCACAAAACGCGACGATCAAGACGGCGTGATCGAACGAGCAATCCCCCACATCGAAACTCGCTGCCACCGCGGGAAACGGCCGCAGCGCAGCGCCCAGCGCGGCGATCTTCTTCCCGTCCCGAACCTGCAGCATCGTGTTCGCCGCCAACCACGCACCGACACCGCGGCTGGCAATCACCTGATCATCCGGACGCATCGACAGTTCGTCCACCACCGCCACCCGCACCGCTTCCAGGCGCAGAATCTCCGCACTCGCCTCGACCGCCGCAGCGCGTAACTCGGCAGCAGTCAACTGCCACAGGCGTCCGCGCAACCCCACCGCAGAACCCGAAACCACATCCGACAACAAGACGCTCATTGAATCCCCCGATCCCCTCCCCAAATCATACTCGAACACGCGTTCGAGTCAATCCCTTGCTACCAGCGCAAATAAGAGCAGGGAATAGTTCGACCGTCGCACGCGTATTATTTGAGTAAGCAATACTTGCGGTCGCAAATAAATGGAGGGCGTCACCGATGACAACTGATGAACACGTACGTGGTCGTGTGTGGCGCGACCTCGTCGTCTCCCACAGCGTCATCCTCGGCAAGATGGAGGCGGACCTTCGAACCACCACCGGACTCACCCTTGGCCAGTACGACGTTCTGCTCCGACTGCACGAAGCTCCGGGAAATACGATCCGAATGGGCGATCTGGCCGAACTGGTCCTGGTCACCACCAGTGGCGTGACGCGCGTCGTCGATCGATTGGTCGAGGCCGGATTAGTGGAGCGCGTTAGACCGGACAACGATCGACGCGTCGTGACGGTATCGATGACGCCTGCGGGCAAGAAGACGCTTCGAAAAGCGTCCGCCATACACACGCGAGGGATCGCCGAATACTTCTCCGATCTCATTGAAACCGAGGAGCTTCCGGTACTCGAACGCTTCTTCTCCCGACTTGCCACACATCACACGAATCAAGGCGGCGCATGCGATGCGCACGTAGAACAACTTTCCATCACCCCCACGAACAGATAGCGAGAAACAACATGGCTTTCGAATTGGGCGTCTACCATTTCGGTGAACTCACCCCAGATCCCACTACCGGCGCGATGATGAATCCCGGTGTCCACCTTCGTCATTTGGTGGAGCAGGCAACCGTTGCCGATCAGGTTGGACTCGATGTCTTCGGCGTCGGCGAGCACCATCGCACCGACTTCGCAGTCTCAGCCCCTGCAGTTGTGCTCGCGGCAATGGCTCAGGCTACCGACAACATCAAGCTGTCCAGCGCCGTAACCGTACTCAGTTCCGACGATCCCGTACGTGTGTTCCAACAGTTCGCGACAGTCGACCTGCTTTCCGAAGGCCGTGCCGAGATCATTGCCGGCCGAGGTTCGTACACGGAGTCATTTCCGCTCTTCGGGTACGACTTGTCCCAGTACAACGAACTCTTCGCCGAAAAGCTTGATCTACTACTGAAACTGCGCGACGAGAACCCGATCAACTGGGAAGGACAACTTCGCCCACCACTGATCGACGGTGACGTGACGCCCCGCCCGGACCGTCAGATTCCGGTGTGGATCGCAGTCGGAGGTACTCCGGCCTCTGTCGTCCGTGCCGCGAAACTGGGCCTGCCCCTCTCACTGGCCATCATCGGTGGAAGTTACCAACAGTTCGAACCGTTCGTCGATCTATACCGCAGGGCTGCAGCGGAGTTCGGACACGATCCGAAGAAACTGGCTGTCTCGATTGCTTCGCCAGGATTTGTCGATACCTCGAAGCAAACAGCACTCGACACGTCGTACCCGTACTTCCAGGCCGGGTGGATGCAGAATCATCATCAGCGCGGAAACGGAGTTCCCATGCCGCGCAGGGCATATGAAGCGCAGGCAACCACCGCGGGTGCGTTCTTCCTCGGCGGCCCGCAGGAAATCATCGACAAGACGATGGCGCAGTACGAACTATTCCATCATGACCGCATCATGATCCAGATGGGGTTCGGCAACGTGCCACAGAAGGACATGCTGCGTGCGATCGAGATCCTCGGCACCGAAGTAGCCCCCGTTGTGCGTAAGGAAATCGAATCACTGAAGTCGTCCCAAGAATAGGAGTTTCGATGAGCACACCGCTCAAAATTGTTGCCGTGGTCGGCAACCTCCAAAAACCCTCCAAGACTCGTGCCCTCGTCGACCTGATCGTCGAAACCTTGGGAGACTTCGAGCAGATCGACACACGAGTTTTCGAGATCGTGGATCTGATTCCAGGTCTTGCATCTGCTCTGGATCGCGATCACGTCGACTCAGTGACCGCCGAAGCGCTGGCAGCTGTCGAGTCCGCCGATATCATCATCGCGGCGTCACCGGTGTTCCGCGGTTCGTACACGGGAATGTTCAAGCACTTCTTCGATCTCGTCGACCAGTACGCGCTTGCCAACACTCCGGTGATTCTTGCCGCGACGGGCGGCAGCGACCGCCACGCCCTCGTGTTGGAGCATGCCCTGCGGCCACTGTTCGCTTTCTTCCAAGCGCTGACCGCTCCAGTCGGGATCTATCTCAGCTCAGGTGATTTCGACGGAACGACTATCCTCAACCCCGAGGTATTCGAGCGTATCGAGATGGCAGCAAAGGACGTCCTGCCGGTAGCGAGGATGCTCGCGGAGCGGGATCGAGTTGCGCTGACGTGAACACCCCTCATTCGCACAACACGGCAACAGTTGCCGGTCTGAGGATGATCGAACAGCTACGTCAGGTTCACGAACCTCTGCGAGCCGATATCGAGGTACTCGAGAATGCCCTGCAACTGTTGTCGGACGAAACCGCCGATCTGACTCGGATACCCGAGATGATCGACAATCTGACGATCGCGGATTTCGTCTGGCAACTACGGGTCAACTGCGACTTCTACTGCAACACGCTGACTCTGCACCACACCATCGAAGATCAACGAATGTTCCCGGTAATGACCAGGAACTTTCCCGAGTTGGCCCCTGCGGTCGAACGACTGCAGGCAGAACACAAGCTTGTCGGGGAGATCGTGTCGGAAGCCAAGCGTGCGTCGCTCGCACTGAGCACCGAATCCTCCACGGTCAATCGGGCACACGCCGCAATCTCCGAATTGGCGGACCATATGCAGTCGCACCTCGATTTCGAGGAGGCCACACTCTTTCCGTACTTCCGACGGATGGATCGCGACTGGCATTACGGCTGATCGTGCACGCTCAGTGATTCTTCAGCTCCATCGCAGTAGCGTCGAAAGGGCCACCTCATGTCAGGAGCCCCCATGACCAACCCGGATCAACCCACCGTCCAGCAATCCGTTCCTCAGCACCCGATTCGACCGCCCGTCAATGCGGGTTGGGCAGTGGTCTCGCTGCTGTTCTTCTGGCCGCTTTCCTTCTCCGCTTTCACGCACGCCTTCAACGTGTATCCGCTGTGGGCTGACGGCGATGTGGCCGGGTCTCGGTACGCGTCCGATCGAGTGAAACGACTGGGTCAAATCTCGCTGTGGATCGCAGGTGGGCTACTACTCCTGGTCTGCATCCTGTACGCGATTGCGGCAATCGTGTGGTTCGCCAACGGTGGCCACGATTACGGGCCGCGACGTATGCGCTGAACAACCACACTGAAACAACAACAACACCGCCGAACATCACCTCATCAATCGATCGATGAACTCCATGGTCTGGTCCATCGAAGCGACCGTCGTTTGACCGTGGCTGATTCCGGCGAGTTCTTGATACTCGAACTGCGTTCCCCGCGAACGCATGTCGACCAGTTGCGCCCAGGTAAGGGCGACAGGAACCGTTGTGTCCGACACGCTCTGCACCACGCGCAGTGGACGGTCGTAGCCGTCGACCGGCACCTGCATCATCTCGCGGAACAGGTCGTACATGCGCGGCGTCCACACCGACCGAGAGAACAACGAGCTCAACTGGATTCGCTCGGTTCGAATTTGTCGGCCGAGATCCCCGGCGCACAGAGTTCGCGCCCTTTCCATCCACTCGATTCCCTGGGGCGAGAGAACCTCACGAATGTTCTCTTCGGGTCGTTGATCGTCGATTCCAGCCAGGACATACAGCGCGTACCCCACTAATCCCGTGATGCCGATGTCGGGAAACAGCGGTCCACCCAACGGAAACAGACCTTCCATATGTGTGGGGCCTGCAACAACAATAGAGCCGCGAAAATCCAATTCCGGTGCACGAGAGGTGGCCTCGTGTCCTGCGAAGTACGTCGCGTGACCACCTTCGGACAGACCTGCGACCATCCACCGCGAGCTCAGCACGTTCCCGTACAACTCGTGTGCGGCCCGCACGATGTCGACGGCATTCGCGCCGGCGGCATGCCCGTCGAGATACGCCAATACCCCGTCGGTGCCCAGACCCGAGTAGTCGGTAGCGACAACTGCATATCCCTGGTCCAACCAGCGTTCGATCGGTTCGATCTCCCCTGGACCGAATCCGGTTGACGACGGCGCACACTGATCGGCGCTGCCCAGAGTTCCGTGGGCGTAGGAGATGACGGGCCAGCCGCCGATCGGTGGCGCACCTTCCGGTAGAAACACCGACCCGGACGACTCTCCCCACCTGTCGGCAGTTCGCAGGGTCCGATAGACAACTCGCTCCGCTGCACCGGTACCGACCGGAAGGGCTGCAGCCGAGAGCAGTTCGTGCGATTCCAACGCACCCGCAACTTCCGGTTCGTCCGCAGTCGCCACGGCAACCCCTGACACCACCACAAGACTCGACAACAGCAGGCTCGACAACACAATGCTCGCCACCACGGCCGCAACAACGCTTTTACCCGAACGCCTCACCACGCCAACCCCTCCCGACCCGTGCAGAGCATGATGTCGATATGCAGATCATCATCACCGGTCACAGCCTGCCCGGACGGGATTGTTCCGAAACCGCAACCTTCGAAGGACGGAGCAACATCCACGTCGGCGTCCAGCGCCGGGGCAAGCCCCACGAAATCCTCGACCTCGTACCGGGAGACACCGAAACAGTGCGGTGGGAATTGGCAGCGAACCTCGACAGAAAGCCCAATGCCTGGGACATTCTCGGACCGTACATCCAGGGCCCACCGCGCGGACGCTTCATCTACCTGTCCTGGGTGACGTTATCCGAGGACCAGACGTTCGAGATGTTCCGGCGCGCAAAGCTGATGCTCGACGCGGTCCCCGAGCACATCATTGACGAGGCCGACCGTTCCGACGTGCTCCACGGAGAACTCGGACTCACCGACGCCGCAGGTAAACCACTGTGTGCGGCGATCCGGCCGCCGACGATCACGTGGACATCCTCGCCTTACTGAGCATCGTTCAGTAGTGTGGTGAACGAACACTTACTCTGTGGGTGACCACGCGATCGATACGGAGTCCGAACTGATGAGCACCGAACACCTCGATGTCCTGATCGTCGGCGCCGGCTTGTCCGGCATCGGTGCTGCGTATCGACTCCAGACCGAACTGCCCGGCAAGTCGTACGCGATCCTCGAGGCCCGCGCGAACAGTGGCGGAACCTGGGACCTCTTCAAATACCCCGGTATCCGTTCGGATTCCGACATGTTCACGCTCGGCTACCCGTTTCGCCCGTGGACAGATGCCAAAGCAATTGCCGACGGTGATTCGATCCTCCGGTACGTGCGCGATACAGCTCGCGAAAACGGGATCGACAAGAAGATTCGGTACAACCGGAAGGTGACGGCAGCATCCTGGTCGTCAGCGGACTCGACGTGGACAGTCACCGTGACGACCGACGACGAAGACGAAACACTGACCTGCAACTTCCTGTATCTCTGCAGCGGTTACTACAGTTACGACGGCGGATACACCCCCGACTTTCCCGGACGCGAATCGTTTGCCGGCGAGGTGGTGCACCCGCAGTTCTGGCCCGAAGAACTCGATTACTCCGACAAGAAGGTCGTCGTGATCGGAAGCGGCGCCACCGCAGTCACTTTGGTCCCCACGATGTCGCGGGACGCAAGCCACGTCACGATGCTCCAGCGATCGCCGACCTACATTCTGGCGCTGCCGTCCAGCGACAAGGTGTCGGACACCATCCGTGCGGTATTGCCGAATCAACTCGCGCACAGCATCGCTCGATGGAAGAGCGTCGTAGTGAACCTCAGTTTCTACCAACTGTGCCGACGCAGTCCGGCGCGCGCAAAGAGGCTGCTGAACCTCGCGATCAGTCGTCAACTCCCGGAAGAGATCCCACTCGATCCCCACTTCACACCCACCTACGATCCCTGGGACCAGCGCTTGTGCGTCGTACCGGATGGCGATTTGTTCAAAGCCCTCCGATCCGGCAAGGCTTCGATCGAGACCGATCACATCGACACCTTCACCGAGACCGGGATTCGGCTCGCATCAGGACGCGAACTCGAAGCCGACATCATCGTCACTGCAACAGGATTGAAGATGGAAGCATGCGGCGGGATGTCGATCGAAGTGGACGGTGAACCCGTCACCCTCGGTGATCGTTACGTCTACAAGGGCATGATGATCAGCGACGTACCGAACTTCGCGATGTGCGTCGGATACACCAATGCCTCGTGGACTCTGCGAGCCGATCTCACGTCGATGTACGTGTGCCGACTACTGACCGAGATGGACAAGCGCGGCTATGCGAAGTGTGTGCCGCACGCGACCGAAGACATGGACCAGCGTCCGATCCTGGATCTGGCGTCCGGGTACGTCATGCGCGCGGTTGAACAGTTCCCGAAGCAGGGATCGAAGTCACCCTGGAACATGCGTCAGAACTACATCCTCGATCGTCTTCACTCGACGTTCGGGAGCATCAACGACCACATGACGTTCTCGAAGGCGCCAGTTCGAAGTTCGAAACTGGTACCGAGCAAGAGTTGATCGGCGCCCGCATGACCAAGTAGAGCAGTCGAGCAAATCCACCAATCGATCCGAGAACAAAAAACACGCCCGAACCTGCGACGACGGCACAGAGTGCACCCAGGACGATGATCGTCGACGCCTCGATCATCCGACCGGCGGACTCCGATCCGAGAACGTGTATTTCATCAACTCCTTCGTCCATAAAACTATTTTCAGCCAACCGTCCAGCCGGTTTGTAGGGACTTTAGTCACAAGTCGGGTCAAAATGGACTCATAAATGCAGGTCAAGCGTTCAGTTGGTGGTCGCTGTCGGTCGATTCTCAGGCTGTTCCGTAGTGTGCGCATCACAGAAAGCAGAACCAATACCGGCGGGGGACACAATGAAGGTCATCGTTTTCGGGGCAACGGGGATGGTCGGCAACAGCGTCTTGCTCGAGTGCCTGGACGATCCACGAATCGACACCGTCGTCACCGTCGGCCGCAATTCGTGCGGTTCAACTGCCCCGAAGATCGTCGACATCGTTCACCGCGACCTACTGGACTACTCGGCAATCGAAGCAGATCTGATCGGTGCCGACGCCTGCTTCTTCTGCCTCGGTGTGTCCTCCGCAGGAATGAACGAAGCCGACTATACCCACATCACGCGTGACATCACGCTTGCCGCCGCCACAACGCTGTCGCGCTTGAACCCGCAGATGGTCTTCGTCTACGTGTCCGGTGAAAGCGCCGACTCCACCGAAACCAGCAAGACCATGTGGAAGCGAGTACGTGGCGCAACCGAGAACGCGCTACTCACAGTCCCCCTCACGGCCTACATCCTCAGGCCGGGGTTCATCCGTCCGCGCCCGGGATCGCCGTCGAAAACGTGGTGGTACAAGCTCTTCTATCAGGTTTCCGTGCCTCTCTACCCACTCCTGCGCAAGGTGTGGCCCAACGGCGTTACCACCAGCGAGAACATCGGCAAGGCGATGATCACCCTCGCGGCTAACACTCCCGATCTTCCCGACCGTGTCCTGCGCAGCGACAAGATCAACGAACTCGCGCAGGCCTGACAGCCTTTCCCCGAAATACGAAACCGCGCGCAACGAGTTCCAAAGCCACAGCTACAGCGCAGGTTTGCGCCAACAACAGCCCAGCCAGGACAAGAATCTGTACTGCACCGGCCTGAACAGCCGACCCCGTCGCAAGCAGAACGCCGACAAAAGCGCCGGGCAAAGTCACGAGGCCGACGGTGCGGGTCTGGTCGACTCCGGGCAACAGGGCGTCGGACGCGGCGGTACGGGCGACTTCCCACCGCGCATCGCGTTGCGAGAAACCCAGGCTCAGTGCGGCTTCCACTTCCCCGAAACGATCGTCGACGGCGTCGAGTCCGCGTTTGGCTGCCATCGACGTCGCTGTCATGGCGCCGCCCAAAACAATTCCGCCGATCGGGACAAGAGCGACGCCTTCGACCGGAACCACTCCGGACAGCAGCATGAGTGGCAACACCACACCGATTCCCGATGCCAACGCGACGGTCAGCCACCCGCCGGAAGTTCCTGCGCCGGAGCGTCGTGCAGCGGTGAACGACGCCGCAGCGAACATGCCGACGAGCACGAGGAGCGCTGACCAGATGTGAGCCAATGCCGCGGCAAGGATCAACGAAACAGCAGCCAATTGAAGGGCGCCGCGTGCGAGCGCGCCGGGAACTATCCGAATGCTACCGAGGCGAGCGAATCGGTAGACGAGTGTGGCCACGAGCGCCATGACAATACAGAGCACGGCCAAACGGACGCCGGAGTCGGCTATCGAAAGGCTCATGGGTCACAGTGTTCCCTACGAGCCAGTGTGATCCGAACCCGCGATCCGAACCCGCGAACCGCTCAGAAAACCCAACCGCGAAGTGCGACAAACCGCAGACCGCCGACAATTCCGCTCACTGCGATCACAAGGCCCGCTTGAAGGAGCCCGTCAGCACCGGGCAACAGGAATCCGAGCGCACTGATGGCAGCAGAACTGGCGATCAAACCGACCAGGGCGAGTCCGCCACCTTCCCACTGAGCAGTGAACCAGTTGACGCGATCCGCGGCGTGGAAGGTGAGCCGACGATGCAGCTCGTTCGCAAGAATGGTGCTCAAGACTGCACCTACAGCATTGGCGACCAGCGCTCCGTCACCGCGCAGGGCCAGAAAAGCGGCGAAGTAGAGAATGTTGCTGGCTCCGCCGACGAGAGCAAAACGAACGAGCTGGGCAAAGGCACCGTCTCCGGCAAGAGCGCGAAGCCTCGTAGCCGCAAAACCCGCGCTCCGCGTACCCACCATCGAGATCGGATTGCTCCCGACCCAGATGTCAGACGTGCTCATATCGGCTTCTCTCGTACGGACAATCGGAACCACACGTTCCGCTTAGCAATATAGCACTAACGGAATCGATCATTCCGCTTAGTGCCGTAGACTGTGAGGATGCCGACAACCCACCCCGACGCTTCTCGTGCGGGGACCTCGGCCGACTGCTCACAGCCGCGCCTTCGGTCCGACGCCAAGGCCAACCTCGAGCGGATTCTCAACTCCGCCCGCGAGGTGTTCGCGGCCCAAGGACTGGACGCCACTCTTGCCGATGTGGCGAAACACGCGGGCGTCGGCGTCGGCACTGTCTACCGGCGGTTCGCCAGCAAGGACGAGCTGATCCAGGCCCTGTTCGACACACGGTGCTCCGAGATCGAAACGATCGCCGCCACCGCCCGCGAGATGCCCGACGCCTGGGAAGGCCTTGTCTACTTCCTCGACGTGATCTCCCTGCGTATGGCGGACAACCGCGGATTCGGTGATCTCCTGATGGACGGGCGCTTCACGTCCGACACTTTCGCTCGCGCGCGCGCGGGGATCGCCCAGCACACCGCGGCACTCGTCAATCGTGCCAAGGAACAGGGCACACTGCGCAGCGACTTCGAAGTCAACGACATTCCGCTTCTCATGCAGGTCGTCAAGATGGCCCAGAAGTTCGGCGGCGACGAGGCCCCTCAGGCTTACCGCCGCGCACTCGGGTTCATGATCGACGGACTCTGCGCTTCCCGCACCGGCCATCGAGAACTCCCCGTCCCGGCGCTGTCGTCCGAACAACTCGATCACGTCCTTCATCGGTTTCAGGCATCGCCCGATAAGAACTGCTGACTCGATTTCGGGGTCGACGCCGCAATGGCGTCGACCCCGAAATTTACTGTCAGTGGGCGATTACCGGCTCACCTTCGGGTGAATCGGGAAGCAGTCCACTCCGCAGAACCAGTCCGGTCAAGACCGCTCCGACCGCGAAAATACCTGCTGCCCAATAGAACGTCGTGGTGTAGCTCTCGACGGCAGCCTGTGCCTGAGTGAGCGGATTCATCTCGCGGCCCACCAGGTAGTTGGTGGAAGCCGAAGCCGCAATCGTGCTGAGCAACGCGGTACCGATCGAGCCGCCCACCTGCTGCATCGTATTGACGGTGGCAGATGCGACGCCCGCATCTTCGTGATGCACGCCGGAGGTTGCGCCCTGCATGGACGGCGCGAAGATGCTACCCATACCGAGTCCGGTGACGACGAGGCCCGGGAGGATGTGGACGGCATAGGTGCTGTCCACGGAAATCTGGGCCAGCAGCGTCATTCCGATCGCCGCGATGACCATTCCGCTCACGATCAGCACTCGCGGACCGACGCGCGGTAGCAAGACCGCTGTCGAAAGCGTTGCCGCTGTCACGATTCCGAACACCATCGGCATGAATGCGAGACCGGTCATGATCGGGCTGTACCCGAGGATCAGCTGCATGTAGTACGTCAGGAACAGGAAGACTGCGAACATGCCTGCGCCGGAAAGGAAGATCGCCAGGTACGAGCCCGCCCGGATACGGTCGAGGACCACCCGCAACGGCAGGAGCGGATGCTCGGACTTGGTCTGCCAGTAGATGAATGCCGCCATGAATACAACGCCGGCAACGAGCCACGAGATGGTAGGAGTTGCACTCCAGCCGTCCGACTCGGCCTTCGAGAAACCGAAGACGATGCTGAACAAGCTGATCGACACCAGGATCGTTCCAGGGATGTCGAGCTTGGGCCGCGAGTCACTGGTGTGCGGCGCGAGCAACAGGACTGCTCCGACCAATGCGATTGCCGCGAAGAAGAGGTTCACGAAGAGGCACCAGCGCCAGTCGACCCACTCGGTGAGCGCTCCGCCGAGCAACAGTCCGATAGCGCCGCCACCGCCGGCAACGGCACCGAAGATACCGAAAGCCTTTGCGCGCTCACCCGGATCCGTGAAGGTCACGGACAGCAGAGACAGCGCTGCCGGAGCAAGGAGTGCACCGAAGACGCCCTGGCCCGCACGAGCGGCAACAAGCATTTCGAAGTTGACGGCTGCGCCACCGATAGCGGAGGCGACCGCGAAGCCGATCAGGCCGACGATGAAAGTTCGCCTGCGCCCGAACAAGTCGCTCAGTCGACCGCCGAGTAGCAGCAAGCTGCCGAACGCCAATGCGTATGCCGTGATGATCCACTGGCGGTCGGAATCACCGAACTCCAGTGAGCGCTGCGCAGCCGGCAGCGCGATGTTGACGATGGTGGCATCCAAGACCACCATCAGCTGCGCAATTCCCAGTACCGCGAGAACCAGCCACCGCTTTGCGTGGTTGTCCCCTGAAGGCGCTGAGGACTGCTCGAATCCAGTCCGTTCAGCAATGTCTGACATAGTCCCTCGCCCCACCTATGCGGAGATGGCTTCTCCGGTTAGCAAAAACGCTACACCAAAACGGAGAAGCTGTCTCCACTTGACGGGTAGAGTGGGGACATGAGTACCGCAATGGGGCGCCCGCTTCGCGCTGATGCTGCACGTAATCGGCAGTTGATCATCGATGCCGCACGTGAATTGTTCGCCGAAGAAGGGATCGACGTCACACTCGACGACGTCGCCCGACGCGCGGGTGTCGGCGTCGGAACCGTCTATCGACGGTTCGCAAGCAAGGAAGAATTGATCGACGGAGTCTTCCAGCAGAACTTCGCCGACATGGCGGCGGCCGCCGAGGCATCACTGAGCAATCCGGATCCGTGGGACGGGCTTGTCACGTTTGCCGAATTCGCCTGCAGCCGTATGTCGGTCAACCGTGGACTCAAAGACGTCATGAACGGAACCGACGAGGGTTGCGAGCAGTTGGCATGCCAGCGGTCCATTGTCGAACCGTCGGTCGAGAGGATCTTCTACCGGGCCCAGGACGCCGGGATGCTGCGCCCCGACGCCGTCGTCACCGACCTTTTCGGCCTCATCTTCATGGTGGGCGCCGTCACCGAATTTGCGCAGCCCGTCAACCCGACTGTGTGGCGCCGGTACCTTTCGGTGATGCTCGACGGACTACGCACCGAGGGCTTGCACCGTGACCCGCTCCCCCTCCCCCCGCTCAGTGCCGAAGAACTGCACGAGGCCAAACAGTGCCTGAAAGACCGCCGTCGTTGAGCGGTTCGATCAGATTTCCTCACGAGGAATGAAAATCCACATGACGATGTAGATCAGAAACTGCGGGCCGGGCAGCAGACAGGAGAGCACGAACAGCAGGCGGACGGTCGACGACTTCCACCCGAAGTATCGTGCGATCCCGGCGCAGACCCCGCCGAACATTGCACCTGAGCGCGCTCGAGTGAGTTTGCGGGTCTTCATCGGCGAAGTCATGTTCGGTGCCCCTTCAGTAGATCTCGCGGACTATCCGCGTCGATCTCCACTATCCGCCGGCGGGGCACTCACGCGCATCAGGCCATGGACCCATCTTTTCCGGCCGCAATACATACCCAGGTACCAGTCTGTCCCCGCGTCGCACTCAGGGTTCTCCCCCACACATCGGCCCCAGACTTCAGCGCGGGAACAGCCGCCGAAGTCGTTTCGGTGCCGCAAAAGGTTGCCAGTTGTCGACGTCCTGCGCCAAACGGTCGGCGACCGTCCACAACGCCGACGGGTTGTGGGTCAATCCCATGTGACTGCCTTGCACCGCAACGCTTTCCGATTGTCCGGACGTGGTTTCACAACATGCTTGCCACGGAACGATACCGTCGTGTCTGGAGTAGACCGACGTGGCAGGAACCGAAATGGGCGGCCCCTGTTCGGATTCGATGCCGTCGACCGGAGGCAGTATGGCGTGCTTCCCGGACAAACGAGCGTAGAGCGATCCGACTCTCGTCTGCTCCAGACTGGTGAGAGCGAAAGGACTTCCGAGTGTCACCACCTGTCGCACCGAATCCGGCAGGTCCCTCGCCAACTTACGAGCGTAGATACCGCCCAAGCTCCAGCCGATGACCGACACCTTCTGCTCGTACCGATCCGCCACCTGGGCCAATGCGGCGGGCAATCCGTCGACCACCATCGCCGTCGGGCCGGTGTTGACGCCCAGATTCCAGCCGTGGACGCGGTATCCGAGGAAACTCAGGTACGCCCTCAAGGCAAGAGTCGACACGTCCGATGTCAGCAGTCCGGGGAGAACGAGAACTGGGTGCCCGTCTCCACGCGGTGATCGAAGCAACCAAGGGGCCGCGAGAAGCAGTGAAGCGATGTCGACCAGTCCGCGCGTCGGCTCGCTCAGACACATCGCCAGTGATGGGGGACCCGGAACGAGTGGGCCGACTTCACGAATCAGCGCCGATCTCTGCGCCCATTCGAATTCAGTTTCCGCGAAATCGATCGCAGAGACTTCCGCAACTACGGACACCTGGACTCCTGTCAGCCGGTGCCCTGATGGGGGCGGTTCCGCGGGCTGTGTGCTCAACCCGCGGAACCTTGTCCTCGTCCACCACCGGTAGCGAACAGGACCCGTTCTGCCCACAGATTCGTGACCAAATGCCTCTCGACCCCACGAACACTGTGTGATCCAAAACACTAGTTTTGGATACGTTGCATCTACGTTGCGTACATGTTTCGTCGCGCGGAAGGAGAAATAGATGTCATTCACGGACGAAGAAATCGCCTACCTGCAGTCGCAGCCACTGGCACGCGTGGCCACCGTCTCACCGGACGGTCAACCCGATGTCGTGCCGTTGGCTTTCGAGTACGACGGGGTCCATTTGTGGATCGGCGGGGTAGGCGAAGCCGTCCTGAACACCAAGAAGTTCCGCAATATCGGTTCGGGGCAACTCGAAGTCGCCCTCGCCATGGACGACATGCCGTCATTCGAGCCGTTTGTCGCGCGCGGGATCAGGATCTACGGGATCGCTGAACAGCCGATCGAGAGGGTAGGAATGGTCGGCCCCGGAATCTATTCACGCATCACGCCGACAGTCTCGTGGAGTTGGAACTTGGCGGGAGAACCGGCAGGTGACACCTGGTACGAATCTCACAAGACTGTTCACACGCAATAGGTCAGTTCGGGCAACTCTCGGGCGGCAGATTTTCGGCGGCCCAGGTTGTCAGTTCACTGAGAGCGGGAAGCAGCGCCTGCCCCGAGGCCGTCAGTTCGTACTCCACGGCGATGGGCGGACCTGCGTCGACGGTCCTCGTAACCAGGCCTGCCCCGGCCAGCTCCGTCAGGCGTTCCGAGAGCACCGAATCGCTGATCCCGCCGACCGCTCGCTTGAGTTCGGAGAATCCCGCCGGCCCGTTCAGCAGCGTGCCGAGAATGACGCCGTTCCATCGTTTGCCCAGGAAGCCGAACGCACGGGCCAACGCCCCGTCACATGCGCGGGGCTCGTGCTCCGCTTCGCCCTTGCTTGCCACCCCACCATCCTAGTCATAGTGCTAACGTATCCGTAGGCACTATTTTTTTACTAGTAACTAGCTTTACCGGGCAATGTTCGGTGGAGCTACCACCGAACGGAAGCCCCCTGATGTCTCTCGACGCAGCCACCCCATTCACCGACCAGCAACTCGACCAAGCTGGCCGCGAACTCCTCTTCACCGAGGCTCGCACCGCCAACTCCTTCTCGAACGAACCTGTGACCGACGACGAGCTCACCGCAATCTGGGAGCTCGCGAAGTGGGCACCGACGGCGGCAAACACCAATCCGTTGCGAGTGCTGTTCGTCCGTACCGAGGAAGGCAAAGCGCGCCTCGTCGAGCACATGGCAGACGGCAACAAGGCCAAGACCGAGGCCGCTCCCGCCGTTGCCGTTCTTGCCGTCGACACCAAGTTCTACGAGCACATCCCGGCGCTGTTCCCCATCCGTCCGGAGATGAAGGACTACTTCGAATCCGACGACGCTGCCGCCAGTTCGACCAGTCGGTTCAACGCCGCACTGCAGGCCGGCTACGTGATTCTCGCGATTCGCGCACACGGTCTGGTCGCCGGTCCGATGGCCGGATTCGATGCGACCGGAATCGACGGCGAATTTTTCGCAGACGGACGATTCAAGACCATCCTCGTGGTGAACATCGGCCATCCCGGTGAGAACCCGTGGTTCGATCGTCTGCCGCGACTCTCAAATGAGGATGCGCTCACCTGGGCCTGAGGCCAATTCGGACAAATGAAGCAATGCGGGAGAGTTCTTCGGAGCTCTCCCGCTTTGTCGTCTCCAGGACGTTTCAACGTCTCACGCAGCGGGTACATACCCGCGTCTCGCAAAATCTCACGTCCAGAACAACATCCGACACGCTGCAATCGGAATTAGTTGCAGTATCCGAGTTTTTGGACGACAGTCGAGACAAACCCCTCGGCCGACGACGGCTGCGGGGAAAGCCCTTGTGCGCCGGTCGGTGTCGAGGGAAGACGTTCTTGCGAGCAGAAGTCCGAAGAAAGTGGGTTCGGAAATATGGGCGCGCTATGGGATTTTGTCGTTGCACGACGACAACAATTGATGACCGACTCGTACCTACATGTTTCAGCAGTTATCCAGTCCGTGATCATCGCGACGATTGCCGCCGTGATCATCGGAATTCTCGTCTACAGAAGCCCGGTCGGTTCGTCCGTGGCAACAGCTTTGGCCAGCACGATCCTGACGGTTCCTTCGTTCGCCCTTCTCGGACTGCTCATTCCGATACTCGGTCTCGGCGTCGCCCCCACGATCACTGCATTGATCTTGTATGCCCTGCTCCCGATCATTCGGAACACGATCATCGGCCTGGACGCGGTCAATCCGGCGATCACGGACGCAGCACGCGGTGTGGGGATGAATCGCCTTCACGTACTCAGTCGAATCGAACTGCCGATTGCGTGGCCGTCGATACTCACCGGTATGCGGGTCAGTACGCAGATGCTCATGGGCATCCTCGCCATCGCGGCGTACGCCAAGGGCCCCGGTCTGGGAAACCTGATCTTCTCCGGGCTCTCGCGGGTCGGTAGCCCCAATGCTGTTCCGCAAGCGCTGGTCGGCACCGTACTCATCGTCATTCTGGCCCTGATCCTCGACGGAATCTACGTCGTCATCGGCCGTCTCACTACTTCGAAGGGGCTGCAATGACCGAAACCATTCCGTCCGACGTATCCGCAGACCAGAAGGTATCCGGAGTCGAGATCGTTCTCGAATCCGTGACCAAGCGTTACCCGGGCCAGAAAGCAGCAGCGGTGGACAATGTTTCACTGACTGTTCCGGCCGGTGAGATCGTGGTGTTCGTCGGACCTTCGGGCTGTGGCAAGACGACGACGATGCGCATGATCAACCGTCTGATCGAACCCACCTCGGGCAAGATCACCATCGACGGCAAAGACGCGCTGTCCATCGACCCAGACAAGCTTCGCCGCGGCATCGGATACTCGATTCAGCAGGCAGGTTTGTTCCCGCACTTCACCATTGCGAAGAACGTCGCGACGGTGCCCGGCCTCATCGGTTGGGACAAGAAACGCATCGCAGCACGGACCGACGAGATGCTCGACCTCGTCGGCCTCGATCCGGACACCTATCGCGACCGGTACCCGCGCCAGCTTTCCGGCGGCCAGCAACAGCGTGTAGGCGTGGCGCGAGCACTCGCTGCCGATCCCCCGGTTCTGTTGATGGACGAGCCTTTCGGTGCGGTCGACCCCATCACCCGCGGCCTGCTCCAGGACGAACTGATGCGACTGCAGTCGGAGTTGGGTAAGACCATCGTCTTCGTCACCCACGATTTCAACGAGGCAGTCAAGCTCGGTGATCGAATTGCCGTGCTGGGCAACCAGTCCAGCATCATGCAGTACGACACCCCCGAAGCTATTCTCGCCAATCCCGCCAACGACATGGTCGCCGGTTTCGTCGGCGCCGACGCATCACTCAAGCAGTTGACATTGACCCGGGTGCGTCAGATCAAGCTCAAGCAATGCCTCACCGCGCGCGAAACAGATTCGGTCGACGATTTGAGAACCGCACTCGCAGCGCGCAAGTGGAAGTGGGCCTTGATTCTCGATCAGCGTGGGCGACCGCTTCGCTGGGTCTCCCCCGGCCACCTCGCTCATGCGTCGAGCCTCCGAGGTGTCGGCAACGAGATCGGTGAGGCCGTGTCCATCCAGTCCACCCTGCAGGATGCGTTGGAAGCTCTTCTCGCCGAGAGCAATGCGTCCACTGTGGTCACCGGACGGCGCGGCGAGTACGTCGGCCTCATCACGATCGACACACTCGTGAGCCATCTCTCCGAGATGCGCGAGGAGCATGCCCACGATCACGACGAGGAGTCCGACGCCGAGAACGTCGAGGGTCGAATATGAGTGCCCCGACCGAAGAGCGCGTCGCCGCTCCCGAAATGGAAACTGATGCGCCCGATCTCGGTGCCGCCGAAAATGCGGCCACCCGCCGAGCGGAAAGGATGCGCCTGTACGTTCAGCCGGTCATCGTTCTGATCCTGGTTGCGGGCGTGTTGACCTGGGCGTTCACTCGCGATCTCAACGCGACGCAGAAGGCCAGCATCAATCTCGACAATATCGTCACGCTGACGTGGCAACACGTGCTGATCACCGCAGCAGTGGTCATCATCGTCGTCGCCATCGCTGTTCCGCTCGGAACCTTGTTGACCAGGCCGAGATTCACCCGCTTGGCGCCGTTCTTCGTCGGTATCGCCAACATCGGAGCCGCGGCGCCGGCCATCGGCCTCCTCGTGCTGTTCTATCTCGCGACCAGAACAACGGGTTTCTGGATCGGTGTATTTCCGATCGCCTTCTATTCGCTGCTTCCCGTGCTGCGCAACACGATTCTGGGCTATCAGCAGGTGGACAAGACCCTCATCGACGCCGGGCGTGGTCAGGGAATGTCTTCTCTGACCGTGCTGCGCCAGCTCGAATTCCCGATGGCTGTCCCGTACATTCTTGCGGGCCTTCGCACTTCGCTCGTTCTGGCGGTCGGCACGGCGACGCTGTGCTTCCTGGTCAGTGCCGGCGGTCTGGGCATTCTGATCGACACCGGATACAAGCTCCGCGACAACGTCACCCTCGTGGTCGGTGCCGTACTCGCGGTGTCGCTGGCCCTACTGATCGACTGGCTCGGCGCGCTCGCCGAAACTTATCTCGGGCCCAAGGGATTACGATGACCAAGACTTCGATCACCAGAACGCGGGGCTGGAAACTTGCCGTTGCCACGCTCGGCCTCACACTCGTCGCTTCCTGTGGCTTGGAATCCGGTGGCGCACTGCCCCTGGCTGTCGGTCCCGGCAGCATCGAGCCCGTTCCCGAGCTCGAGGGCGTGAAGATGACCGTCGGCTCCAAGGACTTCACCGAGCAGATCGTGCTCGGATACATCATCGAATTCGCGATGTCCGCTGCAGGCGCGGATGTTCGCGATCTCACGAACATCCAGGGCTCCAACAGCACCCGAGACGCACAGTTGAACGGGCAGATCGATCTTGCGTACGAATACACCGGAACCGGGTGGATCAACTATCTCGGAAACGAGACTCCTCTCCCGGACTCGCAGGCGCAGTTCGAAGCGGTCCGTGACGCTGATCTGGCTGCGAACGACATGGTGTGGACGGATCCGGCGCCGATGAACAATACGTATGCATTGGCGATGAGCAAGGAGACAGCCGAGAAGACCGGAGTCAAGACGGTTTCCGACTACGCGAAGTTGGTCGAGTCCGATCCCGGCGCTGCGGTCACGTGCGTAGAGACCGAGTTCAACGTCCGTCAGGACGGATATCCCGGTCTGGCAGCCAAGTACGGCTTCGATGCGTCGCGCGCCCAGCGACAGATTCTGCAGACGGGCATCATCTACCAGGCGACGGCCGACAGCGACCAGTGCAAGTTCGGTGAAGTGTTCACCACCGACGGCCGCATCATCGCTCTCGACCTGGTTCTGCTCGACGACGATCTCCAGTTCTTCCCGAAATACAATCCGGCACTGGTGATGAAAAAGGACTTCGCGGAAGCACATCCGCAGGTAGCAGAAGTCATGGCACCGATCTCGGAGCGACTGACCAACGAGGTGATGACCGAACTCAACCGGCAGGTCGACGTCGACGGCAAGGAGCCGGCAGACGTGGCTCGCGACTGGCTGGTCTCCGAAGGCTTCGTCACCGCGCAGTGATCGGCTGACCGCAAGCCGGCCGACTATCTACCGCTTGCGTCCCACGCAGAACACCCGCCGGAACGGAAACAGCGTTCCGGCGGCTGTTGCGGGATACGCCTCACGCAGCAGATCGGAATACTGGCGCTCGAACTCCGGCGCGTCAGCTTCGCCGAGAACGTCGAGCACCGGCCTCAATCCCGTCCCCCGGACCCATCCGAGCACCGGATCGGCACCTGCCAGTACGTGTACGTACGTCGTTTCCCAGGCGTCGACGTCGAATCCGTGTTCCTGGAGACGCTGCGCGTACGCAACCGGACTGTCAACGCCTTCCGGACCGCGCAAGACGCCGCCCAGCCGCTCACTCCACTCCGCGGACTCCGCGAGGTTCCGCATGAGCGAGTGGGACGGAGCATCGAAGTTTCCCGGAACCTGCCACGCCAGCCACGACCCGGACCCCAGGGTGTCCGCCCACTGATCGATCAGCTCGCGATGGCTCGGAACCCACTGCAGTGCAGCGTTACTGACGACGACGTCGTAACCTGTGGCGTCGAACGACATGATGTCCCCCAACTCGACGGTGACGTTTCCCGGTAGGTCTGCCGGGGCCTGCGCCACCATTTCGGGAGACGAGTCGAAACCGGATACCGACGCGTCCGGCCATCTTTCCCCCAGCATCGCGGTCAGGGTGCCTGATCCGCAGCCCAGGTCGGCTACGCGAGTCGGGTCTTCGGTGGCCACCCGGGACACCAGGTCGACGAACGGGCGTGACCGCTCCCCCGAATAGCGGCCGTAGACTTCGGGATTCCACGTGACTGTGCGCATGAACCCATCCTGCACCCTGTTCCTGAGAATTGCCGCCCGTCAGATCTTGTCAGCGGACATCACCGACGCGGCACCACGGTGGACAGTACGTTCGGCAACCTCGACCAGTCCGCGGTGATGTAACTTGCGTGCTGCCCGGCCAACAGGTCGAGTCGCTCGCCCGCCTCGGCTTCCGAGGCGTGGGTACCGTCGATCTGCGGAGCGACCTTGTGCGCGTCGGTCATGACGAGGAGGTAACCCCGTTCGTGGTACCAACTCGGATCCACAACTCCCGAGGTGTAGTCGAGGGCGTCACCGTCGAAAATCACGAACCACGGACGGATCCCCGGGTCGGTGTAGCGGGCGAGACGTGGGTCTCCCGGTGACGCCCGGTGAACAGCGGGAAAGGCCGCGCCGAGTTCGACGAGCCCGGCGGAGGACAGATCCCGCAGGTGCGTCGCATACTGCCGGTCCGTCCATTCCGTATCGAGAGGGTTCCCCTCCTCGATCGTTCCCGGTATCAGCTCGAACAGAAATTTCCCGGTCATTTCGGAGGTGCTCGGCCATCCACGCTCGGTGACGGCGGCATCCGGGGTCGAGTAAGACTCACCCATCAGATCAGCCGGCGTGAAAACCGCGTCTCCGAGTGTCCCGAGAATCAAGGCGTCGAGATCCGCGGGCCCACGTCCGTACCCGGTGGTGAAACCGTCCTTGAGTTCCAACTTGATCATCACCGGTGGATGCTCGGGATTGGCTTCGTGCCACGCCCGCATATCTGCCAGACATCCGCGGAATCCCTGATCTCGCGGGCCACTTCGCAACTCGGAGGCGTTCGATGCTCCGACGCAGTTACTCTCGCTTGCCGCCGGATTCATGTGCGACACACGCCAGTCCGGACCGCCGCCGTTGGTCCACAGGTCGAGCTCGAGCAACGACGCTCCCGAGTCGAGTGCATCGGCGAAGTAGGGAAACGTCGCCGTCTCGTAGGAATTGTGGACCCCGACGGACGTCGTCTCGGAGAACGAGCGAGCTTGGTCAGCGGTCACGAACGCACACACACCGGCTACCAGGATTCCACGCATGTTCGACACTCTCGCAGAAAGTACGCCGCGGCAGGACGGAATCGTCAGAGTTAACTGGACGATCGTCCTAGAGTGAGTCGAAGGTGAAGCGCGGTCTCAGGCGGTGGATGAGAGCAATCATCAAGCCAATACCATCATTGACGGAACTGATTCGAGTCAGAGCACTCGTCGAACACTCGCAGGAGGAATCGCATGCAGCTGACTCAATTCGTTCACCGATCCTTGCGAGCATCACCCGATACGGTGATGACCATTTCCGATGGCCGGGCACGCACGTGCCGGGAATCGGTCGACCGGATCACCCGACTCGCCGGAGGGTTTCAGACTTTGGGACTGCGCGCCGGCGACAGAGTCGCAATCTTGGCTTCGAACTCCGACTACTACCACGAGGCGCTCCTGGCCTGCTGGTGGTTCGGGGCAGTGGCCAGTCCGGTCAATTCACGATGGAGCAACGGGGAAATCACGTACGCGCTCGAAGATTCGGGGTCGAGTGTGATGCTGGTGGGTGACAATTTCGCTTCCGTCGGATCTGCCCTTCGCGATTCGTGTCCCAGCCTGACTGCTGTCGTCTACTGCGGCAACGGCCCGGTTCCCGACGGAATGCTCGACTATGAACGGGTGATCGCGGAGGCGACTCCAGTCGACGATCTGCGCGTCGGCGGCGACACGCTGGCATTACTCCTCTACACCGGCGGAACCACCGGACTGCCGAAGGGCGTGATGATCAGCCACCAAGCCCTGATGACCTCTGCGTTGGGTACTCTCGCGGCAGGCAGTGTGGCAGTCAGCAACGGAACGAACCTCGCGGTCAACCCTCTGTTTCACATCGCCGGGATAGTCGGATGGTTGGCTCAGTCGCTGATGGGTGGCACTCAAGTATTCATGCCGAACTTCACCCCGCGCTCATTTCTCGAGGCCGTGGATCGCCATCGCCCAACCACCGTCGGCCTAGTGCCGACGATGCTTCAGATGTTGGTCTCCCACGACAACGAAACCAGCGAAGACGCAACCACTTACGATCTGTCCAGTGTCAGGATCCTGAGATATGGTGCCTCCCCGATTTCGCCGACGCTTCTCGGGCAGGTCATGCACATGTTCCCCAACAGCTCCTTCGCCCAAGGCTATGGCATGACGGAAACCGCGCACATCAGCATGCTGAGTCCGGCCGATCACCTCGAGGGCGGCGATCTCCTCCGCAGCGCCGGCCGAGCACTTCCGCACTGCGAAGTGAAAATCGTCGACCCGGCCGGCGCGGAACTACCGCCCGGCGTGGTGGGTGAAATTGTCACGTTCGGCAGCCACGTCATGCTCGGATACTGGAACAAACCGAATGAGACCGCCGACGTGCTACGCGGAGGGTGGCTGCATACCGGAGACGCGGGGTATCTCGACGATCGCGGATTTCTGTTCATCGTCGATCGCCTCAAGGACATGATCATCACCGGTGGCGAAAACGTCTATTGCACTGAGGTCGAGAACGCTTTGGCGCAACACGAATCCGTCGCGGCTTGTTCCGTGATCGGCTTGCCCGATACACAGTGGGGTGAGCGCGTTCATGCCGTGATCGTCCTTCGAAGCGGTTTCGGCGCCGAGGCCGAAGAGCTACGCGCACACGTGAAGGCGCTCATCGCCGGATACAAGGCTCCCCGTTCCTTCCAATTCGTCGATGCCCTGCCGTTGTCCGCAGCAGGGAAGGTACTCAAGCGCGATCTTCGTTGTAACGCAACATAATCATCGACGACGGTCAGGGCTTCAGCTGAAATGTCCTGTGCGGGTTGGTGATCAAGCGGGGCAGGGAGGCCGCCGCCGCGACGGCCGTTCCGAGTTCGGCAGCAAGCGCGATTTCGTCGCCGAACTCCGATCGCCAGGCATGCAGTCGACGGGTGAGTTGTTGCAAGCGGTATTCGCGAGTCATGCCGATCGCACCGTGCGCCTGGTGGGCCGCGCGCACGCTCGCGAGCGCATTTTGCGAAACCACCAATTTGGTTGCAAACACTTCGAAGTCGGCGTCGCGACCGGTGAGCGCAAGCGCAGTGCGATCCACGGCCAGCGTCGACATCGATGCCATCTGAGCAAGGGTGACGATATGCTGCTGGACGGCTTGGAATTGCGCGATCGGCCTTCCGAACTGCACCCGCTCCGCCACGTAGCGCCGGGTCAACGTCGACACCGCCTCCATGGCTCCCGCCATCTGCACCGAACGGAGGAAGGCGCCGAGTCTACCGAGAATCCGGGGATCGACCGGGTTGTCACCGTCGTCGGTCCGCGCTTCGGAGAACGTCAGACTCTGACGCGGTTGCCCCGCAAAATCCGCCCCGGAACCGATCACTGCGTCGGAGATGTTCAGGAGTACAACTCGATCACAGAGAACTGCCGCCAGCACGGACGCGGCGCTCCCCCACGGCACATCGTGAAAGGTTCCCGATACCAGGCCGTCGCTGGTCCGACGCGCATCGTCGCGCTGCGATCTCGGGGCCACGGTTGCGATTCCGGAGGGCACCGGTAGCCCGGCCGCTGCTGCCAGTCTGCCGGCAAGGTACGTCTCGGCGAGGGGCAACGGCGCAGCGTGCCTCGCGGCAGCGCGCTGCACAGTCACGGCGTCGAGGAGCGAGCCACCGGAACCACCTGCAGATTCGGGAAGACCGACCAGTGGCAGCCCCAGTTCCACTGCCGCGTCCCATAATCCGGTGGGCAGACCGCCGATCTCCGCCTGCGCTACCACCTCGGTGCCGGACTTCTCGGCGAAAAATTGCTCGACCATCGCTTCGAGGTCGGCGTCGAATGTGTACGCGTTGATCTGTGACCCCGAATTCATCGGTCCAACCCTTTCACGATCACGGTGCGGAGAATTTCGTTGGTACCGCCGCGAATCGACCACGACGGCGCCACCAGCACGGCCCGGGCGAGCAGTGATTCGTACGGATCGTCGGACGCAAGGTCTGGAGCCCGGCCGAGATGCCGCGCGACGGTCGCAACACAGTCCTGTTCGAAGCGTGTTGCCATCTCCTTGATCAGCGCGGCCTCCGTGACCGGCGAGCGACCGGCGTCGACCATCCGTGCAATGGACAGCGACATCCCGCGAAAAGCCCAGCAGCGTGCGGCAATCGAGCCCAGATCGGCGAGGGCAGCGGGACCGCCTTGCGCTGCTTGGTTGGCCGCCCAGTTCTCGAGGACCGGCATCAGTGACATCCAACGGTCGACGCCACCTCGCTCGAGTGCGAGTTCACCGGTGTTTTGTCCCCAGCCCGCTCCGACGTCTCCCAGGCGACGCGAGTCCGGCACGAAAACGTCCTGGAACGACACCTCGCAGAAGTCCTCACTTCCGTCGATGAACGGAATGGGTGAGACGGTCAGGCCCTCGCTGTCGCGATCGACGATCAGCTGAGTGAGTCCGTTGTGCTTGTCTGCCGAAGTTCGAAGCAGGGCGAGTATGTGTGTGGCGTGGAAGGCGCCCGTAGTCCAGATCTTGGTGCCGTTGACTTTCCAGCCACCATCGACACGTTCGGCGCGAGTGCGTACCGATGCCAGGTCCGAACCAGCGTCGGGCTCACTCATCCCGATCGAGAACGAGAACTCACCGCTCGCGATACCGGGAAGGAAGTACCGCTTCTGTTCTTCTGTGCCGTTGGCGGCGATGCTCGGACCCGACTGTCTGTCTCCGATCCAGTGATAACCGACCGGCGCTCCCCGCGCGAGAAGTTCTTCCACGACGACCAATCGATCCACTGCTGACCGTCCGCCCCCGCCGTATTCCTTCGGCAGCGACATGCCGAGCCACCCACGTCTACCCAGATCTCGCGAGAACACCGGATCCACCGCCCCGGACATCCCGAGCCCGAGCGGGTAGGTACCGGGGGTGAGTCGCTGGTCGAGGTACTCCCGTACTTCTGCCTGAAGATCGAGTTCCTCGATCGCCAGTTCTGTTGCGTCGAAACGCATGACGTCTCCGATCAGTTTCGTGAGTCGATCTGCCGCCCGTGGCGCTTACCCGAATTTTTCATGCGCCCAGCAGCAGGGCGCAGCCGATCTCGAAGAGTCTGTCCGACAGGTCGTCGCGACGGCGAAGCCGGCCGATTCGGACGGCGTTCTCCACAACTGTCAAAGTGGCATTGACGGTGATCCTGGCGGTGGCGGACTCGAGGCCCGGACGGACTTCTTCGAGCATCTTGACCCATAGCGCGACGTACTCACGTTGGTTCTGTTCACACGTGCGGCGGAACTTGTCCGGTAGTTGGTCGAGTTCGCTGATCAACAACCCGATCAAATGACGCTCGTTGATCGCGAAATCGATATGTGCGACAAGCAATCCGGACAGCGCGTCCTCCGGCCCGGTTGCGGTGCCGCGCGCCTGGGCAACGCCGAGCCGTCGCCGCTCGCCGCCTCTCGAGACCGCCGCGGTCAGTAGGTCGATCTTGGCATCGAAGTGGTTGTACACGTTCGGTCCTGTTGTTCCTGCAGCCTCGCCGATGTCCTCGGTGTTGACTGCCTGATATCCGCGCTCGTCGAACAACCGAATCGCTTCGGTCAACAAGAGTTCACGTCTGGGCATCACAACCAGAAGATGACCCGTTGCTCCCGCGACTTTCACTTCCGAACGACCCAACTCCGTGTATGCAGCGCGGTCCGCCAATTCGGCAAGCAACAGTTCCATTTGACGCCTCGGCAAGGAGACTCGGCGCGAAGACACACTGTTGAAGACTGCGATGACAGCCCAGGCGAGCAGATAGCTGTCTTCCTGGTCGAGGTCGGGGCGTTCAGTTCGGATCAGTGCCGCATCGCGTGAGGCAACGCTCTTGAGAGTCGAACGCAGTTCCTCACGCTGCTCGTCAGGCAGGTAACGTGCCTCTCGCTGCCACAGAAGTGACAGACCCCTACGTCTGGACACCGATGCCGCAAGTTCGGTGATCAGCGATTTCAGATCTTCGGACCCCGCGACCCGATCGTAGAGCGATTCGATGCCGGCGTTGACCGCAGCGTAGAGGAGATCCGGCTTGTTCTTGAAGTGCCGATAGAGCGCAGGCGCCGTGATTCCCACTGCCGCAGCCACTTGTGCGACGGACACGTTGTGATATCCGTGCTCACGGAAAAGCTCACCTGCAGCTGTAAGAATCTGCTGCTTACGGTCGCGGGGTCTGCGTACGACCATCGTGACTTTCTCCTTCGCGGCAGCAGACAGACTTCAGGGTACCGAGCCGATGAACGAATGCACGAACACTCTGCACCAGCGACCGACCCGTTGCACTTCTCACGAACGTGGAGTCCTTCTCTTCAGCTGACGAACGACTCGACCATTCGTCGTTCGGCGGCCGTGTCTGCAAGAGGCCACGCCAACAGCATCAACACGATCCGAACCACCCACTGCGACTCATTCCCTTCAGGATCCAATCCTGCAAGTTCCAGCGCAGTACGCGGCAGCAGTGGTGAGGACACGAGATACTCGTCGATTCCGTTGGCCCGCGCCGCCGCAAGGCCGTGGCTCATCGCAGCGTCGGATCTGATCGCGTCGACGGCGACGAGGATCGACTCTACGATCCGCTCGTCGCCGCGCAGTGATTCGACCGCAGTGGCAACCTGGCTCGCCACGGATGCCGCGCCTCGTGACAACAACCCCTCGCGGATCGCGGACTTGCCACCTACGTGGCGGTAGAGCGTTGCCCGCGAACAGCCTGCGCGGGCAGCGACGTCGTCGGCATTGAACCGATCGAATCCCTGTTCTCGAATCAGCTCTGCCGCAGCCGCGAAGATGCGCTCGGTTGCGAGTTCACTGCGGTTACCGCCGGCCAACCAGTCGGCGGCGCGACGCTCGTTCGCACCGGTCACTCTCCGTCACCTCGTCTCACTTTGAGACAGATTCAATCAAAAATCTCTGTGCTGGGGAAGACTGCGAGCCCCTGACCTGGGTGAAGCCCGGAAGGCCCAACATGCGTGAGATTCTTACAAAGTCCCAGTTCAGAGGCCTTTTCCACCTGTTGACTTCTCCTTCCTGGCCGTGAAATCTTCCCTTCGTGACACCATCGACGCTCGACATCAACCCTTTCCTGCCGCCGAACATCGACGACCCTTACCCGCTCTACTACGTACTCCGGCGCGAGCACCCCGTGTACCGAATTCCTGATACCGACTTCTATCTGGTGTCGACGTGGGAATTGGTCACCGAAGCCGTTTCCCGTACCGATGACTTCTCCTCCAACCTCACCGGCGTACTGGTTCGGACACCGGACGGTTCGGCCGTGACATTCGACATGAACGGCGGCGGGAAGGCTGTTCACGTTCTCGCCACTGCTGATGACCCTGACCATCAGCACCAGCGCAAACTTGTCTTGCCGACACTGGTCGCCAAACGTATACGAGCACTCGAGCCGGCGATGACCGAGTACACGCAGCAGTTGTGGGACAACGGCTTCGACGGTCGACGGATCGAATGGGTCACGTCGGTAGCGGACGCGCTGCCGCTGCAGATGGTTGCCACGCTGATCGGCCTGCCGGCACACGACGTCCCCCAATTGCTGGCGTGGTCGTACGACAGCACCGAACTTCTCAGCGGCATCGTGACCGCAGAACGGTTGACAGGCGTCGTCGCCTCGGCGGCGGAACTCACCGGGTATCTGTACGGCAAGTTTCGTCAGGCGCGGAACAACCCGGTCGATGATCTACTCGGAGATCTCGTCCGTTGCTGTGACGCAGGCGAACTCAGCGAGGACGTGGCCGTGCTGATGCTGGTGCAACTCGTCGGCGCAGGTGGCGAATCGACCGCCGGGTTGATCGCGAACTCTGCACGGCTACTCGCCGAGCGCCCCGCGATACAGACGCAACTGCGCGAGGACCCTCTACTCGTGGGCGCGTTCCTGGAAGAAACACTCAGGCTCGAGTCACCCTTTCGCGGACATCACCGACATGTCAACGCAGACACAACACTCGGCGGCGTGCCGCTACCTGCCGGCAGTCATCTCATACTGCTGTGGGGCTCGGCGAACCGCGACCCTGAGTCATTCACCGAACCACAGGTCATGAATCTCGACAGGGTCAATCCCCGAGCGCATTTCGCCTTCGGCAAAGGAGCGCATTTCTGTGTCGGGGCGGCGTTGGCTCGTCTGGAAGCAAAGACCGCGATCGCAGTCCTTCTCGAAAACAGTTCGCACGTCACAATCGATTCCGAATCCCCACCACGTTGGGTCCCGAGCATGTTCGTGCGCCGCCATCAAAGTTTGCACCTGAACGTCTCACCCTGTCGAGAGGTCACACCATGAGCCCCGAAGAACTGGTCACTGCCTTCTGCGCCGAGTGGAAGCTCGGTAGTGCCGAGACAATCGCGTCGTACTTCAGTGAAGATGCTGTCTACCATAATATTCCGATGGCGCCGATCGTCGGACGCACCGAAATCCTGAATTTCCTCGAAGGCTTCATCTCCGCCTTCGGTGGGATCGAATTCACGATTCATCACCAGTCCGCCAACGGTGCGACTGTACTCAACGAACGGACCGACCGATTCGACCTCGGCGACAAACACGTGGTCCTGCCGGTCATGGGAATCTTCGAGATCGCGGACTCTAAAATTGTGGCCTGGCGTGACTATTTCGATCTCGCACCGATCAACAAACTGTTGGCCGTGCCCCCGGGTCCGGAGACTCGGGGGCACAGTCGAGAGGTCGAGCAATGAGCCGCTACCCGAAGTCAGGCATGTTCTGCCCACTGTCCTTGTAGAACTTCCACGCGCCGTCCTGCGGCGATTTCATGATGCGGTAGACCTCGGTTGCCCCGACAATCCACAGCTCGTCGTTGTACCAGTGCAGGTTTGAGCCCGATTCGACACGGCCGCTTGCAAGTTCGTTACCGTCAGCGTCGACGACCGCGACCTTGTTCCCGCCTGCGGTCCAGCCTCCGGTGAGATCACCATTCTCGACTGTGTCAGTAAGCACCGGCTTCGGATCTGCCGTCGGAGAAGTCTCCGGCGATGTGGTTCCCGGCGATGTGGTTCCCGGCGTGGTCGGTGCCGGGGTTGTCGTGTCCGGCGTCGTCGTGGCGGTCGGGGCCTCGGTGGTGCTGGTCGACTCGGTAGACGTTGCCGGAGAGGCGGTCTCGCTCGTCGACGGAGCTTGCGAGGTGCTCGAATCCGACTCGACAGCATCCGGCTCGGTCGCAACCATCGCTTCGGCCTGCATCCTGCTCAGGGGATTCCCTCCATTCGGCGCCGGGGTGCTCGGATCCCAGGTGGAGACGTTCTCCCACGGTTGATTCGCCAACGACGGACCAGTGTCGCCCTGACATTCGGTCCTGTTGGAAGTGAGGTCCTTGTGGGTTATCTCGACAGAGGACCTGAAACCAGATGAGATCGCCGATCCGTTCACGGTGTACACCCGCGCCCACATCACATTGCGACTGCCATGGGTAATTCCACTGATCGACGTTTGACTCGCCGACAGATTATCCGTTCGAACGATGTAGCTCGGGTCGGATTTCCTGACGAATACCACTTTGTATCCCGTGACACCTGGAACCGCGGGCCAGCTCAGGTTTGCTCTACGCCCCAGTAGATCTAATCCTCCCGATGTCGAGCAGTTCACAGTCGAGGTCAAAGGCGTCGGATAGAAGTTGCCCGTCGCCACCTGTGCGCCAGTCGAATTGACCACGTCAGTTGGATTGGCCAATGTCCCAGTGGCCTGAGCCAGACCGAAAGCCATTGCAGCAGCGCCGCCGACGGCGATCAACGACCGCAGCGACTTCATGCGGGTGCTAGCCCGTCGCATTTCAATCATTATGAGCCTCCTGAAGCTCCCCGCAGGTTTCGTCAGCATCGACGCGGGCGTCATTTGTAGTGGCGGCGCGGGCATTCTCCAGACGCCGGTCTTTAGTTCGTCCAAATGCGATGACCAGCACCGCGCCTACCAATCCGCCGCCGAGGAAAGTTGCGAGCGGGCTGGAAAGCCAAGCAACGACGTAGCCGAGCCCGCCAACGCTGGCGAACACGCGGTCTGCCTCGGTGATGGTGTAGGGCAGTCGATCAGCCACATTGTTGGCATCGCCCTTGAGCGTGGCGAGCACGGTGTCCGCGCCGGCCGCTTCGAGTTCGACCACGCGGTGGGTGATGCGAACGCCTTGGTCGTTGTCGACACTGATCACGTCGCCGACTGAGAGTTCAGTTGCAGGCACCGTCTTCGCCAGCGCCAGCGCACCGGTGGAGATCGCCGGTTCCATCGAACCCGAGCGAAACACCAACGGCTTGATCCCGAATATCAGGGACGCGAGAGTAGCGATGATGCAGATGAGCCCGGCGACCGCAGCCACATTCAAGGCAATTTCCTTGCCACGATTGCGTCCCACGGTCACCTCCTCATCGGTGCTGTCCATCTCGATGATCACTGCCCCGTTGCGGTGAAGTTGAAGCCGAGGTCGGCGATCTTGAATTGCTCGGTCTGACCCGCGGTGGCATCGACGGTGACCTTTACGCACACCTGCTCGGACACACCAGCTGCGAGTGACCTGCCCGAGACGAGCGTCGGGTTGCCGGAGAAGGCCTGCTGCGTGCCGATGATCGGTCCCGAACAGGTGCTGCCGTCATTGGCGCCAGTTTGGTGGAGGGACACCTTGAGCTTGCCGATCAGCGCGGATGATCCCGTGGCAGCGGCGGATACGGCCCACTGAAAGTCGGCCGTTCCGGTGTTCTGTACCGTCAACGCCCCGGCCTCACTCTGGCCTGGCAACATGCTGTTGCGCTTGAGTTCGGTGAACTGGTGGGCAGGCCGCTGATTGTCGATTTTCAGCTGGACCGACGAAGTACTGAACATTCCTGTGGTCGCGGTAGCGCTGTCGGACCACGCCGCCATCGTGCCGACCGCTCCGAGGCCCAGGACCATACCCAGTGAGAGCACGGCCCGGGTTCGTATCCAACCGGTCTCGCCCAGACGGCTTCGCATCCGCGCCCCGAGACGCGCGTCGCCGCCCGATTTCTGTTCTGTAGACATTCTGCTGTCCTATTTCGATTCGGAGGTTGGTGCCGATGGGTCGGCGGGCAATACTGGCGCGCCGAACTCCGGGCCGGAAGGAGTCGAGTCGGTGCCGCTTTCGTCGTCATCGGCTTTGCCCCGCTTGTCGCGGATGCCGCTGACGATCATCCACACGGCATATACAGCCAGGCCCGCAGCCACGCCTGTAGTGAGAATCGACCGCGATTGCCCGTTGATCACCGAGTTCACCCGGCCCAGATACGGAACCGAATAAATGACCCGGCCACGGATCTGCTCGGGTACCAACGACCACGAGTCGGCGATGGGGTTGTTGTCGCCGCGAGTATGGATGCGACGCTCACCTTCACCGGTGTAGTAGATGCCCTCGATGCGGTGGGTAACCACGGCGGGATCGCCGGAGACAGGCTGGAACGTGATCACGTCCCCGGTGGTCAGATCCTCGTTGGGTGTCGGCTTGACCACGATGAGCGTGCCGGGAGGCATGGTCGGTTCCATTGAACCGGTGAGCACCGTGTACGCGGTCGAGCCGGTGAGTCGAGGGATGACGACCATCACCGCGAGAAGTCCGACCATCAGCAGCAACAGCACCCACGAGACGATGGTGCGCGTCCACCACCAGAGGGTGGTCTTGTCGTCTCCACCTTGTTCGGGATCATGTTGCCGCTCAGACTTTTCCACGTGTGCGCTGTGCCGGGGTTGGTACTCGGCACGATCGCCCGCGCGCTGGCTTCTCGCGGTGACGGTCATGACTGACTCACCGAGCTTGCGTCGAAAGTGAACGTCGCGTTGGACTGTTGGCTCGCTGCCGCGCCCTGGCCTAACGTGGCCCGCAGGCACAGCACCTGCACCTGACCGGCCGGCACAAGCTGGGCCTGAGCAAAGCCGGCGCCGTCCATGGACCCGTTGTAGAGCTCTGCACCCACATCACCGGTTGCGGTGCATGCTGCCTCGTTGGCCACCTTGGCCACCCGCAGGGTGAGCGGCGGCGGGGTGGCGCCATTGAGAACCACGTCGGAAAGCACGTAGCTCATCTGCACGTTGCCGGAGTTGATCACCGGCAGAGGCATCTGAATGCTGTCGCCCGGGCCCTTGTTGTCCAACTTGAACCCATCGAGGTTGAACTGCTTGACCCCTTCGCCACCGGCAGAGATATCGAGCATGCCCGCCTGGATAGTGCCGCCGGTCGATTCTGCGGTATCGCGCCACAGCGCGCCGGTCTGCTGCACCGAGACGAACCCGATGAGCAGAACCGACGACGCTGCGATCGCCCATTTGTATTGGGTCTTCACGTGACCTTCTTCTGGTCTCGAATTAAGGGGTGAGCGTCTGCTCGAGGAGGATCGTTCCGGCACCGATGGTGGCGGTGCCGGCGGCGCCGACCTGACCGGTGGTATCCGCCTTGAACTCCACCTCGGTGGTGAACGAGATGGGGCCGGACGCGGTAATCGGCGAGACGTTGGTGCTCGACGGGCTCACGGTGAGCAGATTCGCGTCCTTCAGCGAGCCGGTCAGGTTGCCGAGGGTGGGAGTGAGGGTGGCCTTCAGGTTGGTGCCGTTCAGGGTCACCTGGTACACCGAGGTGTAAGCGACCTTGTCGCCCGGGACCAGCTTGTCGGTGGGCGCAAACGCCTGTCCGTCCTTGCTGCCGCCGACCCACTTCCAGGTGCCAGCAGTGGTCTCGGAAACTGCCATCGATCCTGCGGTGACCGTGCCGGCGCCCGTGGTGTTGGTGGACGCGTTCCACGCGGCCATGGTTCCGGCACCGCCGGCGAGCAGAACGGCAGCCGCACCAGCGGCGATTGCGCCCTTTGTGGTCTTGTTCATCTGGTATTCCTCCTGTGCAGTTCGCGGCGGGACATCCGACGCGCTTGGTTGAGCCCGGGCCGTGCGGATGTGCACTCCGGTGAAACAGCCCTGGAAGGGGCATGGGAATCGAAGCCGCCGAATGAATTCGGTGGCCGAGAAGGCTGGCGATGCGCGGAGATATTCGAGATCGCCCCGCGCATCGCGAGGTCTAAGTGGCCGCGTGGGCCGGAGGGCTATCCGCCCAGGCTTCCGAACAGGTCCAGGCTTCCGAGCGAACCGGTGCTACTGCCGAGCGAACCGCTGCTGCTGCCACCCGGATCGGTGGTTTTCGCTGTGACCTTGACCGTGACCGCCGTGGAGGCGGGGCTGGTCCCACCCGCATTTGTCGCCGTGGCGGTAATCGGATGACTGCCGGGCGTGGTGATCGTCAGATTGCAGCTGAAGTTCCCGCTCGTATCCGCGGTGGCTGTGCAGGTGGCGCCGCCTCCGGTCACGGTGACGGTACTGTTCGGCTCTGCCTTGCCGGAGACCTTGACGGGTGTGCCCGCCTCTACCTCGGCCGAACCCAGAGTCAAACCGGTCGGCGCACTGGGAGCAACCACGGCGGGCTCGCCCTCCACCAGGACGAGACCCCAGCCGGGGTTGATCTCGTATCCCTGCAAAACTTCGCCGGCAGGGATGCCGATCATGAAACCGGCCATCACGTTGGCGTTCTGTGCGAGAGGCGTTTTCACCAGCTCGATCCGAGTCGACGAATCCGCATTCGGCCCGATGACGAACTGCTGGCCGACCTGGCCGTCGAGCTTGCCCCGCACTGTCGCAGTGCCGCCGCCCGAGACGGACCAGCTCTCACTGAAAAGAGTGAGGGTGGCGGGCAGGTCGCAGACATTACGAACGTTGAAGGCCAACTGCGTGCCCTCGTCACCGGGGATCGGGATGTAGTCGGTTCCACTGGGATCGAAGGCCGCTGGCTTCACCCAGGGTCCACCGTCCTGGGACATCTCCAGGCACTGGTCCGTGATGTCGTCGCCCGGGGCGGCCGAGGCGATACCTGGTGCGAGCAACGCACCCGAGGTCGCGAGGAGCAGTGCAGCCGGCAGCGCCGCCAACACAGCAGTGGCGCGCCGGGGGAGACGGGATTCGTGTCCGCCCCCGACCGGGAAAAATCGAGGCATGTGAAGACTCATTTCATCTGTCCCGTTGCCGGGTATGGGTGAAGAGATGACGGATCCAGGTACATCCGTCATCGGTGCCGAACGTCAAAATGCCGAACATCAAAAGTGCCGAACTACAAAGCGCCGAACATGTTGCAGAAAGCTTGCAAGCCGAACCGAGATGCTGTGTATGCCCTCGCTCATACGTAGCTACTGTTCCGCTTCGAAATCAATTTTTATCACACGTATCAGCTTTTGTGGTGGTTTTACTGGTCAAACGTTCAGAAGGGATTCCGGAACCCACAAAGCGTGAATATTGCACTCTGACCAGTGCTGTTTGAACTAGTTAGCTGTGCATCGCAACTAGTGTGCAAAATAGCACCTGCGACCG
The DNA here is from genome assembly GCF_042794945.1 of Rhodococcus sp. NPDC056506. NCBI lineage: Bacteria > Bacillati > Actinomycetota > Actinomycetes > Mycobacteriales > Nocardiaceae > Rhodococcus > Rhodococcus sp. NPDC056506. The sequence continues at coordinate 225,070 of NZ_JBHTSW010000003.1, read as the reverse complement.
AAAGGACGATTCGTTCGATTGTCAACGAGAACACGTTCTACATACTCCAGGCTCGCCCGAGCATCCTCACACGCTTGCACACAGATGACAGCGACCCTCGAGCAAACAGAAGGAATAAACGCATTCGACGAGGAGTCACATCGGTTTCACATGTGCGGCCGAGGAAGGGCGCGATCAATCGCTGCAGGGTCCCGGATCGGCCGGCTATGACAACGCGAGCGCTGGCGAAATCAACACTCCACCAACAGCTTTTCGCATCATCGAATCGCGAACACGCCCGCCGGGCCCAAAGCAGTAGGCCGGGAAGCAAATTCGCTTCCCGGCCCACGTACACCGATAGTCACCGGCGCCGGTAAGGAGTTGACTACCGACACCCAAATGCAAAGTAAAATAAAGTGTGCGACTATGCCTCGAAGACGGTCTCACCGCCGACAACCGTGCGCAGGACCGACAATTCATTCAAATCCATCGAAGCGCTGTGCAACGGATCTCCGTCGAGCACAACAAAATCCGCCAAAAGTCCCACCGCTATCCGACCTTTGTCCGATGACTCACCGGTGAGACGAGCGGCGGCACTCGTGTAGCCGGCCAACGCATCGGACGCGGAAACCCGTTGATCTGCACCCAGAACATGACCTTCTCGCGTCACGCGATGTACGGCTGTGTTCATGGTGAAGAGCGGGTTCACCGGAGTGACGGGGCAGTCGCAATGCAGCGCGTAAGCAAGACCGGCCGCCACCACCGACGCCACGGGACTGATCCGTTCGCCGCGACCCGGTCCGAGAAAACGATCGCGATGCCGGTCGCCCCAGTAGTAGACGTGGTTCACGAAGATCGACGCCACCACCCCGAGTTCGACCATTCGCGCGATCTGATCTTCCCGCAAGGTCTGAACGTGCTCGAGTCGATGTGAGACTTCGATGTCCGGGTGCGCCGCCCGCGCCGCAGCAATTGCGTCCAATGCAAAATCGATGGCTTGATCACCGTTGGTGTGGATAGCAACCTGCCGACCGGCAACGTGATGCTCCTCGACGAGTGACCCGAGTGCACCTGCCGGGATCGCCATTCCGCCGCAATGACATCCATCCAGATCGTGATAAGGCTCGCTCAGAGCAGCAGTGTGCAACTGAATCGACCCGTCCGAAATGAGCTTGACGCCACCCACACGGATTCGGTCGCTCGGATCGGCGAGCTCACCCAACTGATCGTGCACCCCGTGCCCAAGATAGAGGCGCGCACGCAGACGCAGGTCACCATCGGTATCGAGTTGCCGGTACGCCTGGTACATCCCGGCCGTGACGTACATGTCGTGGAAACTCGTCACGCCCACCGAAGCCATGACTTCCTGCGCCCGCAGCATCGCAGTCTTGGATGCATCCGGATTCATTTCCGGAACCAGGCCGTGTACGAGCGACATTGCCGGAATCTCACACAGCTCACCGGTGGGTACACCGTCCCTGTCCCGGACGATGACACCACCCTCCGGATCGACCGTGGTCGAATCGATCCCGGCCTTCTCCAGTGCGATCGAGTTGACATAGATCCCGTGAGCAGACAAGTGCCGCACCAGAATCGGATGCTCGGCGGAAGCCCTGTCGAGATCAGCCGCGGTCAGGCCGCGATCGTCCGCCACGAGGCTGTCGTCGAAGCCCCAGGCTTCGATGGGCTCGCCGACTGGTGTGATCGCGGCCCGCGCAGCCAACGCCGCAATCAACTTCTCGATGGTGGGGCACGCACCCGTCGTTGCGTCGACACCACCGAGCATCAAACCCCACATCATCGGATGAAGGTGCGTCTCGATGAACCCTGGAACAACCACCGCTCCGGCAAGATCGACGACAGCGGTGTCGTGATCGGACAACGCCGAGATCTCGGCATCAGTTCCGAGGGCGACGAATCTGCCGCCCTTTACAGCAATGGCGGTCGGGTTGTCGCCGACCGTACTGTCCATGGGCCTGATATCGCCGTTGATGTAGATGCGGTCAGCCGCCGTGGTCATACGCTTGTCTCCATTCGTTTTCCGACAACAGTCGTCGAGGACTTCTTCGGGGGTGTCCGCGTCGCGACAACCACTCCGGCGAGAATCATTCCGGCACCCGCGAGTTGGACGAGTGTCGGGGTCTGCGCAAGCAACACCGCACCGAACAACAGGGCCGACGCCGATTGCAACACGAGGCTGGCGGCGACGGCACTGGCAGGCAGACGCTGACTGGCGCTGGCCACCAGCAGCCACCCGATTACCTGAGACACCAACGCGAGCAGCACAAGCCAGCCTTGAGCTACGAGCGAAGGCGTCAGATCCAAAGTTCCACTCACGAGGCCGTAGACACCTGCCGTGAGGGCAGTGGCTCCGGTCGAGACGAACATCGGCAGAGCCGTTCTGCCCGCCGCCCGAGTGGCCAGACCCATGAGGAAGATGTAGACCGCGTAGGCACCCGCCGCGACCATGGCGAACGACACTCCGACAGCAGGATTCGATCCCGTGAGCGTGGTGCTCGTCCCGGCCACCAGAGCAACTCCGACGAAGAGCAACGGAAGGCTCGCGACCAATTCCCGGCCGATCCGTTGGCGCAGAACAACGTAGCCGAGGATTGCGACGAACAGCACCTGCAGGTTCAGGATCACCGTCGAAAGACCTGCCCCGATCGAATGAATCGACTCGTGCCAGAGCACCAGATCGATTCCGAGGAAAGCGCCGGCAAGTGAAGACTTCACAATCCAGGGCCCCGAAGACGGCCGGGGTGACCGGCGGCGCTGGACGAGCACGAGTACGCCGAGCGGGACGAGCGCATAGAGGCACCGAAAGAACGCACCCGTCGACGGCGACACCCCGGAGAGTTCGTAGAGCACCGAGGTCAACCCGAGGATGCATGCACCGGTCACGACTACGCGCAGGTCACGACGGCGCAGGTGGTCGCCGGACAACGCGCCCGGCAATACATCATCACTCATGGTGATAATGTATCACCAGCGCGAGGCCTGTCATACAGGGAAGATGCGTACATGAGAACTCCGGTTACCCGTGAACGCGTGATCGCGGCCGCAGCCGACCTGGTCGACAGCAAAGGCGCCGACGCTCTGGTACTGAGTCAACTCGCCGAGACCCTCGACGTCCGGCAGTCAGCCCTCTACAAACACGTCGACGGGGTCGACGACGTCCAACATCAACTCAGCCTCCTCGCACGCAACCTCCTCGCCGAACAATTGCGCGCCGCCGCGGTCGGCCTCTCTCGCGACGACGCCGTCATGGCGCTTGCCGACGCATGGCGCGCCTTCGTCCGAGCGCACCCCGGCCTCTACGCCATCACCGATCGCTACCCCACCGCTCCGCATCCCGATCTGGTCTCCGCCGTCGGCGAGGTGGTCGAAGTCATCAACAAGGTGATCGCGGGATACGGTCTGAGCCCGGATGATTCGGAGCAGGCGGCGTGGTCTCTTCGCAGCGCGCTGCACGGCTTCTGCATCCTCGAATCGGTAGAGGGACAACCGGCCGGCACCGACCCGGATCGGGTGTATCGACGACTGGTCGAACTTCTCTGCGCCGGTATTGCTCGTATGTAAATACCGGCTCCTGTTATCGTCGGATTAAACGACACAGACCAAAAAGGATCAGACATGGTTGGTGAACTCGACATCTCCGGATAAAACCGGGCATGACGGCCACCGGCAGACGCCTCGGAGCGCTGCCGTCGTGGCCATGTTGTCGTTCACTCACCCGACTCTTCGCGGAGCAGCGTTGCCGCGCCCGCACAACACCTGAGGTCTATTCATGCCCGATACCTATATCGTTTGCTCGAATCTGTCATTTGCCTGGCCGGACGATACTCCGGTCTTCGACGAACTGTCCTTCACTGTGCCCGGTGGCCGAACCGGACTGGTTGCCCAGAACGGCGTCGGGAAAAGCACTTTGCTCAGACTGATCGCCGGTCAACTGCACCCGCGCTCGGGAAGTGTGTCTGTCGACGGGGTTCTCGGATACCTTCCGCAGGACCTGCCACTGACGGGCGATCTGACCGTTGCCGAGGTCTTGGGCATCGCTCCAACGCTCGCTGCGTTGGACGCTGTCGAATCCGGAGACACACGAGAAGAACACTTCACCACAATCGGGTCCGACTGGGATATCGAGGAGCGAACGCGAGCCCAACTCGGTCGACTCGGTTTGGCCGACATGACGTTCGATCGTCGCCTCGACACTCTGAGCGGCGGGCAGGTCGTCTCGCTCGGACTGGCCGCGCAACTCCTGCGACGCCCCGATGTCCTTCTCCTCGACGAACCCACCAACAACCTCGACCTGGACGCGCGCCGCAGGCTTTACGACGTTCTCGACGAGTGGAGTGGTTGCCTGTTCGTCGTCAGCCACGATCGAGGCCTACTCGACCGTATGGACCGCATCGCCGAACTCCACAGCGGCGAGATCAGCTTCTACGGTGGCAATTTCACCGACTACGAAGCCGCGGCACGCTCGGCTCGCGAAGTGGCGGAGAAGAACATCCGCAACGCCGAGCAAGAGGTCAAGCGAGAGAAGCGCGAGCTGCAGCAGGCCCGAGAACGTGCTTCGCGACGCGCAAGTAACGCCGCCCGCAATCTCGGGAACGCGGGCTTGCCCAAGATCTTTGCGGGGACCATGAAGCGCAATGCTCAGGAGTCGTCCGGCAAGGCCAACGAGACACACCTCGCCCGGGTCGACGCGGCGAAGGACCGACTCGACCAAGCCGGCCGCGCTCTTCGCGACGATCAGACGATTTCGCTCGAACTCCCGAGAACCCACGTACCCGCCGGCCGGACGGTATTCCTCGGTGAGCGAATGCAATTCGCGTTCGACGATCGCGCGATCTTCACCGACCCCGGGGCTGACCTGGCCATTCGAGGGCCGGAACGTATCGCCTTGACGGGGCCGAACGGCGTCGGAAAGTCGACGTTACTGAGAATCGTCAATGGGGACTTGGCGCCGACTTCCGGTGAGATCAAGCGAGCCGACGGTCGGGTGGCCTACCTGTCGCAAAGGCTCGACCTTCTCGACCCCACGCGCACCGTCGCCGAGAACTTTGCATTGTCTGCTCCGAATCTCCCGGCGCCGGAACGCATGAACATACTGGCGCGCTTCCTCTTTCGGGGTGCGGGTGCTCATCTTCCCGTCGCTGCCCTCTCGGGCGGTGAACGACTGCGGGCTACATTGGCGTGCGTTCTCTTCGCCGATCCGGCCCCGCAGCTGCTTCTTCTCGACGAGCCGACCAACAACCTCGACTTGGTGAGCGTTGCTCAACTCGAAAGTGCCCTGAATGCATATCAGGGGGCGTTCGTGGTGGTCAGCCACGACGAGAGATTCCTGGCCGAGGCGAAGGTCGAACGCTGGCTTCGACTCTCGGACGGCTGTTTGACCGAGGTCGCGGCGCCGGATGTAGTGGACTGACCAAGCGCTGAACAGAAGAAAGGCCCTCACACACATCGTGTGTGAAGGCCTTCGTCTGCACTACTGGTCAAGGCGTCCTGGTGTAGACCGGATCGTCGAAGGATCGACGTTGCGTCACCCAGTCCGTGGGTAAGACGTTCTCGATCACGTCTTCACGGGATTCGTCGAACACGACGATCCGATCCGCGATTCGCCATTCACCATGGCGCCTTTCGAACCTGTCGACGTAACGGCATTTGATCGTCGCGAGGGTCTGCACCGCGTCCGTATCTGATCGCTCCTGCCGCAGGAAGCACAAGCAGTACGACTCGGCCTGAGCGACATCGCCGTTGACGTCGATCAATACGTTGGAAATGCAGTGAATCGACGAGTCGATCGTCTTGTGTCTGAGCTTCATGTCTTCGATCAGCCCGTCGACGGTTCCGATGTATCCACCGTGGTTGTCTATCGCATCGTCGAAGTAGCAGAGGGCCACGCTGTCGAAATCCTTCCGATCGACGGCCCGAGCATAGCGATACAGGACTTCGGTGATTTCTTGCTTGTCAGCGAGGGACACGGTCACGCTCCTGTTCTACCCGAGGATCAATCAACCTGCAGTTCAACACCCTTGGTCTCCTTGATGAAGAAGACCGTGACGAGGGTGATCACCGCACAGAAGACGAAGTATCCAGCCGGAGCGAGAGAGTTACCGGTCAAGCTGATGAGATAGGTGGCGATGAAAGGCGCGGTGCCGCCGAGGAACATGTTGGTGACGTTGTTACCCAGGGCCAGACCGCTGTACCGCACTGATGCTTTCAACATTTCGACATAGGTCACGTACGAAGCACCGTTGACAACGGAAACGCAGATGAAGAGCACCGACTGACCGACTACCGCCTGCCAGATGCCGGAACCGGCCATCATCATGAACATCGGAATTCCGAGAACCACGGCGGCGGCGCTACCGGCGAACAGCACCGGTCGACGCCCGTACTTGTCTGCCATGTATCCCGAGATTGGCAAGGTGATGACGCCGAGAACCAGTGCAAGAGAAGTGGAAAGGAACGCAACCCGTGACGAATGACCACCAGTGGTCTGCAGGTAAGTCGCGGCATACACCGAGGCGATGTAGTAGCCACCGGTAATGAGTGCGCCCAACATGATGATCTTGACGACGCTGCCGCCGGACGTGCTGAGCAGTTCCCGGATGGGAAGCTTCTTGGTCTCACCCTTGTCCTGCAGTTCTTCGAACTGAGGAGTGTCTTCCATCTGGCTACGGATCCAGATACCGATACCACCGATCAGCAGGCTGAGCAGGAACGGGATACGCCAAGCCCATTCGAGGATCTGCTCTTGCGAGAACACCGAGGTCAGGCCGAGAGCCATGAGCGAAGCTGCCAACGAACCCAGGTAGGTGCCGGTGTTGACCATCGACGTCTGCGTCGCACGCCACCGCTTGGGAGCGGACTCGGAGACGAACGCGTTGGCTCCGCCGAGTTCACCGCCGGCCGCGAAGCCCTGCAGGCAACGAGCCAGAACGAGGATGGACGTCGCCCACACACCCAATGTGGCGTAAGTCGGCAGCAATCCCATTCCTGCTGTCGCAAGAACCATCAGGAGGATGGTCCAGGACAAGGCGTTCTTGCGGCCGTACTTGTCGCCGATGTGGCCGAAGAAGATTCCGCCTGGCACGCGTAGGAAGAAGGCCACGGCGAATGCTGCAAAAGTACCGAGCAGTGCTGCGTTCGGGTCATGGGAAACGAAGAACAGCGCGGCGATCGTCGTGGCCATGTACCCGTAGATACCGAAGTCGTAGTACTCGACGACGGTACCGACGATGGCCGCGCGAATTACCTTCGTCGTCGACTGTCGTTCGGTTGCCACGCTGCTGCCCTCGGTGGATTCGGCTCTCGCCATGGTCTCATTCTCTGACATGTTGTTCCCTGCCTGGATTGGATACTGACTGGATTCGGTGCCGCGCAGACGTCGGACGTCAGGTGTGCGCGATGGAATGGACCGGCACGCTCTCGGCGCTGGTCCTGGTGTAGTTCGCCGCATTACGTCCCGCTACGCGGCCCATGGTCAAAGCGTTGGCAACTGCATTGCCGCCGCCCACGTATCTCAGTCCGAGGATTCCGGCGCCCGCCTCACCGGCCGCGTACAGACCCTCGATCGGTACTCCGGTGCGCCCGAGCACGGCCGCATCCGTGTTGATCTCCATTCCCGCATGCGTACATACGAGCTCTGCCGGAAGGATTTTCGCGGCATAGAACGGTGCTGTCGCAATAGGATCCGGGTTGCCGACAGCGCCCTTGTTCCGCAACGTGCGATGGCGAAGGAAGTCGTCGTCGTGACCGCTGGGCAGTTGCTCGTTCCATCGACGCAGGGTTTGCGTCAACGTCGCAACCGGAACACCCGTTGCCACTGCGAGGTCTTCGATCGTGTCCGCACGAATCGTGCCACCGGCAACAACTTCTTCCTCGATGCGTTCGGGATTCCAATCTGCATATCCCGGAGCCAGATTCACGCGAGCGTTCTCGTCGAAGATCATCCATCCGTATCCACCCTGATGGTCGATGATGCCGGTCGAGACGGCGTACGAGCTGTCCTCGTCCATGAATCGCCGGCCGTCCTGGTTGACGTAGATCCGTGACTTCGGCGGAAAACCGGCCTGCCAGTGATGGAATCGCTGGAAGTAGACGGTGGGCAGCATCAAGCCCCAGCCGTCGCCGGCCACCGAAGCCCCGAGGTCCTCGGCAAAGCGAAGGTGATCTCCGCGGCTACCCGCCGCCGCGACGACGAACAACGCGTCCCCAGCCTTGTTCGCGTCCGGGAAGTGGCGTTCAACCAAACCCGGATCTTGCGCGAATCCACCGGAGGCAACAACGACGGCGCCCGCAGGCACCTCGATGTCGTCGGCGACAACGCCGACAACCCGACCGTCTTCCTCGATCAGCTTCTGCACCCGTGTTCCGAAGATGACCTCGATCCCGTGCTTACGACGAGCCTTGTCCAGCACCTGAATCAGTCCGTATCCCTGATCCTTGGGCACGTGGCCGCGCCAGACGTCCTCGACGCCGGCTTGGGCGAGTCCCGGCTGGTGAGCGTTACCCGAGATCGCCGCGGGAATCTCGACGCCGAGTCCGATGAGCCATTCCAGTGTCGGACCGGCGTTTTCGCAGAACGCACGAATCAATCCGGGTGAGAGCATCCACTGGTTGAGGTCCATGTAGTGCTGGAAGAACTTCTCTGCCGAGTCGTCGACGCCGAGGCCGGCCTGCACGCTCGTTCCGGCGGCCGTGAAGATGCCGGCCGACAGCGCGGTGGATCCACCGAGTTCGGTTTCGGATTCGAACAGCAGAACGGATGCGCCTTCTTCAGCTGCCGACACCGCAGCGGCGAGACCTGCTCCGCCGCCACCGATGACAACGACGTCCCAGTGCTCGGTCATGAAAGTTCTCCAGTCTCCGCGATGATGCGGTGGTAAAGACCGTTCGACACCAACCCGCCGTCGACAGTGAGTTCCGTACCGGTGGTGTAGGTCGAACTGTTCGAGAGCAGGAACAGCACTGCTTCGGTGATCTCGTCGAGAGTTCCCATGCGTCCGAAGGGAACCGACTTCAGTGACGCGGCGACGAAGTCGTTCGCGCCGCCGAGCAGCGCCGTACCGACCAGTCCCGGGTGCACCGAGTTGACGCGAATCCCCCACTGCGCGAAGTTGCCTGCGGCCGACTTCGACAGACCGGTCAGACCCCACTTGCTCGACGAGTAAGCCGGAGAGAAGTATCCGATCTGACCGGCGATGGACGAGATGTTGACGATCGATCCGCCACCACTCTCGCGCATCAGCGGCGCCACCGCCTTCATACCGTAGAACGGGCCGAAGAGGTTGATCTTCATGGTCAGCTCCCAGATGTCGTTCGGGGTGTCCATGAATTCGAGCCGACGCGAGATGCCGGCGTTGTTGACCAGTCCGCCGAGTTCCCCACGAGTGGTGCGAATTTCGTCGACAACCCGGTCCCAGGCATCGGCATCGGTGACGTCGAGAAGGTGAGCGGACGCCGATCCGCCGGCGGAGACAATGTCGTCGACCACGCCGGATGAATCCGAAACATCGGCAATGCAGACATGCGAACCGCGCGCGGCGAGCGTGCGCGCGTGATGCGCTCCCATCCCGGCAGCACCGCCGGTAACGAGAACGACGCCGGGATATTTCATGGACTCATACATGCCGCGAACCACCGTCCACCGCAATGCTGTGCCCGGTGACGTAGCGCGCGCTGTCCGAGAGCAGGAACAGCAGCGGGCCGAAGACCTCTTCGGGCGAGCCCAGACGATGCAGCGGTACCGCGTCGAGTGCGTTCGCAAGCGCGATCGGATCTTCCTGGACCCACTTCGTCATCGCCGTGTCGATGTAACCGGGCGCAATGGAGTTGACCCGAATACCCTTGTCGCCGAACTCCACTGCAAGAGACTCCGTGAGGTGCGCGACGGCAGCCTTCGACGTGCAGTATGCCCCTCTCCCCTTTCGCACACGCAGCGCCGACACCGAGGACATGTTGACGATGGCGCCGCCGGGACCGAGGTGCCGCGCCGCGGCCTGAGCGCCGTAGAGCACTCCTTCGACATTGACGCTCAACGTAGCCCCGATCTGTTCCGGGGTGATCTCCTCGGCCAGTGCGAACGGGAAGATTCCCGCATTGTTGATCCAGAAATCAACCCGGCCGAACTCCTTCAGTGCCAACTGGGCAAGCAGTTCGTGCTCGTCCGGCTTGGTGACGTCGACCCGGGCTCCGACGACGCGACCCGGCTTGTCCGCCAGTGCATTCGACTCCAGGTTCGTGTTGATTCGTGCGGCCGTGGCGAGCATCTGCTCTTCGTTGATGTCGGCGCCGACGACATGTACGCCGCGCGTTGCCAGTCCTTCGGCGAACGTCGCACCCATACCCTGAGCCGCGCCGGTCACCACTGCGACCTTGCCTGCCAACTCCGGGTATACCGCCGACATCTGCGTCACTACGGTGCGGCCCGGGTTCGTCTGGTCAGAGCTTTCGGTCATGATGTACTTCTCCTACTGAATATTGTTGTGCAAGAAACATTTCGGCACTTCAAGCGTGTTCGGATGCTCGGGGCGCGTCGTCACGGAAGACGGTGCGGCGGGCGATCTTCCACTCCTCACCGACCCGAACCACACGATCAGCGACAGTCGTCATCCGCACCAGTCGCGACTCGCCGCCGCGAGCGGTGGCAACGATCTGCAGGTACCCGCGCACTGCCAGAGCACTCTCGTCCACCGCCTCGACGACGAGATTGGTCAGAACGTGACGATGCACCTCGTCGGCAGCTTCCGCCGCAGCGTAGAAGCGAGCAGCAAAAGCCGCAAGGTCGTCGAAACCGACCACGGGTTCCGGATAGCTGGGGGAATGAAACTCACCGCCTTCGGTGAATGTCTGCGCCCAATCCTGCTGGCGCCCAGAGTCTATGCAATGACTCTGGTGGCCGTACAGCTGATGGATTGCGACAACGTCCTCCGTTGCCACGACGCGGTAGTTGCTCATGAAGGTTCTCTCCGAACACGCTGCGCTGCATCCACCCGAAGGTTGTGCAGCTTCGTAAAGTGTGCGATAATCGCACACACTGTGCGATATGTTCAAAGCGTAGGTGGCATACCTCACAAACGTCAAGAAAGGGATTTGATGTCAGAGCTGAGCGAGGAACACCGACCGCGCAAAAGTGCAGTTCAAGTGGACTCGAGCATGTCGAAAACGCTGCACCACGGACTCGAGATCCTGGAACTCCTGACGTCCTATCCGCACGGCTTGTCGGTCACCGACATCGCCGACGGCGTGGGAGTCCACCGAACCGTCGCACATCGATTGATCCGCACACTCGAGGCTCATCACCTGTGCCGCAAGGACTCCTTCAAGCGCGTCACTCTCGGCGCCGGCCTGGTCACCCTCGCCGAACCGGTGGAACAAGATTTGCGCACCCTCGCTCGCCCGATTCTCCAAGAACTCGCCGAGGCCACCGAGGCGACCGCACACCTGGTGGTCCGCGAGAGCGACACCGAAGTGCGCGCCCTGATGGTGGTCGAACCGCGCAGCGCCAAAGTCCACGTCGCGTTCCATCCAGGGCAGGTCGATCCGATCGACCGCGGCTCCGCCGGGCTTTCCATTCTTGCCTCACTCCCGCCGACGAGTGGGGAACGAGAGGAAGTGACGGCTGCACGCGCACGCGGCTATGCAGTGACCGTCGGCGAAGTCATCCCGTCCGTCCTGGGAATCTCGGCAGTGATCCCAGGCAGACGCCGCGACGCCATTTCCAGCCTCGGAATTTCCGTCTTCGACTCCCAGGACCAAGCAGCGCTGGGCGCCGAGGTCATGGCAGCCGCAAGAACCCTCGGCAGCATGTTGCGCTGATCCAGACACCGAGCTGATCCGAACACCAGGCTGATCCGAACACCAGCCGAGCCCCGGGAATACCCGGGGCTCGACTTTGTTGACTCCTGATGAGATAGTTGAACAATCAACTACCTGACTTCAGCTTCACGGACACGAGGAGTACGACATGCCTGCTGTGACAGTCGAGAACATCTTGGCCCTGCCCCGCCTCGACGAGCCGGCAGAGTCGGCAGTCGACCGCCCGGTCAAGAGCATCACCACCGCACCGGTCGGATACGAAGGTGAAGGCTTCCCCGTTCACCGCGCCTTCGCAGGCATCGACCTCTCCGCCCTCGACCCCTTCATCCACATGGACCAGATGGGTGAGGTCAACTACGCACCCGGAGAACCCAAGGGCACACCGTGGCACCCGCACCGCGGCTTCGAAACCGTCACCTACATGATCGACGGCATCATGGAGCACCAGGACTCCAACGGCGGCGGCGGCATTATCGGCGGCGGCGACACCCAGTGGATGACGGCGGGTGGCGGCATCCTCCACATCGAAACTCCGCCGGAACACCTCGTCGTCAGCGGCGGCCTGTTCCACGGTGTCCAGCTGTGGGTCAACCTGCCCCGCGACAACAAGATGGCAGCGCCGCGGTACCAGGACATCACCGGCAACAAGGTGGCATTGCTCTCCTCCCCCGACGGCGGAGCCTTGGTACGCGTCATCGCCGGAGACATCGCCGGCCACGCCGGACCCGGTTCGACGTACACACCCATCGCGCTCTCCCACACGACTGTGGCCCCGGGTGCGAGCCTGACGCTTCCGTGGAATCCCGAGTTCAACGCGATCGTCTACGTCCTCGCCGGCGAAGGCACGGTCGGGGCCGAGCGTCGGCCCATTCGTGTCGGACAGACAGCTGTCTTCGGACGTGGTGACTCCATCACCGTCGCCGCTTCCGATCGCCAGGATTCACGGACCGAATCCCTCGAGGTCTTCATCCTCGGCGGCAAGCCGATCCGCGAACCCATCGCGATGGCCGGGCCCTTCGTCATGAACACCAAGTCCGAGGTCATGCAGGCTTTCGAGGACTTCCAGGCCGGACGTCTCGGATCCATCCCGGCGGCACACGAGACGCTGAGCTGACATGTCGTCGATAGTCGTCCAACGAGCTGACGAACGTGCGCATCTCAACTACGGCTGGCTCACGGCGCGTCACAGTTTCCCCTTCGCCGGAAACTTCGATCACGCCGCGTACGCGCACGGACTTCTGTTGGTGAACAACGACGACATCATCGAAGCCGACTACGGTTTCGACACTCATCAGCACCGCGACACCGAGATCGTGACGTGGGTGCTCAGCGGATCCCTGGTTCACCAGGATTCCGCTGGGCACTCCGGAGTCATCCATCGGGGCCTCGCGCAAAGAATGAGCGCCGGTACCGGGATCCTGCACTCCGAACGCAACGACCGCTTCCGGGCCGACGGCTCACGTGTCACCGAACCCGTTCACCTCGTTCAGATGTGGATACCGCCGGACAAATCCGGAGTGACTCCGAGTTATCAAGAACTCGACATCAACACCGAGCTCGACGCCGGTGGCCTGATCACCCTGGCGTCGGGGATGCCCGCGCATCGTGATCACAGCGCGATCAGCTTGCACAACAAACATGCGGCCCTTCATGTTGCACGCCTCGAGACCGGCAGGTCGGTATTCCTGCCGGACGCACCGTACGTGCACGGCTTCATTGCCAGTGGCACTGTCGACGTCGAGGGAGTCGGATTGCTCGGTCCGGGAGATTCGTTGCGTCTCAAGGATACTGGCGGTCAACGAGTCGAGGGGATCGACGATGCGGAGATACTCGTGTGGGAGATGCACGCGTCGACGAACTGACGACACCACCGAGTACGCCCAATGCTCGGACTACACAGCAGGTTCGTCGTAGGGTGGATTCCGGTAGTGGTGGATCCGGCAGTGATGGATCCCGGTGGCACAGAAGGAGGAGCCATGGCATCTGGTCGAGCACAGGCCCCACGGACGACACCGCACATCGATGTGCACCGCTCCGGTGATCGTTTGAAATCCCGCGTCTCCTGGCTGGATTCGAAACATTCGTTCTCGTTCGGGCAGCACTACGACCCCGACAACACCCATCACGGATTGCTTCTCGTCAACAACGACGACACCGTACTGGCGGGAACCGGCTTCGACACCCATCCGCACAAGGACATGGAAATCGTGACGTGGGTGCTTCGCGGTTCACTCGTGCACCAGGATTCCATCGGCCACACCGGCGTCATCTATCCGGGGCTCGCCCAGCGCATGAGCGCCGGTACCGGAATCATGCACAGTGAGAAGAACGATTCGTGGCGTATTGGCGGCGAACAGCATTCCGACCCCGTGCATTTCATCCAGATGTGGGTGGTCCCGGACGAAGGTGGACTCACTCCCGGGTACGAACAACTCGAGATCGACGACGAATTGCTGCGCGGCGGTCTGATCCCGGTTGCCTCCGGAATGGGCCGCTACAAGGATCATTCGGCGATTCGCATCAACAACAAGAACGCCGCCATGCACGTCGCGCGCATTCTGCCCGGCACCTCGGTACATCTTCCCAGCGCACCGTTCCTGCACGTCTTCGTCGCGCAGGGTACTGCCGAGATGGAAGGCGTCGGCACACTGTACGAGGGTGATGCCGTCCGGTTGAGCGATTCGGGTGGGCAGCAACTGACCTCCGACGCCGGGGCCGAAGTCCTCGTCTGGGAGATGCATTCACGTATCGGTGGTTGAGACCCGGTCTCGGCAAGACTGGGTGCGCTGGAGATACTCGACGCATGAGCATCGACAACTCCGCCGCGCCCGTCAAGAAACTTGACCCACTCAACACGTTGATGGGTGTGCGCGCCGTGTCGGTCGTGCCCGGGGACCTGGCCTTCGCGCAGGCCGTCGGCGAGCGATTCCACGATCACCGTGGCAAGACCGTGCTCGGTTCCGTCGGAGTCATGATCGACGGTGCCATGGGCGGCGCGGTGTACTCGGGACTGACCTCGGGCCATCAGTCCGTGCTCGCGCAGGTCACAGTCAGTGCGGGCGCCGACATCCCCGCTGTCGCCGACGTCGGCGCCACCGGCACACTCGTGCATCTCGACGACGGCGTCGGGCTCGCGTCCGGTCAACTTCGCGACGAGAACGGCTCGCTCCTGGCAGTGATGGCCGGCCGCGCCATGGTGGTCTCGCGTCCTCCCGTCGTGGGAATCGACGACTATGTGGAGGGTGAGCCGCTGCCCGTCCCGACGCCGGAGAAGACAAGCAACCTGAGCGGGTTGTCCGGGTCCGACGTCGTCGAAGGAATCCGCGACGGCAAACTCGAACGCGGTCCGCTCGCCGGGCTCCTCGATCTTGCGGTCGTCGACGTGACCCCGGGTTCCGTCGTGGGCGAGTTCGCCCCGGTCGCCTGGATGGCCAACCCGTTGGGCGCCGTTCAGGGAGGTGTCCTCATCTCGGCGGTCGATGCCATCACCGGTCTGGCAGCGCAGACGCTGACCAGCGTCGATCAGGATTATCGCGTCCTCGACCACAAGATCGACTTCCTGCGCTCCCCCGACATCGGTGGGCCGATCATGCGCGCCGAGGCCGTCGTGATTCGTGCCGGGCGCAGGCTCGCACTGATCGAAACTCGCATCGTCGACGCCGGCGGACAGGTCTACGTGCGTGCCACCTCGAGCATTCAAATGCTCTCCCAGCAAGTTCACAGCGGATAACCAGTTCCGAACCAGGTCGCCCGTCCACCATTGAGACAACAGCCCACACAATGGAGGTACAGCGGCGTGAACAAAGACATCGAAGCAAGCCGGCTACGCGTGAGCCGTCGACGGGCCCTCGCACTCGGCGGAACCATCAGCCTGGGCGGGCTCATCGCAGCGTGTTCCGGTAACAGTGGCACCGCCACGACGACTTCGGCTGCGGCCGCATCAACGACAACAGCTTCCGGCACTTCCGCTGCGGCCACGTCCGGCGACGCCGTGACCGCACTTCTGGCCAAGGCACCGCAGTGCGTCATGAGCAAGGAAGAGACACAGGGCCCCTACTGGTTCGACGTCGACTCCATTCGCGGCGACATCCGCGAGGACCGTCCGGGCACCACGCTGCAGGTGGCGATGCGCGTGCAGGACAACAGCCAGTGCAACGCTGACGGCAGTATCGGCGCGGTCGGTAACGCCGTCGTCGAGATCTGGCACTGCGACGCCGGCGGCGTGTACTCCGGTTTCGAATCCGGTTCCCTGAGCGCCAACGGCGGCGGTGGCGGCGGAACTCCCCCGGCCGGCGGAATGGGGGAACCTCCGTCAGGTGCACCCGGCGGCGGAATGGGGGAACCTCCGTCAGGCGCACCCGGCGGGATGGGCGGCGGCATGGGTGGTTCCGGTGAGACGTCGGACGGTTCGTACAGCGTCGGCGACACCGAAGCCACCACCACCGACGACGGCACCTACCTACGCGGGGCCCAGACCACCGATGCAAACGGCATCGCGCAGTTCACCACGATCTTCCCCGGCTGGTACATGGGCCGCACGACGCACATCCACGTCAAGGTGCACATCGACAAGAAAACGGTCCTCACGTCGCAGACCTTCTTCGACGAGACGCTCCTCGACGAGGTGTACTCGCAGTCCCCGTACAGCGAGCACACCGGTCGTGAGAACAACACGAACAACGCCAGTGACGGCATCTACGACGACACCGGCCTCATGACCGTCGAAAAGCAGTCGGACGGTTCCTACCTCGCCGTCATCAACCTGGGTATCGACGCCTGAGGTAGGAGCCAGGTCAGCCGCCGACGTATGCCGCGAGGTGCTTTCCGGTGAGGGTGGAGCCGTCGGCGACCAGTTCCTCGGGAGTGCCCTCGAAGACGATCCGCCCGCCGTCGTGACCGGCACCAGGGCCGAGGTCGATGATCCAGTCGGCGTGCGCCATCACCGCTTGGTGGTGCTCGATGACGATGACTGACTTGCCGGAATCGACGAGTCGATCGAGCAGGCCGAGCAACTGCTCGACATCGGCCAGGTGCAGTCCGGTGGTCGGCTCGTCGAGAACGTACACACCGCCCTTCTCGCCCAGGTGCGTTGCCAGCTTGATGCGCTGACGCTCACCGCCCGACAGCGTCGTCAGTGGCTGGCCGATCGTGAGGTATCCGAGCCCCACGTCGACCAGTCGGACAAGGATCTTGTGCGCAGCGAGGGTCTTGGCCTCACCGTCGCCGAAGAACTCCTCGGCCTCTGCCACCGACATCGTGAGAACCTCGTTGATGTCCTTGCCACCGAATTTGTATTCGAGTACCTCGGCTTGGAAGCGCTTGCCCTCGCACTCCTCGCAGAGAGTGGCAACGCCGGCCATCATCGCCAGGTCGCTGTAGATGACGCCGTTGCCGTTGCACGTCGGGCAGGCGCCCTCGGAGTTGGCACTGAACAGCGCCGGCTTCACGCCGTTGGCCTTCGCGAATGCCTTGCGGATCGGGTCGAGCAGCCCGGTGTACGTTGCCGGGTTGCTCCGACGCGAGCCACGGATCGCGCTCTGATCGACCGACACCACGTCTTCGCGTTTCGCGAGTGAGCCGTGGATCAGCGAACTCTTGCCCGACCCCGCGACACCGGTGACCACGACCAGTACTCCCAGCGGTACGTCGACGTCGACATCCTGCAAGTTGTGCGAGTTCGCTCCACGAATCTCGATTGCGTCGGTGGACTCGCGCACGGTCTCCTTGATTGCGGCCCGGTCGTCGAAGTGACGGCCGGTGACGGTGTCGCTGGCACGCAAACCGTCGACGGTGCCCTCGAAGCAGACGTTTCCGCCGGCGCTGCCCGCGCCCGGACCGAGGTCGACGATGTGGTCGGCGATCACGATCGTCTCCGGCTTGTGCTCGACCACGAGCACCGTGTTGCCCTTGTCCCGCAGGCGCAGCAGTAGGTCGTTCATCCTCGCGATGTCGTGCGGATGCAGACCGGTGGTGGGCTCGTCGAATACGTACGTGATGTCGGTGAGCGAGGAACCCAGGTGACGAATCATCTTGGTGCGCTGAGCTTCACCGCCGGAGAGGGTTCCCGACGGCCGATCGAGGCTGAGGTAGCCGAGCCCGATCTCCACGAACGAGTCGAGCGTTTCACCGAGCGTCGTGAGCAACGGCGCGACCGAAGGTTCCTTCAGTCCGCTGACCCATTCCGCGAGATCACTGATCTGCATCGAGCAGGCGTCGGCGATGTTGACGCCCTTGATCTTCGACGACCGCGCCCCCTCGCTCAGTCGCGTGCCGTCGCATTCGGGGCAGGTGGTGAACGTGATCGCGCGCTCGACGAAAGCCCGGATGTGGGGCTGCATCGCGTCGACGTCCTTGGCCAGGAACGACTTCTGAATCTGCGGAATCAGCCCCGTGTACGTCAGGTTGATTCCTTCGACCTTGATCTTGGTCGGCTCTTTGTAGAGAAGGTCGTTCAGTTCTTTCTTCGTGTACTTTTTGATCGGCTTGTCGGGATCGAAGAAGCCGCAGCCGCGATAGATCCGGCCGTACCAACCCTCCATGCTGTAGCCGGGGACCGTGATCGCACTCTCGTTGAGCGACTTGGTGTCGTCGTACAGCGCGGTCAGATCGAAATCGTTGACCGCCCCTCGTCCCTCACACCGCGGGCACATGCCGCCGGTGATCTTGAAGCTGCGACGCTCTTTCGTCTGACGGCCACCACGTTCCATGGTGACCGCGCCCGCACCGGAGACGGAGGCGACGTTGAACGAAAACGCCTGGGGCGAACCGATGTGAGGCTTTCCGAGACGGCTGAACAGGATGCGAAGCATCGCGTTGGCGTCGGTTGCGGTTCCGACAGTCGAACGAGGGTCGACGCCCATCCGCTGCTGATCGACGATGATCGCGGTGGTCAGGCCGTCGAGAACGTCGACGTCCGGCCGCGCGAGTGTCGGCATGAATCCTTGAACGAAAGCGCTGTAGGTCTCGTTGATCATCCGCTGCGATTCCGCGGCGATCGTACTGAACACCAGCGAACTCTTCCCCGAACCGGAGACGCCGGTGAAGACCGTCAGCCTCCGCTTCGGGATCTCGACACTGATGTCTTCGAGATTGTTCACCCGCGCACCTTGCACGCGGATCAAATCGTGGCTGTCTGCAGTGTGCAGGGCAGTCATCGTGTCTCCATCTGTCAGTCGATCGCCGACGGTCTCAGCGCAGTTGACGGTCTCAGCGCAGTTCTTGAATACGGATCAGGTTTCCCGCTGGGTCGCGGACGGCGCAATCTCGAACACCGTAGGGCTGCTCCGTCGGTTCCTGCACGACGTCGATATCGCCGGCCTGAAGCCGCTCGAACGTATCGTCCAGATCTTTCGTGGCCAGGAGAAGTCCGCCGTAGGTGCCCTTGGCCATCATCTCGATGATGGTGCGGCGCTCCTCGTCGGTGATGCCGGGATCGACGGCCGGCGGATGCAACACGATGGAGGTGCCGGGCTGGCCGGGCGGCCCCACGGTGATCCAACGCATCCCGTCGTAACCGACGTCGTTGCGAACCTCGAAGCCGAGCGTGTCGCGATAGAAGTTCAGGGCGGCATCGGGGTCGTCCTGCGGAAGGAAACTCGAGTGAATGGTGATGTCCATGGCGATCACGTTAATTGCGGTTGTGGGGTCTGCGCTTCTCGATTCCTGATCGGTTTGGTGACTTGTTTCGACACACAGGACGGCATTCCGGCCGTCGACTGCTCGGCCTCGCGCCGATAGACACTGGGCGGAACCCCCACCAATTCGGTGAACTTACTGCTGAAAGTGCCGAGAGAGCTGCAACCGACCTCGAAGCAGACGTCCGTGACACTGAGGTCTCCGCGTCGCAGCAACGCCATCGCTCGCTCGATTCGCCTGGTCATCAAGTAGGCGTACGGAGGTTCGCCGTACGCCTGGCGGAATTGACGACTGAGATGCCCCGCCGACATGTTCACTCCCCGCGCGAGCGCCTCCACGTCCAGGGGCCGTGCGTACTCGCGGTCGATACGGTCACGAACGCGTCGTAATCGCGCGAGGTCCTGCAGGTGCGGATCTGCGGCAGGTCTGCTGGTCACGTAATCGATCGTGCCACGCCATACCGACGTTGCCCAGCGCAATAGTTGAACTGGGGCTCGGAGCGATCACGCACACACCGAGCAGTTCGTCATGATCGTGTAAGGATGGAGAAATGACCACGGCTCATCGCTCAGGCATCGACCTCACCCACCTCGACGGCGACACACGGGCGCAGGACGATCTGTTCGTCCACGTCAACGGAAAATGGCTCGCCGAATACGAGATTCCGGCAGACCGCGCCGTCGACGGGGCGTTCCGCACGCTCTACGACAAGGCCGAAGAAGACGTACAGACCATCATCACCGAAGCCGCGGAGTCCAACGCCGCCGCCGGTACCGACGCGCAGCGCATCGGTGACCTGTACTCGAGCTTCATGGACGCCGACGCTGTGGAAGCTGCAGGCCTCAGCCCCATCGACGACGAGCTGGACGCCGTCGCCGATGCGCCGGACCGGTCGTCGCTCGCCACCGTGATCGGACGCCACCAGCGCGTCGGCGTCGGCGGTGCCATCTCTCACTACGTCGACACCGACGCAAAGAACTCCGAGCGATACCTGATTCACTTCAGCCAGTCGGGCATCAGCCTGCCCGACGAGTCGTACTACCGTGAGGACAATTACGCGGAAATCCGCGAGAAGTACGTCGCGCACATCGACAAGATGTTCACCCTCGCCGGAGTCGGGTACGACGCACAGCGTGTGTTCGAACTCGAGAAGAAGATCGCGGCCGGGCACTGGGACGTCGTCAAGCGTCGTGACGCAGATCTGAGCTACAACCTCATGGGCTTCGAGGAACTGACCGAGCAGAACCCCGGGTTGGACTGGGCGGCGTGGTTGTCGGGTCTCGGCGCCGATTCGGAGAAGTTCGCCGAGATCGTCGTCCGTCAGCCGGACTTCCTGCACACCTTCACCGCTCTGTGGGCGTCGGAGTCACTCGACGACTGGAAGGCGTGGGCGGCGTGGAAGGTGCTTCATGCCCGCTCCCCTTACCTGCATTCGGCCCTGGTCGACGAAACCTTTGCGTTCTACGGCACCACGCTGTCCGGGACCGAAGAAAACCGTGAGCGCTGGAAGCGCGGGGTCAGCCTGGTTCAGGATCTGCTCGGAGAGGCCGTCGGCAAGCTCTACGTCGATCGGCACTTCCCCGCCGAGGCCAAGACCCGGATGCTGGAACTGGTCGCAAACCTGCAGGAGGCGTACCGCCGCAACATCTCCGATCTCGAGTGGATGAGCCCGCAGACGCGTGAGGCCGCATTGGCCAAGCTCGAGAAGTTCACTCCGAAGATCGGTTACCCCGACAAGTGGCGGGACTATGCCGGTCTCGAGATCTCGGCTACCGACCTGGTGGGCAACTACCGTCGTGGATACGCCGCCGAGTACGACCGTGACCTGGCCAAGTTGGGCGGCCCCGTCGACCGTGACGAGTGGTTCATGACCCCGCAGACCGTCAACGCCTACTACAACCCAGGCATGAACGAAATCGTGTTCCCCGCAGCCATTCTCCAGCCGCCGTTCTTCGACGCGGCAGCCGACGACGCTGCCAACTACGGCGGCATCGGCGCAGTCATCGGACACGAGATCGGTCACGGCTTCGACGATCAGGGCGCGAAGTACGACGGCGACGGCAACATGGTCGACTGGTGGACCGACGAGGATCGCAGCGAATTCGGCAAGCGCACAAAGGCTCTCATCGAGCAGTACAACGAATTCGAGCCGAAGGAACTGCCAGGCCACCACGTCAACGGCGAGTTCACGATCGGCGAGAACATCGGCGACCTCGGCGGACTGTCGATCGCGATCGCGGCGTACAAGATCGCAACCGAAGGCACCGAACCGCCGGTCATCGACGGACTCACCGGCTTGCAGCGCGTGTTCTTCGGGTGGGCGCAGGTGTGGCGCACGAAGGCCCGGGAGGCCGAAGCGCTTCGCCGCCTGGCCGTCGACCCGCACTCGCCGCCGGAGTTCCGGTGCAACGGCGTCGTCCGCAACCTCGACACGTTCCACGAGGAGTTCGACGTCAAGCCCGGTGACGCACTGTATTTGGAGCCGGAGAAGCGTGTGAAGATCTGGTAAGTGGCGCAAGCCCCTGTGCGCGCTTAAGGACCCCCTGGACTCCCTGAGCGCGCACGGGGCCGAAGGCCCTACCGGGCGTACATGATCACCCCGACACCGACCAGACAGATCAGCGCACCGACGATGTCGAAGCGATCCGGGCGAAATCCGTCCATCACCACCGCCCAGAGCAACGACCCCGCAACGAAGATGCCGCCGTACGCGGCGAGGATACGGCCGAAGTTGGCATCCGGTTGCATGGTCGCGACCAGGCCGTAGAGGCCGAGCGAGATGACGCCCAGCCCTACCCAGATCCAACCCTTGTGCTCGCGAATTCCCTGCCACACCAACCACGCGCCCCCAATTTCGAGCAGCGCGGCGAGAACGAACAACAGCAGCGAACGTGCGACGGTCATGCCGCACACAGTATCGCTACAGACGGACCCCGGTCTCCGCGGAGAAGAAGTACACCTCACCCGCTTTGGGCAGCAGGTGAAGCGACTCCCCTGGCGTCACGGACATCTTCCGGTCGACGCGGATGACAATCCGTCCGGATCGACTCTGCCACTGGCAATCCGGCGACCCCTTCGCGTACACGAACGATTCGGCGCCCAACTCTTCGAGCAGGTCGGCATCCACGGCCAGCGAGCCCCTTCGCCACGCTCCCACCAGATCCCACGACTCCGGGCGAACTCCCACGACGACCCGTTCCCGCTCGGACGCCCCGGTGGGCAGCGGTATCCGTAGATCACCGACCACTGCGACGGTGCCCTCGACCGGCGCTTCGATCAAGTTCATGCCCGGCGACCCGATGAAGGCGGCCACAAAAGTGTTGACGGGATTGTCGTAAAGTTCGCGCGGCTTCGCCACCTGCTGCAAGCGACCGTCCAGCATGACCGCCACCCGGTCTCCCATCGTCATCGCTTCCACCTGATCGTGGGTGACGTAGACCGTTGTGGTGCCGAGCCGACGTTGCAGGGCGGCGATCTGTGACCGCGTACTGACGCGCAGTTTGGCATCCAGATTGCTGAGCGGCTCATCCATGCAGAACACCTTGGGATGGCGAACGATGGCTCTGCCCATGGCAACTCGCTGACGTTGCCCGCCCGACAGCTTTGCCGGCTTACGCCCGAGCAAGGGTTCGAGTTCGAGCATCCGCGCGGCCTCGAGTACCCGCTCCCGGCGCTCCGTCTTTCCCACTCCGGCGTTCTGGAGCGCGAAGCCCATGTTCTGTTCGACGGTCATGTTCGGGTACAGCGCGTAACTCTGAAACACCATGGCGACGTCACGTGCTCGCGGAGCGAGGTGCGTGACGTCCGTGCCGCCGATCTCGATCCGGCCGTCCGACGCGGATTCGAGACCGGCGAGCATTCGCAGGCTGGTGGACTTACCGCAACCGGAAGGTCCTACGAGTACCAGGAACTCACCATCGGCGATGTCGAGGTCGAGACGGTCGACTGCCGGTCGATCGGTTCCTTCGTAGCGGTGCGTTACTCCCGCGAATTGCACGTTTGCCATGAGTGTTCTCTCCTACTACTTCGGCAGCTTGGGGGTGATCTGCCGGTCGATGATCTGCTGCAACTGCGTCGCGACGCCGGCGAATGTCGATGCGACGTCGGCCTTCTGGAGAGCGATCTGCTCGAGTCCGGTACCGATGATCTGATCTCCACCCGGCACGAACACGCGTGCGTAGTCCTGCGAGCGCGTGCGCGCAAGCTGATCCACTGCGGTTCGGGAGTTGGGGTTCGCGTCGAGGAACGCCTTCATGCTCGGCTCCGACGTTGCCGACTTGCGGACCGGCATGTAGCCGACGTTCTGCGAGAAGTATGCCGTGTTCTCACCATTGGTGATGAAGTCGATGAACTTGAGCGCGTTCTTCTTCCGCTGATCGGAGATCTTGGACGGGATCGCGAGCCCGGCACCGCCGGTGGGGCAACCGGGAGTTCCGTCCACCGCGGGGAGGAAAGCGGTACCGAAGTCGAAGTTCGCAGTCTTCTTGATGCCGGACAGATCGCCCGTCGACGCGATGGTCGACGCCAGAATGCCGGTACCGAATTCGTTTGCGATGTCGGTGGAGACCGCGGCGTACTTCTTGTCGTGAATCATGCTGGAGAGGAACTGCCCTGCGGCAATGGTCTTCTCGTTGTCGAGTTGCAGATTCCACTGGTCGGAGTACGAGCCGCCGAACGTCCAGATGGGGCCTTCGTAGGTCCAGCCGAGGTAATCCTTCGCGTTGCCCCACCCGTGTGCCAACTTGCCATTGCCCACGACCTTCTGCAGCTCAGGTCCCCACTCGTCGAACTCCTGCCACGTCGCGGGCCCACGGTCGGGAAGGCCGGCCTGCGACCAGACCGCCTTGTTGTAGTAGAACAACGGCGTCGACCGAGCGTAGGGAAGCGCATAGTGCTTACCCTGGAAAAGGTAGTCGGCGAGCAGCGAATCGACGTAGTCGGCCGAGTCGACGCCCACCTCGGAGAAGAGTCCGTCGAGCGGCTCGATTGCCCCGGCCAGTGCATAGTTGAACCACCAGACATCCGACAGCACAACCACATCGGGAACATCTCCGCCGGAGAGTGCAGCGTTGAACTTCTGTGCCACCTCTTCGTAGTTCTTGCCACCGTCCACCAAGTTGACCTTCAGGTCCGGGTACTTGGTCTGGAAGCGGTTGATCAGTTCCTTCTCCACGTCGGTGGACTTGCCCGGGTGGTTCGACCAGAAGGTGATGGTGTTGGAATCACCCGCTGCACCGGATGTTCCCGCAGCATCAGCGCTCGACCCGCCGGAACCCGCGCACGCGGTCAGTGCGGCGCCGGCGGCGATTGCTCCGCCGAGGCTCAAGAAACCACGCCTGTTCATGTTTGCCATTACTGCTCCTCGAAAAAGAAATGTGACGGGAAAGCTGTCAGCCCTTGACCGCACCGGAGGTGAGGCCCTTGATCATGTGTCGTTGCAGCAGAAGGAAAATCACCAGGATCGGTAGCATCGTCAGCACCGTTCCTGCCATGACCGGACCCCAGTTGGTGAGTCCGTCGTTGTTCTGCAGTTGGGTCAATCCGATCGGCAGCGGCGCTACCGAGGAATCGTCGGACATGAGGAACGGCCACAGGTACTCGTTCCATTCGTTCACCACCGTGATGATGCCGAACGCCACCATCGTCGGCCCCGACACGGGAAGCACCACGCGCCAGAGCAGTCGCCAGTGGCCGGCGCCGTCCATCCGCGCCGCCTCGATGATCTCCGAAGGGATCGAGAGGAAATGGTTGCGCATGAGGAACGTACCGAAGGCTACACCCGCGAGCGGAACTATGATGCCCTGGAACGTGTTACGCCATCCCCACTCTGCCACGAGCGCGTAGTTCGAGATCACGGTGATCTGGTTCGGAACCATCAACGCTGCGATGATGCCGAGAAAGACGAAGTTTTTCCCCGGGAAGCGCAGGAACACCAATCCGTAGGCACTGAGAGTCCCCAGAACGAACTTCGCCGCGGACAGAATCGTCGTGATCACTATCGAGTTTCGCAGAAACATCCAAAACGGAACCGATGTTGTTGCTTCGGAATAGTTTTCGGGATGCAACGACGACGGCCACCACGTTGCCGGCTGGGTGTAGATCTCCGGTCGCTCCTTGAACGAGGTCATCACGATCCAGTACAGCGGCAGGACGATGATGACCAAGGCGATCACCATTGCCGCGTAGCCGAGGATCTTGACGCCGACCTCACGCCGATCCACGTTCCTGCGGTCCGGGCCCGGCCGGACGACGGAAGTCGGAGCAGCGCTTTTCTTTTCCTCTACCGCTGTCATTTCTCTTCTCCCCGATCCATGGCACGAACCTGGTAGACGGTGATGATCAGCAGGATCAAGAACATGATGGTGGCAACCGTCGCGCCGTAGCCCGCCCGGAAGTTTCGGAACGTCTCGTTGTAAACCTGGTAGACCATCGTCGTCGTCCCCGTCCCCAGCGGGCCACCTCGGGTCATGACGTTGATGATGTCGAAGACCTGGAGCGAGTTGAGCATGACGGTGATGGAGAGAAAGAACGTCGTCGGGCGCAACTGAGGCAGGAGCACGCGGCGGAACTTTGTCCACGGCTTGGCGCCGTCGATTTCGGCGGCTTCGTTCAACTCTTGCCGAACTCCCTGCAGCGCAGCGAGATAAATGACAAACGTGTACCCGAGGTTCTTCCACATGTACGTCACCGTCACCATGAACAGTGCCCAGTGGGGATCCTGATAGAAGTCGGGCGATTGGAGTCCGACACGGTGCAGGAGATCCTGGATCAATCCGAAGTTGGGGTCGAAGACGAACTGAAACGCCACACCGATCGCGGCACCGGAGATCACAAAGGGAGCGAAGATGGCCGATCGGACCAGGTTTCGCCCGACGAGCTTGCGATCGAGCAGCATGGCCAACGCCAAGCCGATGACCATCGAACCCACGACGGTGACCAACGTGAATACCACTGTGTTGGTGACGATCTGCCAGGTGTCGCTTCGTCCGAACCACTCGCGGTAGTTACTCAGACCGATGAACGTCGCCTTCGGGTCCGCAATGTTCCAGTCGAAGAACGAAAGTCGGATGTTGTCGACCAACGGACGATAGGTGAACAAGATCAGCAACGCGAGATTGGGACCTACCAAGAGCGCAAAGAGCGCGTAGTCACGCCATGGTCTGCCCCACAGACCTGGCTTGCCTGAAGTGGGCAGCGTTCTTTCCGGACTCGATCTCACTGAGGCAGTCTGACCGCCCGCAAAGAATGAATGGTGAACGTACAAGACACTCGAGCTGAACGCGACACGAAAAAGGCCCTGCGCGAATACTTCTCGCGCAGGGCCTTCGTCGACGAGGTCTAACGGTTCCAGTCACCCAATCCGTCGGCGCCGCTGAGGACTCCACCTGCGGTGTTCTGCACGATCACCGGGTCGCCCTTGCCTGCGTTCTCGAAGAACCACTTGGCGTTCTCGGTGCTGACATTGAGGCAGCCGTGGCTGACGTTGGTGAAACCTTGTTGCGCAACCGACCACGGAGCAGCATGGACGAAGATGCCACTGTAGGAAATTCGCGTCGCGTACTCGACGTAGGTGCGGTAGCCCTCCGGAGAATCGATCGGAACGCCGTACGTGGACGAATCCATGTACATGTCACGCAACTGCTCGCCGACGATGTACGTGCCGTTCGGTGTTTCGTGTCCCGGCTTGCCGAACGACGTCGGCATGGTGCGCACCACCTCACCGTTGCGGGTGACGGTGACCTGCTTCGTGTTGTCGTCCGCGACCGTGACGAGTGCGTCACCGATGTTGAACGTGGAGTGCGAATCACCGGCGTCGACGGTCACGGAGATGTTCGCCGGCCAGAACTGTGCCGGCTTCCAACGGACCTGACTGTTGTTGATCCAGTAGAAGTTGCCCTCGACCGGTGGATTGGTGGTCACGCGAATACCGCGTTCTGCCGTCGCACGGTCACCGACGGCCTCGTTGAAACGAATGATGATCGGCTGCGCGATGCCGACGGTCTCGCCCGCGGACGGGTTGAGCGACGGCGCGGAGAAGTTGGGTGCACCGATGGGCGCCTGAATCGGCGTACCCGGGATGCCCGGAACCGGAATTGCCGGGTCGAGGTACGGAACGCCGGGGATCACGGGCAACGGAATGTCGGGTCCACCGGGAAAGAGAGGAACAGCCGCGGAAGGTCCGGCGAGAGCGAGGCCGGCAGCCACCGCTCCGACGATTGCCACGGCAGCCCGCGACGTCCGACGACCCTGTTTGCTGCCCATGTCACTACCTTCGCTCGACTGACCACGTACTCACGTGGATCGTGCGCGGCCGGCATCGATACCCGCCTGGTACCGATGCCGATGCACCCTTCGGACGCACCCGCCGGGCGCACACCTACACACCCGAGCACGCCGAAGAGAGCAAACCGCACATTTCCATAGTCATTAACACACAAATGCGGCAATCGAGCAATTCGGATGTTCGCCCAACCGTTGCTATCCCTCGCTGCGGGCAGCGGCCAACATGGATTCGATGGAGATGAGTTTGGTTCGCGGGCGTCCGGCCGCGGCACCGGATGCGCGTTCTGCCTTGTCGATACGCTGCCAACCCTGATAGTCCACCTGATCCGGCGACCTGTCTGCCAGCAGAACCTGCAACTTGTCGGCATCCTCGGTGGGAGCGGCAAGGCGTCCACCTGCGAAGTCGTCGAAGATCATCGAAACGGTCTCCGCGGAGCAGTACTTATTGGTGCCGATCACGCCCGTCGGTCCGCGCTTGATCCAACCCGCGACGTAGACACCCGGGATCGGTGTGCCGGTCTCGGTGTCGATCACTCGGCCGTTCTCGTTGGGGATCACGCCGCGAGCGTCGTCGAAAGGCAAGTCGGCCATCGGCGTACCGCGGTATCCCACGGATCGAAGCACCAGCGAAGTGTCGATCGTCTCCTCGGTTTCGGTGGGTCGGGCGGAGAGTTGACCGGTCGGCGTTGCAACCAACTCGTTTCTCACGATGCGCACCTGAGAGACCGCGTCGTCACCGAGGATCTCGACGGGAGAGGTGAGGAACCGCAGAACAATCCTCTTGCGAGACGGATCGGCAGTACGTGAAGCAAATTCTTGCGCCTGCTTGACCTTGAACAACACGGACGGCTCGGCAGCATCACTGTCCACGAATGCCTGACTGGCCTCGTCGAGTTCGGCTTCGATCGGGTCGACCAACACGTCCACGTCCGCCATCTGTCCGAGTGCCAACAGTTCGGGGTTGGTGTACGCGGCCTGCGCCGGCCCGCGCCGTCCGAGAATGACGACCTCACGAATCTTGCTGTTGCGCAGCGCTTCCAATGCATGCTCGGCGAGGTCCGTTTTCGCAAGCTTGTCGGGGTCGGTCACCAGGATTCGCGCGACGTCGAGTGCGACGTTGCCGTTTCCGACGATCACTGCTCTCTCTCCGGACAGGTCGAAAGTTCGGTCGGCGTATCCAGGGTGGCCGTTGTACCAGGCGACGAACTCCGTGGCCGCGTGACTTCCCGGCAGATCCTCGCCCGGGATCTCGAGCTTGCGATCCCCGGCAGCGCCTACCGCGTAGATCACTGCGTGGTGATGGTCCAAGAGTTCCGAATGCGAGATGTGCGCGCCCACCTCGACGTTGAAGTGGCAGCGCACGGTCTTCTTCGCGACCACGGCACGGAACTGGTCGGTGACGCCTTTGGTTCCGGGATGATCCGGAGCCACACCGGCACGCACCAATCCGTAGGGAGTGGGAAGTCGATCGAACATGTCGACCTCGACGCGGGGCTTTCCGGTCAGTTCCATCGCCGCGTAGCAGGCGGCGGGGCCGGAACCGACGATCGCTACTTTCAACGTTCCCAGCTCAGGGTCGATCTTGGCCATCGTGATCGGCTCGGGCCAATCCGGGCCCATCGGATGCTTCTCGAAGTACGACGCGTTCATCTGCAGATACGGCGCGTCGTCCTCGTCGAGTTCGTTGTCCGGAAAAATTGCCTCAACAGGGCATTCGTCCACACACGCACCACAATCGATGCAGGTGTCCGGGTCGATGTAGAGCATTTCGGTGGTCGCGAACGGAGCTTCGTCCGGTGTCGGATGAATGCAATTGACCGGACACACGTCAACACACGAGGCGTCGTTGCAGCACGGCTGCGTGATCACATACGCCATGACATTCCCCTATCCCTGAAACACGAAGCTCGAACTGGTTCCCAGACTATAACGTGTTCCAATTTGGCGCGAGAATCGTTTTCAGATCACGCCATTGCGCTTCAGCAGCCACACCGCCTGCACGGTGGCGTGACCTCGCCATTCCAGTGCAGCGGCGGGCGAGTAGCTGTCGAAATCCACCGCCCATCCGCCGTCATCACGTTGTCGCGCAGCGAGCGCGGACAGTTCGGACTCGATCACCGATGCATCGAACAACGTGCGGGTCGGACCACCTGGAAGCGGTGAGAAATCGAGTGGCCGCATGAATTCACCCTCCGCTCCGCCGTCCACGCGAACCAAGCCGTCAGCTGGTATCCGCGAACCAAGAGCGGTCACCAATGACGACGCTTCGGGGTTGCCCCGGTGAACCGCGTCGAGAAACTGCAACGCAAAGGCCAACTCGAGGGCATGCAGAGACTCCGCCCCGTCGATCGAGTCGAGGCAATATCGAACGGCAGAGACGAACCACGGATGTTCGGCGACAGCCTCGTCGAATTCGGCGACGCTGGCCGCTGCAGCACACACGATGCTGGTGATCTGCAACGACGGCGCAGTCGGATCCGCGCTCACCCAGAAGGGCGCACAACCGGCCGGGTCGGCGATCGGGAAGGCGAACGGCAAACCGCCGCCGGCCAGCGAATTCGCCTGCAACCAATCGCACAGTTCGACGGCTCTGCGCGTCGGCGTTCCGATGTCGGCAAAAGCTTCGAAGGCATGCAGCGCTCCGCCAGGTTGGCTGGTTGCCGAGCGGAGATCAGGTTCGAGTCCCCAGCCGTACCCACCGTCCGGGTTGCGATAGCTGTCCACAGCCGCCAATGCCGCGGTCCGGTCACCCTGTCCGAGAATCAGATTCAGTCGATGCCGATCGAGCGTCCTGGCGTGTCCTGCCATGAACCCGACGGCCGCCGTGAGGTCAACGCTCAACAAGGACGGCTCAAGATTCGTCGCCGTCGAGTCGGAAGCCGACCTTCAACGTGACCTGGAAGTGCGCTACGGCGCCGTTCTCGATGTGCCCGCGGGTTTCCACCACTTCGAACCACTCGAGGTTGCGCACCGTCTCGTTCGCCCGGGCGATGGCGGTGCGAATTGCCGCGTCACTGCTCTCGGTGGACGAGCCGACGATCTCGGTCACCCGGTACACGTTGCTGCTCATGGCATTCCCTTCGTGTCAGATTCGACGAACCAACTCCTGCGCCTCGGCACCGAGCCTCGCAAGGCGAAGATCACCGAGAGCTGTCACAGCACTACCCAACCTGTTGGTGGTGAAACCGAGTGAGAGTCCGCTGGACAGGTCCGCGTACGCGCCCGAACCGCCGACTCCGTAGTGGCCTATCGCATTACGCGGCTGCCGACGCGCGGCGATGATCGGCGGGTGGTAACCGAGAGTCCAGTTGGGCCGCACCGCAAGGACGTAGTCACGATCGCGAGTCTGGATCGTCGACATCTGGTCGATGGTCGATTCCTTCAGGAACCGCTTCCCGTCGATCACGCCGCCGTTCGCGATGGCGCCGTACATCTTCGCGAGAGCACGTGCGCTGAACACTCCGTTCCAGCCCGGCATCACGGCGTCGTGGACAGCGGGGTTGCGCACCATGACGTCGAAACCGTCCGGCATCGCGGCCTCCGCAAGTCCGCGAGTCGGACCGACGTGTGAGAGCACGGTCGAAGCGAAGGCCCAGTTCAGGCCCGCAGGATTGATATGTGGGAACAGCTTCGCGATACGTGGACGCTCGGTTTCGGGTACGCGATACCAGAATTCGTCGACTCCGAGAGGCTTCGCAATTTCGGCCTGCACTACGTCGATGAACGACTGACCGGACACCCGGGCGACAAGTTCCGCCACCAACCAGCCATAGGTCACAGCGTGATAGCCAGGGCCTCGAAACCGACGCGGATCAGGCTTCTCGGCGGCCAAGGCAGCCACGACCGCGTCGTAGTCCATGAGGTCGAGTGGATGCGGCATGAGGCCGCGCACTCGATGAAGGCCCGCCCGATGCGACATCAGTTCGCGGACGGTGATCTTGTCCTTGCCTGCCGCCGCGAATTCGGGCCAGTACTGAGCAACCGGAGCGTCGTAGTCGATGAGTCCACGTTCGGCGAGCCGATGGACAACAGTGCTGGCGACGCCTTTGCCGGTCGAGAACGACAGCGACACCGTGTCGTGGTCCCAGCGCCGATCGCGATCGGCATTGCCTGCCCAGATATCGAGCACCTTCTCGCCGCCCAGGTACACGACGAGCGCGCCGCCGCCTTGTTGCGGTTGGCGGTACATCGCAAAGAAGCGGTCTGCCAAAGGAAGGAATCGCCGGTCCACGTACAGCTCGGTGCGCGAAGGCACCTCCACCCGGGCGAGCGAACCCCGTCGTGCATTGGGAGTCATCGCGTCCTCCGATCCCCACTGATCAAGTTGTCCGGTCACCCGATCGGTGACAGGAGCTTGACACCATTGTGACCACTGTCACGCACGAGGCTCAGGACCGGGGTGCCCTCACGGGGTGACCCAGGTCGAAATGCCGTCACTGAAACATCCCTGACCTGTGGCGATGTTGAAGACAAGGGTGGGGCCGCCCGAGCAGATTGCCCCGACGTCCGCGTCGCCCACCGCCGCTCTGCCGCCGGGGCCGCTGAGCACCACGGCAAAAGGTGAGGAGTCGGTGCGGCCGAGTGCCAGCGAACCCGGGCCGTACGCAACAGCGGCAAGTAGACCACCGCGCGACTCTGCCGCCGCAACTCCGCCGAAGAGTCCGACGCCCGCCGACCGGCCACCGTCTCGCGAATCCGCGACGCCGACGCCGTCGCCCTCCACGTGTGAAATCGCGTAGCTGGAGGGATCTGCCACCGCTCGGCACGCGGACGCCCCCTCGACGATCGTCTGATCTTGGCCGCGCGCCGAACAATCCAACGTCGCAGCTGAGGCTGTTCCACTACCGAATGACAATCCGAAGGCGGCAAGAATCATGCCGCCCGCCGCTATACCTACTGCTCGCGTTCTCCGGCGATCCATATCCAACCCCCACAGTGCATTCGACGTGACCGTGCATTCGACGTGACCGTACATTCGACGTCTGATCGAATTACCCGATATGTCCGCCTCTGACGCTACCCGTCTTTGTTCTTCCGATCGCGGTCCTTGCTCGGTTGAACACGTTTGGGTTCACCGGGCATTTTGGGATAGTTCGGCGGGTACGGCAGATCGCCCAACCCTGCCGCAAGATCCTTCTCCCACATCTCCAGCAGAACGTCGAGGGCAAAGGCCTTGTCGTGCATCGCTTCCATGGGATCTCCGCGGTCTGCGAGCAGGCCGGGAACCGTGGCGATGGTGCAGTCGTCGGGATGCACGTCGCGCAGTTCGTTCCACGTCACCGGGGTCGACACTGTCGCGATCGGTGTCTTACGGGCGGAGTACGCCGCCGCGATGGTCCGGTCGCGGGCATTCTGATTGAAGTCGATGAAGATTCGCTCCCCGCGCTCTTCCTTCCACCACGCCGTGGTGGCTCGATCGGCACTGCGACGCTCGACCTCACGAGCGAGGGCGATACCCGCGTGACGGACCTCGACGAAATCCCAGCGCGCTTCGAGCGGGATGTAGACGTGAAGGCCTCGGCCACCGGACGTCTTGGGGAATCCCTCCAATCCCAGCTCGTCGAGCAGTGGGCGAAGAACTTCATCCGCGATGGCAACGGCCTCGTCGAATCCGGTCCCCGGTTGCGGATCGAGATCGATGCGGAGTTCGTCCGGGTGATCGGTGTCCGGGCACCGCACGGCCCACGGATGAAACGTGACGGTCCCGAGATTTGCAGCCCACACGATGTTCGCGGCACTGCGCACTCGAAGGACATCAGCCTTGCGACCCGACGGGAACGTGACCTCGCAGGATTCGACGTGCTCTGGCCGCTTTGCCGGCAGACGCTTCTGGTAGACCTCTTCGCCCTCGATGCCGTCGGGGAACCGCTGAAGATGTGTGGGGCGATCTTGGAGTGCTCGCAGCGCTGCACCCTGCAGCGCCACCGTGCGGTAGTACTCGACAAGATGTCGCTTGGTTCCGCCGTCCTCACCCAACTGCGGATAGTAGATCTTGTCCGGGCTCGACAACCGGACCGCGATCCCGTCGACGTCCAATTCCTCTGCCGGACTCGCCATCACTTACCACCTGCAAGTACATCCGCGAAGTCGTATCGCACCGGAACCTCCAACTGATCGAATGTGCATTCGTCGGGCACCCTGTCCGGACGCCAGCGCAGGAATCGTGCAGCGTGCCGGAAGCGTTCCCCTTCCATCTGGTCGTATGCCACTTCCAGCACCCGCTCCGGACGAAGCGGAATCCACGAGCGGTCTGCGGCCGATCTCCACCGACTGGCCTCGCCTTCGGCCACAACGTCGTCCCCGAGCCGCAGAGGCTCGAGCTCGGCCAGCAACTCGATTCGCCGCGCCGCGGTAAAAGCCGAAGCGCCACCGACCATCTTCAATTCCGAACCGTCGAACAGACCCAGAAGCATCGACCCGATACCCGGCTGACTCTTGTGGGGACGGTAGCCCAGCAATACGACATCCGCGGTCCTGGCGTGTTTCACCTTGATCATCTCGCGCTTGTTCGGCAGGTACGGCCCCGCCAGCTTCTTGGCGACAACCCCGTCGAGGCCCGCGCCTTCGAAGGTGTCGAACCAACCCATTGCTTCGGCGCTGTCTGCCGTCGCGGCAGTCACGTGGCAACTCGGTCCGCCGCCGACGGAATCGAGGAGCAGCGCACGCCGCACACCGAAATCCTCGATCGAGACGTCTCTGTCCCCGAGCGCAAGTAAATCGAACCCGACAAACTGTGCGGGCGTTTGTTCCGACAACAATGCAACGCGGCTCGCGGCGGGATGAATACGTTCGGACAATGCTTCCCAACTCAGGCGCGTCACACCGTCGATTTCACGGGGAACCACCAGTTCGCCGTCCACGACGCATTTCTCGGGCAATTCAGCTTTGACAGCTTCAACTGCTTCGGGAAAATACCGCGCCAAGTCTTTTCCTCCCCGCGACCCGAGCACCACTTCGTCACCGTCGCGAAAGATGATTGCTCGAAATCCGTCCCATTTCGGCTCGTACGACCACGTCGGATCACCGGACTCGGGCTGAGACGGCACGGTGGCCGCGGCCTTCGCGAGCATCGGGGCAAGCGGCGGCATCAGGGGTAGGTCCACCTACCCATACTGACAGTCCGGTTGGCAATTCGACTACCGATGTATTGGAATAGGTCCCGAACAATCTACGAACCATCAGAATTATCCAAGAATCAACAAAGGGGTCCCTATGTCCGGAATCGTCCGGCGACTTTGCACTGCGGTGATCGCAACTTCTGCAATCGCCGCCTTCACCGTCGGTTGCGGTTCCGACATCGAGCCGAAAGCCATTGCGGAATCATCGTCCTCGGTTGCCGATTCGACAACTACCTCAGCGGCCCCGACCACCTCGAAGATCACCGGCCAGGAGGGCTCGGACGACGGCGGCGACGTCGACATCGACGTGTCGATCGGTGATTGCGTCAAGCTCGGCGGTACCACGACGGCCGCGGAAATCGACAACGCGGACTGCGGTAGCAAGGATTCCAACTACAAGGTGGTCGCCAAGGTTCCCACCTCTGATCTGTGTGCCTCCGATGTCGACTCGTACTACTACGAGACTCTCGCGGGTGACGAGCAGGGCGCTGTCTGTCTCGACGTCGACTGGGTAGTGGGCGGATGCATGGATCTCGGCAGCGGAATGGACGAGCCTGCCCGCATCGAATGCTCGGATACCAGCGGCACCAATGTCGTCGAGGTCGTCGAAATTCTGCAGAACTCCACGTCGATCGACGAATGCGGTTCGGGGGCAGACTCGGGATTCGAGCACCCGGAACGTAAGTTCACGGTCTGCGTCGCCACGCTCTGATTCGAGCGCCTTCCCGAAAACACCTGTGCGCCTTGCCAACCGAATTCGGTTGACAAGGCGCACAGCGCTTTCTACAACGAGTGCTTTCTACAGCCAGCCCCGACGCTTGAAGATCGTGTAGAGACTTCCACACGTCAGGAACATCATCGAGAGCGCAAACGGATAGCCCAAGTGCCAGTGCAGTTCCGGCATGTCGTCGAAGTTCATCCCGTACACGGTTCCGATGAGCGTCGGCGCGAAGAGAATTGCCGCCCACGCCGAGACCTTCTTGATCTCCTCGTTCTGCGCGTAGCTTGCCTGCGTCAGATTGCGCATCTCCTCGTTCTGGTTCTGCGACACCAGAGTTGCGTTCACCGTGAGGATGTTTCCGAGCAACTGACGAAAGCCGTCGGCCCGCTCCACCACAGTCGTCGCATGGTCAGTGACGTCGCGGAGGTAACGCTGGAGTTCTTCGTCCGTGTGGTACTTGTCGAATCCTGCCGACAACCCACGCAGCATCCCCAGCAGCGGACGAGTCGCCCGCTGGAATTCGATCACCTCACGGGTCAATTCGTAGATGCGACGCGATACTCCGGGATCGCCACTGAACACTTCGGTTTCGATCTCGTCGATGTCGTTCTGCAGGCCGGCAACAACCGGCGCGTACCCGTCGACGACCGCGTCGAGAATAGCGTAGAGAACAGCCTCGGTGCCCAATCGCAAGAGGTCGGGGTCGTTCTCCATGCGAGTCCGCACCGCCGACAGATCCGGCGATTCACTGTGACGGACGGTCAGAATGAAGTTCGGACCACAGAAGATGTGCAGCTCGCCGAATTCGACCCGCTCGGTCTCGTCGCGGTACCGCGCTGCCCGCAGGACCACGAACAGCGTCTTGCCGTAGCGCTCGAGCTTGGGGCGCTGGTGCGCGACGATCGCATCCTCGACCGCCAGTTCGTGGAGGTCGAAATGCTGTGCAGCGGCATACAACTGAGCGTCGTCGGGCCGGTACATTCCGATCCACGCCATCGACTGCGAATCCGGAAGGCAGGACAGCGCTTCCGCCAGCGTGGACGGTGACGCAATCCGCTCGCCGTCGCGGTACACGCCACTGTTGACGACGGTCGATTCGACGGGCGCTACTGCCTCGGGCGGGGCGGCCTTGACGACGGTGCGCGCGGCACGTGAGTGTCCGGGATGCGAGTCACCGAGACCCGCAGAACGACGTGGCAGTACCGACCGTGAACGACGAAATTCGCGCATGCTGAACAGCTTTCAAGGGAAGAGTGAACGACGACGCTTGCTTCACAGCAAAGCCGAAGCCGATGAACACACGATGAAGCTGCAGCAAAATGCCGGATCAAACCGGGCGGCTACAGCTTCAGTTGGTACTCGGAGGTTGGCCACGCATTACAGCCACACCTCCTCTTCCCTGAATTCCTGCGCAAGTCCGCGCACGACGCCAACATGCTACCCCGACTGCCAGGGCTCGACAAACCGCACGACAAACCGAACGCCAAGCCGCAGGACCGCCCGAAACGGCCGAAGGAAACCCGCACGGTGAATGCAGCTTTCAGTCAGCTCGCGGCGCGCAATCCGCCGACCAAGAGTTCGACGATCTGGTCCGCCAACGACTCCGTCTCCGCCAACGTCTGCCCTTCACGCCTTCGGTACCAGAGGTCGATGCCGTTGAGACTGCTGAGGAGTACTTTTGCCGCCATTCGAGGTGAACCCGCACGAATGGAACCATCCGCGACACCTTCGGTCATCACGTCGACGAACAGATTCTCGTAGTCGAGCCGCAGAGAATTCAGTTCCACCAGGACTTGCTGTTGCCTCGGTTTGAGCGCCGAGTTCATCTGGCCCCGGACCCCCTGGTGGATCGTGTGGTGATACCCGAGATGTGTCATGAGATTGACCAGGTGGGCGTGCGACATCGCTTCGAGACGCGCGAGGCCGCTGTCTGCGACGTCCATCCGAGCCTCGACCTCGGCGCGGAGCATGCTCATCCCGCGCTCGTAGATTGCCAGGTAAATGTCGAACTTCGAGCGAAAGTGATAGTAGACAAGACCTTTGGTGGCACCGATCCGATCGGCCAGTAAATCTACAGTCGTGGCCGCGTAACCGTCTTCGGCGAAGGCGTCGGCGGCGCTGGTGATGATCGCGGATCGCACGTCCGGAAAATCACTACTCATTCGACTTCCACTCCCATTCACACTGCCTGCCAGCCCTTGACTGTTTCCAAGTTGTCGCATAGTAATACTGAGTAGTATCCCAGATCAGAGAGGTTTTCCAATGTCGTTGGATTTTTCCGGCAAGGTAGCGATCATCACGGGCGCAGGCGGCGGACTCGGCCGTTCACACGCATTGGCCCTCGCGGCACGCGGTGCCCGCGTCGTCGTCAATGACATGGGTGGCTCGGTCAACGGCAGTGGCGGCGCCGATACCGCAGCAGCCAAGGTCGTGGCAGAAATCGTCGAGCTGGGCGGCGAGGCCATCGCGGACCACTGCGACATCACCGATGCCGACGCCGTTGCGGCCATGGTTGCGACGGCCGTGGACAAGTGGGGCCGCGTGGACATCCTCATCAACAACGCCGGAATCCTGCGCGACAAGTCGTTCATCAAGGCCGAGCTCGACGACTTCCGCAAAGTCATCGACGTGCATCTGATGGGTTCCGTCATCTGTTCCAAGGCGGTCTGGCCGCACATGGTCGAACAGAACTACGGACGCATCCTCATGACTACGTCTGCATCGGGAATTTACGGCAACTTCGGCCAGGCGAACTACGGCGCCGCCAAGTCCGGCGTCGTCGGCCTGATGAACGTTCTGTCCATCGAGGGTGAACGCAAGGGCATCCGGGTCAACTCGCTGGCTCCGACCGCCGCGACCCGTATGACCGAAGACCTCCTCGACGAGAAGACTCTCGCTCTGCTTGCACCCGAATCGATTTCACCCGGCGCACTGTTCATGGTCTCCGACGATGCGCCAACCAAGACCATCCTCAGCGCCGGCGCCGGCGTCTTCGCGATCGCTCGCATGGAAGAGTCGCAGGGCGTGTACATCCCCGAAAGTGCACTCTCGCCCGAGGTCGTTGCCGAGCGGTGGGCCGAGATCAGTGACATGACGAATTCCGTTCAGGTACCCGCGGCATTCGATCAGACCCGCCGGTTCGTCGAGAAGGCTGTAGCGGAGCAGCCGACCAACTGAGCAGGGCAACCAGCCAACTGATCGACCATGCTCCCCCTAAGGTGTGGTGGTGACCACACCCACGGGAGTATCGATCGTCGACATCGTCGACAGACTGGGAATGACGTTCCTCAGCGGTGGCGACACCGTCGACGGCGCCCGCACTGTCAGCCGCGTGACCCTGCATGAAGGGTCCGAAGCTACGCAGGACAGTGTGGGCGCCGTCGTGCTCGGTGCAGGTCTCGCCGGCTCGGCCGATATCGCAACGGCGGTAAGAGAATACGGCTCGGCAGGCGCGGTAGCACTGATCGTCAAGGAACCCCTGGACTTCGACGGACTCGTCGAGCAGGCGGTAGCCGACACCGACGTCGCGCTCCTCGGAATGGTCAAGGATGCGAGCTGGCTCCAAAGTGCGTCGTTGATCAACGAGATCCTCGAATCCGGCAACAACGGGGACCGCACGACGGCCGCCGACGCCGACCTGTTCGATCTCGCCAACTCGATCGCTCAGGTGATGAACGGCCCCGTCACCATCGAGAACCAGTCGAGCCGGATCCTCGCGTTCTCGGCGGATCAAGCCTTCGGCGACGAGGCACGCAAGCAGAGTGTCCTCGGACATCAAGTGCCGCAGCACTATTCCGACCGACTCAGGTCCATGGGGTACTTCAACAAGATCTACGGCTCGGCCCTTCCGGTCTTTCTACCGGGAATCGGGCCGGGCATCAGGCCCCGAGTCGGCATGCGAATACATGCGGCATCTCAAATCCTCGGTTCGATTTGGGTAATCCTGGACGAGGAGCCGAACGAATTGCAGGTCAAAACGCTCGTCGAGGCTGCGGGCGTGGCCGCCATGAGTTTGCTTCGCGCCAAACTGGCCGCGGATTCGGCACGACGGCTGAGGCTGGGTGAAGTGATCACACTACTCAGTGGCGGCACTTCGGCCAAGGAAGCG
Organism: Rhodococcus sp. NPDC056506; assembly: GCF_042794945.1. NCBI lineage: Bacteria > Bacillati > Actinomycetota > Actinomycetes > Mycobacteriales > Nocardiaceae > Rhodococcus > Rhodococcus sp. NPDC056506. Next base: position 185,397 of record NZ_JBHTSW010000003.1, on the reverse strand, counting down.
GCCGAGCGACTGGGCTACGGTCGTTCGAAGGCAACCGTGCTGGCGGCCGGCTTCCGTGGCGGCGCCGGCGCGTCGTTGGAGGCCGAAGCCGACGTCGATCAACTGGCCCTGACACTCAATACCTATCTCCACCAGGTATTTCCACTGTCGGTGGCGGCAGCGATCGGCGGTACCGTCTACGCCGTCATCCCGCACACCCGGCATCAGACCGACGACGACTACGTGCGCCGGATCGCGTCGGAGTTCGCAGACCGTTCCCGTTCGGAGAAGTCGGTGGTCATCGGAATCGGTGCAACGGTGACCGACGTGATGACGCTGGAGAAGTCACGCGACGAAGCCGACCGAGCGCTTCGCGTTCTGAGGTCGACGTGGAATTCCTCGGGCCGGACCGTCGCGCGTGCCGACGACGTGCAGATCAATTCCCTGCTTCTACGCCTCTCCGACGCCCTGGCGGACGAGAACGAGACCGCGTCGGGTCCACTCGCCGTTCTACGCGAATACGACCGCACGCACGACATCAACCTCGTCGACACACTCCGCGCCTGGCTCGACACGTTCGGTGACATTCCGGCGGCTGCGTCCTTGGTTCACATCCACGTCAACACATTCCGGTACCGCCTCAAGAAGCTTGCCGGTATTGCCGGCATCGATCTCGACGACCCCGAGACGCGATTCAGTCTGATGCTCCAGATTCGTCTCTTTTATCCGGCGACGTCGTAGCGATCTACCAAATCTCACGGAACCTTCGTAAATTCGGACGATGCTCTCCTTCTTTCGTTGGGTGAAGATTCATGCAATCGTCTTTTGCTCCCCACTCGACGGACCTCCGTCATTCGGGTCGGGACTTCACCTTCCGGAGGCACCATGAAACAACGGTCCTACGCACTACTGGCCGCGGCAACCGGCACCGTCCTTGCCCTGACCGCATGCTCGTCGGGTGGCTCGTCGGGCTCAGGTGGGGGTGAGCCCCTCACCGACGGCACCTTCAAATTTGCACTCGTGGCCGATCCCGGCGCATTGAATCCGCTGATGACCGCGGCTTCACCGGCACACGCACTGGCACGTCTGAGCTACGACTATCTGCTCAACCCAGATCCCGATACCGGCGTAACTAAGCCATGGTTGGCCGAAAAGTGGGAAGAGACAACTACTTCCGCGTCGTTCACCATTCGCGACGGCGTCACCTGTTCGGACGGATCCGCCCTGACTGCCCAGACTGTCGCAGACACCGTCAACTTCATCACGAACGCCGCAAACAAATCCGCTCTCCGCGGGGTGTACGCACCGGCAACTGCAACAGCCAACGCCGACCTGGCAACACGGACAGTGACGGTTACGACTCCGGAGCCCTCTCCCTTCCTGCTCCTCAATCTGGCGCGGATCCCGATCATGTGCGAGGCAGGGTTGAAGGATCCGACGGCGGCAAACAAGACGACCTTCGGATCGGGCATGTTCCAGATGACCGAGGCCGTGGCGAACGATCACTACGCGTACGTCCGGCGCGACGGATACAACTGGGGACCTGACGACACCACCTCCGACACTGCCGGAGTGCCCAAGAATGTCGTCGCGTCCATCGTGACCAATACAAGTACGTCTGCGAATCAGCTGTTGTCCGGTGATCTGAATGCCGCCGCCGTCTCCGGCGCCGATCAGGACCGATTGAATGCCGCGAACCTGAACACGGTCAAGCAGCCGGCTCCGGCAGGCGAGATGTTCTTCAATCACAGCCCGGGTAATCCGACCAGCGATCCGGCCGTGCGCAAAGCCCTTGTCCAGGCGCTCAATCTCGACGACCTCGCCGAGATCTTCACCGCCGGCCGCGGAACCCGGTCTACCACGATGGTGTCCATCGAACCGAGGGCCTGCATCTACGACTCTGTCGCCGGAAACCTGCCGGCCTTCGATACCAGCGCAGCCGCAGCAACTCTCGAATCAGCGGGCTGGAAAATCGGTGCCGACGGTAAGCGCAGCAAGGACGGCACACCGCTCCGACTTCGGATGGTCTACGAAACATTCGGTGACTCGACCGATGCTGCCGCCGACGTCGCACTCAACGCTTGGAACAATCTGGGCGCAACTGTCGAACTCACCAGCGGAGACTCGAACAAGATCCTCGATGTAGCACTCAGCGGCAAGGACAACACCGCGTGGGATGTTGCGTGGGAGCCGATCAACGTCGCGCTGCCCAGCATGCTCGTACCCTTCCTCTCCGGTCCGGTGCCCGCTGCGGGACTCAATTTCTCGTCGATCTCCAACCCTGCCTACGACGCCGCCGTCGCCAAGGCTTCCGGACTGACCGGCGAGGATGCTTGTGCCGCTTGGGCAGACGCCGAATCGGAGATCATCAAAGCAAACTCAGCGGTACCTTTTGCCGACAAGATCACGACTCTCTACTTCAACAATGCGGGTCTTGCATTCGGCCGTAATTTCACCGGTTCGGCCCTGCGCCTGTACCAGTAGACCGCCGGTAGCGACCGGGGAAATCGTCGTGTTTCGTCGGTCGCTGTCGGGATACGGACAGGTATTCACTGATCCTGGCGGTTTTCGTGGGAGCGGACGAAAATCGACCCGATTTTCGTGAGGATCGACAGAGATGCGCGTCACGTCATGCGCCAAGATTTAGCAGTCAACACTCAACCGCGCCCTCTCGAACTTCGCTCGGGCACCAGCTCCATCCCGGAGGCACCATGAAACACCGCTCCTATCCAACACTTGCAGCAGCCGCTGGGCTCGCTCTCGTGTTGTCCGCTTGTGGCTCGGGAGGCACGTCCTCGGGCGCCGGTGGCGGTGAACCGGCCACGGACGGGACCTTCCGTTTCGCCCTGCAGGCCGATCCAGGTGCACTCAACCCGATCATGTCGGCCGCCTCGGCGACCGCCGAGTTGTCGCGTTTGGCGTACGACTACCTGATCTACCAGGATCCCGATACCAGTGAAGTCGGACCGTGGTTGGCGGAGAAGTGGGAGGAGACCCCGACCTCTGCGTCCTTCACCATCCGTGACGGGGTGACCTGTACCGACGGATCGACGCTGACACCGCAGACCGTCGCGGACAACATCAACTTCGTGGCCAACCCGGACAACGGTTCACAGTTGCGCGGGTCCTCCGTGCCGACCGGCGCCACTGCGACTGCCGATCCTGCAACACGCACTGTCACGGTGAGCACTCCGGCGCCGAGCCCGTTCCTTCTTCTCAACGTCGGTCGCCTGCCGATCCTGTGCGAGGCCGGATTGAAAGATCCGACAGCGTCGAACAAGAAGTCGCTCGGCACCGGCATGTTCGAAGTCACCGAAGTGGCCGCCAACGACCACTACACGTTCCAGCGTCGCGAGGGCTACAACTGGGGCCCCGACGGCACGACCTCCGACACCCCGGGCGTCCCCAAGACGGTCGTCGCCGCCATGTCGCCGAACGTGAGCACCGCCGCAAATCAGCTGCTCTCGGGTGAACTCAACGCAGCTCCGATCGCCGGTCCGGACAAGGACCGCGTCGCGGCAGCCAATCTGGACTCCGTCGGTCGGCCACTGCCGGCAGGCCAGATGTACTTCAACCAGATCGCGAGTAATCCCACCAGCGATCCCGCAGTGCGCAAGGCCCTGATCCAAGCGGTCGATCTCGACGACCTCACTCAGGTCATCACCGCCGGACACGGGGTCCGGGCAACCAGCCTCGTCGCCGTCGAACCGCGCGCCTGCGTTTACGACTCTGTCGCAGGCAACATTCCGGACTTCGACCTCACTGCCGCCAAGGCAACACTGGACGGCGCTGGTTGGACCGCCGGCGCTGACGGCAAGCGAAGCAAGGATGGCAAGCCGCTCAATCTCCGTCTCGTGTACGACGGCACCGACGATCCGCGCAACGCGGCGGCCGAACTTGCTCAGTCGGCGTGGTCCGAACTCGGCGCAAACGTCGAGGTGACCGGGGGCGACTCGAACAAGATCATCGACGTCATTCTGAGCGGCAAGGACAACTCTGCCTGGGACATCGCCTGGGTCCAGGTCAACTCCTCGCTGCCCAGCACCTTCACTGCGTACTTTGCCGGGCCGGTTCCCGCAGCAGGCAAGAACTTCGGATCGGTCAGCAACCCCGCCTACGAAGCAGCAGCCACCAAGGCTTCCGGTCTGACCGGTAGCGACGCTTGTGACGCCTGGGCCGACGCCGAGTCGGAGCTCACCAAGACGATCGCGGCCGTGCCCTTCGCAGACTCCGTCATGAACGTGTACTTCAACAAGGCCGGACTCTCATTCGGCAAGTCGCTCAACGGTTCTGCGCTGCGTCTCTACCAGTAGGCCGCCCGCCCACTCTGAAATATCTTCCCGCCCCAGCATCCCGCCCTCCGGAAAGACAGCCCATGAGTCAAACTATTGAAGCCGCGAAACCAGAAGCGGCGCCTCAGGCTCGAGCAAAGTGGCTCGAGTCCGACAGCTGGCCCGCATATCTTCTGCGTCGTTTCGGCACCTTCGTGATTTCACTCTGGGCGCTGGTGACTGCGGCGTTCCTGATGCTCCAACTGATTCCGGGAGACCCGGTTCGGTTGGCACTGGGAATGAACGCACCGGTCGAACTGGTCGAGACAACGAGGTCTCAGCTCGGTTACGACCTTCCCTTGTGGCAGCAGTACTTCCGATTCGTCGGCGGGTTGCTGAGCGGGAATCCCGGTGACTCGATCACCTTGAGGACTCCGGTCTTCGAGGTGATCGCGTCCCGCCTACCGGCAACACTCGAACTGGCTGTACTCACAGTCGTCACGGTGCTGCTGGTGGGCATTCCGATCGGCCTCATCTTCGCTGCACTGACCCGCAACGGTCGACGACGCGGAGTCGAGATCGGTTACACCGCAACGTCGGGCACCATCGCCGTGATCCCTGAGTTCATGTTCGGTACGGCGCTGGTCTACCTCTTTGCCGTCACGTTCCCTGTTCTGCCCGTCGCCGGCCGCGGTGGACCGGAAAGCTACATCCTCCCGGTCGCGGCCATGTCGATCGGTGCCATCGCCTCGATGTCGCGCATCGTCCGTGCAGAGGCGCTCGGCGTGTTGGACATGGACTACATCCGTACGGCGCGCGCCAAGCGAATGCCCGTGGCACGAATCTACTTCCGTCATGCAATGCCCAACCTCATGACGTCGACGCTGACGCTCGCCGGACTCCTCCTGGGGGGTCTGATTGCCGGCACCGTGCTCATCGAGAGCATCTTCGCCTGGCCCGGCATGGGCATGGCGCTGGTCAAGTCCATCACCGAGAAGGACTACCCGCTCGCCCAGACGCTGGTCGTGGTCTACGGCGCCATCGTCCTTCTCATCAATTTCATCGTCGACGTGGTGCTCGCTCTCATCGACCCACGATCCACAATTCGGGAGAACTGAGTTGAGCACCTCACCTACGGCCCCCACTGCGGCCCCCAAGACGCCTCCGCGACGACACTGGATCGTCGGAACGTTTCGCACCCCACTGGGAATCCTCGCCCTCACGTTCCTGACCGCTCTGATCGCCCTCGTCATCTTCGGACCGATGATCTGGGGTGACGCCGCCGTCGCGGCCAACCCGAAGGCACTGTCTCAGGGACCGAGTTCCGAGCACATCTTCGGCACCGACGCCGGCGGGCGTGACGTCTTCGCCCGCACGATGACCGCCGCGAGACTGTCGGTGCTCATGGCGCTCGGAGCCGTCGCACTCGGTGTCACAATTGGCCTGATACTCGGTACGCTCCCGACGCTCGCTCCCCGGTGGGTCGGACGAATGGTCGTGGCATTCCTCAACTTCGCCATCGCGTTCCCCGGTCTCCTTCTGGCCATCTTCCTGTTGGTCGTTCTCGGACAGGGTGCTGGCAGCGCGGTGATCGCCATCGGTCTCGCCCTGGCCTCGCCGTTCGCGAGGTTGACGTACGCGCTGGCTTCCTCGGTCAACGGACGCGACTTCATCGACGCAGCACGCATCCTCGGGGTCACCAAGCCCGGGTTGTTGTTCCGCCACATTCTCCCCAACATCCGTGAACCACTCATCGTCAACGCCAGCATCGCTGTCGGCAGCGGCCTTGTGGTCTTCGCCGGACTCTCGTTCCTCGGCTTGGGCATTCAGCCGCCCGCGTTCGACTGGGGCCGGATGCTCAACGAAGGCCTGTCGAAGATCTTCGTCAACCCGGCCACCGCACTTGCTCCCGGCATCGCCGTCGTGCTCGCCGGTTTGACCTTCACGTTGCTCGGCGAGGCCATTGCACGCGGGGCGGGAGTTCGCAGCCCGATCAGCAGTCGTCTGCCGAAGTGGAAGCCGATCAATGCACGCACAGCTCAGACGGATTCGACGCCCAGCGACGACGACGCGGTACTGACCGTTCGCAACATGTCCGTCGCGGTCCCCGCGGGTGACCACTGGCGTCGCCCCGTCGACAACATCAGTTTTACAGTTCATCGCGGCGAAACCGTGGGCATCGTCGGTGAATCCGGCTCCGGAAAGTCACTGAGTTGCATGGCCATCGCGCAGCTGACCGACCACCCCACCGTGGTCGACGCCGGGCTCATCGAGTTCGACGGCACCGTGCTGATGAAGGACGGGAAGCGGCCGGACGACGCGGCTTCGCGCAAGGTTGCCCGCCAACTCGGCACACGTATGGCGATGGTGTTCCAGGATCCGATGTCGTCCATGAATCCGTCTCTCAAGGTCGGATACCAGGTCGCCGAGATCGGTTGGCTCCACGAAGGCATGAGCAAGGCCGACGCGAAGAAGGCGGCAGTCGAGCGACTGAACGCCGTCAAGATCCCCGACGCGCCCAGGCGTGCGAAGCAGTACCCCCACGAGTTCTCCGGCGGTATGCGTCAGCGCGCGATGATCGCCATGGGTCTGATGGGCAAGCCCGCTCTGATCATCGCGGACGAACCCACCACTGCGCTCGACGTGACCGTTCAGCGTGAGGTCCTCGGGCTGCTCCACGAGGTTCGCGAAGAAACCGGCGCCGCAATCCTTCTCATCTCGCACGACATGGCCGTCATCACCGGCATGTGTACCCGTGTCCTGGTCATGTTTGCCGGCGAAATCGTCGAAGACATCGCAGTCGACGATCTGACTGCCGGTCGTGCAAAGCATCCGTACACCCGCGCGCTGATCGCCGCAGTCCCCACCATGAGCACCGATCGCGACAAGCCGCTTGCCACCGTCGACGAAGCCTGGCAGGTGGAGAGCCTCGACGCCGAGGAGAGCACCGCCGACATCGAGTTGGAAGAACTGTTGGCTGTTGCAGAGGAGATCCGATGAGCAGGCTCGAATTCCGTGACGTCAACGTCCACCTCGGAAGCGGTTCGAAAAAATTCCACGCTGTCAAGAACATCAATCTCGACATCCCCTCCGGATCGGTGGTCGGTCTCGTCGGTGAATCGGGTTCCGGAAAGTCGACACTGGCGCGAGCAACTGTCGGCCTGGCCGAGCCCAGTTCCGGCCAGATCCTTCTCGACGGTGTGGACGTCGCTCACGCCCGCGGCGCGACGGCTCGTCTGCGCCACCGGATCCAGATGGTCTTCCAGGATCCGTACTCGTGCCTCGATCCGAGAATGACCATCGGCCAGTCATTGGCCGAGGCGCTGCGATCCACCGAGCGTCGTGACAAAGCTCGCCGCAGCCGCGGTGACCGCGCTGCCGAGGTGGCTCGACTCCTCACCACCGTCCAACTGCCGGTGGAGAAGGCGCACGAATACCCGTCGTCGTTGTCGGGTGGTCAGCGCCAACGCGTTGCCCTCGCGCGGGCATTGGCAGCCGCACCGGCAGTCCTGCTTGCCGACGAAATCACCTCTGCCCTCGACGTATCCGTACAGGGCGCCGTCCTGAATCTCTTGGTGGATCTGCAGAAGCAGTTGGGTCTGACGGTTCTGTTCGTCAGCCACAATCTCGCGGTGATCCGCTACGTCTGCGACCACGTCGCAGTTATGCTCGGCGGCGAGATCGTCGAACACGGACCGGTTCTCGACGTGATCGATTCGCCCAAGGAGCCGTACACGGCCAAGCTGTTGTCTGCGATCCCGACCTTCGGGGAGCCGATGTTCCAATGACAACGCCGACCACTCTCGACTCCCCCGCTGCCGTAGCCCGTGCCGAAGAACGTCGTTGGGCGAGAATCCCGGATTACGCGTCCGTGGTTACACCGACCAGCATCGCCGTATCGGCGTCGGGACGCATTGCATACGTACGTACCGAAGCGAATCCGGCCGCGGATACCAACGAGCACTCGATCTGGTTGGCTTCCCCGCAACTACAGCTCACCGCGGGACCTGCCGACACCTCACCGGCATGGCATCCCGTTTCCACGCTGTTGGTCTTCGTTCGGCCGGATTCCTCGGGCACACCGCAACTGTGGAAGGTCGATGCCACCGGGGGACCCGCCGTTCAGATGACCACCACGGAACAACTCCCGCTCGGCGCTGGGGCACCGGTGTTCTCTCCCGACGGTGCTCGAATCGCCTTCAGTGCCCCGGTCGACCGCACTGCCGCCGGATCGTCACGCCTCGTGGTGGCGAAACGCCTCAACTACAAGGTCGACGGATCCGGCGTCCGGGGCAGCGTTCGTGCGCACCTGTTCGAGTTCGATCTGGCCGCCGGCTCGCTTCGGCAACTGACGGACGGCGATTGGGACGCTTCGCATCCCGCGTACAGTCCCGACGGCACCGAACTTGCTTTCACCGCGGCGATGGACGGCAATGCCGATCTGACACGGGCGAGTTCCGCGTGGACCGTATCGCTGATTGATCTCGCCTCGGCTCCGCGGATGCTGGGGCACGCACGCGGCATCGCCGGACCACTTGCGTGGACACCTGCCGGCGACGCCGTCGTAGCAGTCGGTTGGCACACGCCGATCATTCACAACAACGAACTTCTTGTCCTGCACCGCGACCAGCGAGTGGAAGACCGCGGTCTGACGTCCGAGCTCGACCGAAACGTCATGCCTGGCGGGACCGGTTATCCCGGTGGCGCACCGTGTTTCACCGCCGACGGCGACATCGTTTTCTGCATCCGCAACCACGGCTCCACCGAACTGCACAAGGTCGATTTCGGATCAGGCTCCGCCTCACCACTTCTCACCGGAGAACAGAGCGTGGTCTCCGGCCTTGCCTTGACGTCAGGGAAGGCCGTCGTCGCGCTGGCAACGGCGACGTCCTTCGGTGAGGTCGCCGTCATCGATCTCGAGACTCGCGCCGTCGAAACCGTCACCGAATTGAACACGGAACTGACAACTTCCGTCGCGTTCCCAGTCGCCACCGAGCGTTGGTTCGACATCAGCGACGGCGCCCGTGTTCAGGGTTGGATCCTGCGCGACCCGAACGTCACGGGCGCCGGTCCGCTGGTTCTGGACGTCCACGGCGGACCACACAATGCCTGGACCGGAACGCCCACCGTGATGCACGCGTACCACGCGGAACTGGTCGCGCTGGGATACACGGTCTTGATGATCAATCCGCGCGGAAGTGACGGCTACGGAAACGACTTCTTCGACGGCGTGCGGGACGGCTGGGGCGAGGCGGATCGCGCTGACCTGCTCGAACCAGTCGAAACGCTTGTCGCCGAAGGGATTGCTGATCCGAAACAACTGGTGCTCACGGGCTACAGTTATGGCGGATTCATGACCTGCGCCCTGACGTCGGTCACCGATCGGTTTGCCGTCGCAGTCGCCGGTGGCCTCGTCTGCGACATCGCGAACACGGCGGGCCCGTCGGACGAGGGCATCTTGCTGCAGACGGTCGAATTCGACCCGCAGTCATCTCGGGTACAGGAACTTTCGCCGTTGGGGCGAGTCACGAAGGTGACAACACCGACGCTGATACTGCACGGCGGCAGCGATGTCCGGTGCCCGGTCAACCAAGCCGAACAGTGGTTCGGTGGACTGCGTTTGGCCGGCACCCCGACCGAACTGGTGGTCTACCCGGACGCGTCGCATGCCTTCGTGTTGACGGGCCGCCCGTCCCACCGACTGGATTACAGCACCAGGCTGGTCGAGTGGCTCGAACGTCACCTCTCCCCCACGCCGGCACTCATCACGGTCGACCCCGACTACTGGCAGTACCGACTCGACACCCTGAGCGCGAAGTACGGGGTACCCGGTGCCTCGCTGGGAATTTTGACCACAGGTCGCAGCGGATTCGACCGCACCGTGGTCACTTCCGGTGTCGTCAGCACCCGCACCGGTGTCGCGGCCACACCTGACACGTTGTTCCAGATGGGTTCGATCAGCAAGGTCTGGACGGCCACACTGATCATGCAACTCGTCGAAGAAGGACTGCTCGACCTCGATGCACCTGTTCGGAACATCCTGCCGGACTTCGCGGTTGCCGACACGGTAGCCACCGAAACGGTCACGACACGCCACCTGTTGACTCATACCAGTGGCATCGACGGTGACGTCTTCATCGACGGCGGACGCGGCGACGACTGCGTCGAGCGATACGTCGCAGCCCTGACCTCGACGGTGCAACTCTTCGCTCCCGGTACCGATTGGTCCTACTGCAACACCGGCTTCGTCATCGCCGGACGAATCATCGAGGTTCTCCGAGGTAAGAGTTGGGACGCGGTTCTGCGCGAGCGGATCATCGGGCCGCTCGGCCTGACCAAGACAACGACTCTGCCCGAGGAAACGGCACTGCACCGCGCCGCAGTCGGGCACGTCGGCGGCCCCGACAAGCTCGAGCAGACACCACAATTCCTCATCCCACGTTCGATGGGCCCCGCCGGTCTCATCAACAGCACAGCTGAAGATCTACTCCTGTTCGCGCAGGATTCGATGCGCGAGGATCCGGTGCTGCTTCAGCGTTCCACTCATCTGGCGATGCTCGAGGAACGCCGCCAGATCGGTGACGTGTCGTCTGCAGACATCATGGGAACTACGTGGCTGCTGCACAATTGGGGCGGGGTACTGGCGCACGGCCACAACGGCGGAACTCTCGGCCAGCAGTCGTTCTTGCGGGTGGTCCCGTCCTGCGGCATAGCAGTAGTCCTGATGGCCAACGGCGGAGCGATGGACGGTCTCTCGGGCGATCTTCTGGCTGAGGTGATCGCTTCGATCGGCGGCGTCGCCGTGACACCGGGATTCTCGCCTGGTGACCCCCACACCCGCATCACGTCCTCACCCGAGGAACTCGATGCGCTGTGCGGTCTGTACCGCGATGCTGCCGCCGATTTCGTCCTGGAACGGACCGGCAGTTCTCTGACCGCCCACCGCACCGATCACATCGATCCTTCGCTCAACGCCGAAACGGCAGAGTCCGTCTCTCTCAACCTGATCGAAGTTCACCCTGGAGTGTTCGGGACCCGACTCCCTCAAACATCGAGTTGGATCCGGATCACTTTCTCCGACAACGGGAGTACACAATTGTTACACGTCGGAAGCCGCGCATATCCGCGAGTGAACAACCGATGACCGTTCTCCGCGATCTGGCCGAGCGCCAACTTCCTCAGATCCTCGAGGACGCCATCGCGCTCATCGAAGTCGAGTCGCCGTCTCACGATCTCGAAGCTGTTGCTCGCAGCGCGAAATGGACGTCAGACCTTGTCCACGAACGACTCGGCGTTACACCGGAGTCGATAGTGAGGGAAGGCCGAACCCATCTGGTGACCCGTTTCGGCAGCTCACCGACGCGGCTGATGCTGCTCGGTCACCACGACACCGTGTGGCCGATCGGCACCTTGACGCGCCTGCCCGCAGCCGTCACCGACGGAGCACTTCGAGGTCCTGGCGGCCTCGATATGAAACTTGGTGTTGTTCAGGCGATTCACGCCCTCGCCATCGTTCGAGAGTTGCACGGTGACGATGCACTCGACGGGATCACACTCCTTGTGACCGGTGACGAGGAAATCGGTTCGCCCACGTCGCGGTCCCTCATCGAGGAACTTGCTGCGGGCGCGGTGCTCGTCCTCGAGGCCGGCGGCGACGGCGGTGAACTCAAGACCGTCCGCAAGGGAGTGTCTCTGTATCGGATCCATGTTGCCGGCCGCGCTGCACATGCCGGGTTGGAACCGGAAAAGGGCATCAACTCGGCAGTCGAGCTGGCTCGTCTCGTGATCGCGATCAACGACTTGTCCTCTCCCGCGCAGGCAACCACCGTCACGCCGACCGTCATTTCGGCCGGAACCACCACCAACACGGTTCCGGCAGAAGCATTTGTCGACGTGGACGTGCGCGCAACCAGCGCAGCCGAGCAGGAGCGGGTCGATTCGAATATCCGAGCCCTGCAGGCAATCCACCCCGAAGCAGTAGTAACGGTCTCGGGTGGCGTCAACCGGCCTCCCCTCGAAGCAGCGATGTCCGCACCGTTGCTTGCCTTGGCGGAACGTGTTGCGCTCGAGCATGATCTGACTCCTCCCGTCGGCCTCGCCGTCGGTGGAGCCTCGGACGGAAACTTTACTGCCGGCATCGGCATCCCCACCCTCGACGGCCTCGGTGGCGTCGGCGGCGGTGCACACGCCGAGACCGAGCATGCGCTCGTGTCCGCTATCGCCCCGAGAACGGCGTTGGTTGCGGGCCTTATTCGTTCGATCACGTCTGAAGGGGGCCCTCGTGTCGAAAAGCAAAGCGGTTGAGTTTCGAGAACTGGTCGACACCCGCGAAATAGCCGATCTGTCTGCCGTTTTCGACGAGATCTGGGCAACCAGTCCCGGACCGGCTCATTTCGGCACGGCGATGTTGGTTGCACTCCATCACGGTGGCCATTACGTGGTGGGAGCCTTCTCCGAAGGCGAGATGATCGGCGGTTGTGTCGGTTTCTTCGTCGAGCCTCTCGGCCAGGTCCTGCACTCGCACATCGCCGGAGTTCTACCGGGGCACGCAGGCAAGGGAATCGGCCGCGCTCTGAAGCATCATCAGCGGGACTGGTGCATCGAGCGCGGCGTCAGAACGATCCGTTGGACCTTCGATCCGCTCGTCGCACGAAATGCCTACTTCAACATCCAGCGTCTCGGTGCCGAACCGGCTGAATACAATCCGGATTTCTACGGATCGATGGCAGACGGTATCAATGCCGGCGACGCCAGCGACCGCATGCTGGTCAGCTGGGATCTCGACGCCGATGAAGCTCCGAGTTCTGCTGTGGCCGTGGATGATACATTCAAGGTGCTCCAACCCACCGAGGACGGTACACCTCGGATGCTCCCGATCCCACCCGACTGCATCGACATCGCAGTCGGAATACCCCGAGACATAGAGCATCTGAGAACTGTCGACCGCGCCTCCGCCTTTGCCTGGCGACACGCGCTTCGCGAGTACCTCGAACCATTGATCGCCTCGAAGGAATGGCAATCGACCGGCTTCGACCCCAGTGGCTATTACATGTTCACGAAAATCTGCGAGACAACCGGAGAAGAGCAAGTCCATGCACATTGAGTCCGTCGAATTGCGCGAACTGCGCATCCCTCTCGTCTCCCCTTTCACCACGTCATTCAGCACCCAACTCGAGCGCAACACCCTCGTCCTGAAGGTGAGTGGCACCACCGAGGGCCCCAACGGCCCGGTGGAGACTGTCGGATGGGGCGAGTGCGGCTCGCTGAGCGATCCGTACTACAACTCGGAGTACACCGCCGGCGCGCGAGCGATGCTGCGCGAGTATCTCGTTCCGACGCTGCGTAAGTCGCAGTCGGATCAGCCGCTCTCGGCCGAGACCGTCGGCAGCGTGCTTCATCACATCGTGGGTCATCAGATGTCCAAGTCGGCCATCGAAATGGCAATTCTCGATGCTGAATTGCGTGCTCGCGGACAGTCGTTCGCTCGGTACCTCGGTGCCACTCGCACGCGGGTTCCGTCCGGTGTATCCGTCGGTATCCAGGACAGCATTCCGCAGTTGCTCGAGACCGTCGGCAATTACCTGTCGCAGGGTTACGTGCGAATCAAGCTGAAGATCAAGCCGGGCTGGGACATCGAACCTGTCGCAGCAGTGCGCAAGGAGTTCGGCTACGACGTCCCGTTGCAGGTCGACGCGAATGCCGCGTACACACTTGTCGACGCGCAGCTGCTGCGTCGCCTGGACGAATTTGCACTGCTCCTCATCGAACAGCCTTTGGCCGAGGACGATTTGGTGCAGCACGCCAAGCTTGCCCAGTCCCTCTCGACTCCGATCTGCCTCGACGAGTCGGTCGAGTCGGCCAAGGATGCAGCCGACGCCATCACGCTCGGTGCTGCTTCGGTCATCAACATCAAGCCGAGCCGTGTCGGTGGATACCTGGAAGCCAAGCGAATCCACGATCTCGCGTCGGCGCACGGTATTGCGGTGTGGTGCGGCGGAATGCTCGAGACCGGAATCGGCCGCGCTGCCAACGCCGCTCTCGCCGCGCTGGACGGCTTCACACTGCCCGGCGACATCTCGGCGTCCGATCGCTTCTACAAGGAAGACATCACCGAACCGTTTGTCATCGAGGACGGCCACATCGCCGTGCCGCAGGGACCGGGATTCGGTGTGACTCCGCGTGAAGACGTCATGGAGCGCTTCACCGTCGGAACCGAAATTCTGTAGGTTTCCACAGCGTCGACAAACAGTCACCTCCGCCCTCACCGGGCGGAGGTGACTGTTTGTCGTTTGTGTCGGTAGGGAGGTGCATAGTGATTCGGACATGATGCACCGCACCGAAAGGCCCCCGATGAGTAGCTGGTCCGATCGCCCGATCTGCGCGTTCGACCTCGAAACCACGGGACGAGATCCGTCGACCGCTCGTATCGTCAGTGCCTGCGTCGCGGTGATCGACGGTTCGAGTGTCGAAACACGCACGTGGCTACTCGATCCCGGCGTCGACATCCCCGCCGGCGCCTCGGCCATTCACGGCATCAGCACCGAGTTCGCGGCGCAACACGGCCAGAACTACTCCGAGGGCTACGAAGAGATCCGTGAGGCCCTGCACAATTCCTGGGCACGCGATCACGCTGTCGTGGCGTTCAACGCCTCCTATGATCTGACGGTCATGCACGCCGAGGGTCTGCGCATCGGCAGGCCCGCCTTCGTTCCGGGGTTGGTCATCGATCCGTACGTGATCGATCGCGCCATGGACACCTTCCGCAAGGGCAAACGAACGCTCGCGGCCGTGTGCGAGCACTACGGGATTTCCCTCGAGTCGGCCCACGAGGCTGAGGCCGATGCCAAGGCAGCGGCTGCGTTGGCCCGCGAGCTGGCCGTGCGGTTCCCCGACATCCTGGGGCTCGATCTCATGGTCGATCAAGCCGATTGGCACGCCGAGCGCCAGCGTGATTTCGCCGAGTACCTACTCAGCCAGGGGAGGGACGTCGCAGATGTGAACGGCCAGTGGCCAATTCGCATCATCGCCTGACGCCCTCCCCTTGCTCGAACAACCGCGCGCGTTAGACAGGGACCGGCGGCCACACCGGCGCAATGGACCACGGACGGGCCGTTTCGAGCTGCGACGCAACCTGGATCAGCAAATCTTCGCGTCCGAACGCACCGACCAACTGAACGCCGATCGGCACACCGGCCGAGTCGTGCCCCATCGGCAAGGAAATCGCCGGCTGACCGGAACTGTTGAACGGACTGGTCAAACCGCTGTATCCGGCCGAGTGTTCCCAGATCGACATGGGATTTGCCGTATCGAGCAGACCGAGCGGAGCTGCCGGCCGAGCCATCGTCGGCGTCAGCAACAGATCGTGATCGACAAAGAACGCACCGATCACCTGGGCTGCCCGCTCGAGTTCCTGCAACGCCGTGACGACGTTCGTCGCACTTTCGGACTTCGCACGGTCGTAGATCATCCGGGCCATCGGCTCGAGGTCGTCGTCCCGGATTGCGCGGTTCAGGACCGCGAGTCGTTCGTCGACCTCGATCGTCATCGGAATACCCATCAACACCGAAAGCCCGGCAGTAAGCGCATCGAGGGGAAAGTTCGGGGCACTCTCGGTGACATCGTGACCGAGTTCTTCGAGCAGGCCGGCAACACTGGTTGTGACGGCCGCACATTCCGGATCAACCGGGGTACCGTCCGGCAGCGCGTTACTCAGACCAATCCGCAACCGTCCGGGATCCGCGCCCACTTCCTCGACGTACGGCCGCTTCGGCGCCAGAATCACGTAAGGATCGCCAACTGTCGGTCCGGCGGAGAGATCGAGAAGCAGCGCGGTGTCGCGGACACTTCGGGTGAGTGCGTGATGAACACTCATCGGCGACGAGAAGAGCGTGCGCGCCGGCGCCGTCGGAGTGCGTCCACGGCTTGGCTTGAGGCCTACCAAGCCGCATGCCGATGCGGGTATACGGATCGATCCACCACCGTCGCTGGCATGTCCGCCTGGCACGATTCCGACGGCAACAGCTACAGCCGTGCCACCCGAAGATCCGCCGGGCGAACGATCAAGTGCATACGGATTGCGGGTGGGTCCGAACAGCGCAGGTTCGGTACTGGCGTTCTTGCCGAACTCCGGGGTGTTCGTCTTGCCGATGACAACCAGACCAGCCTGACGGTAGCGCTCGACGAGCGTCGAATCTTCCTCTGCCACAGCGTCGGCGAACAATCGAGATCCATTGGTGCTCGGCAATCCTGCGACGTCCATGCCGAGGTCTTTGATCACAAACGGGACGCCGTGCAGTGGACCTTCCGGCAGACCGCCTGATACCTCGTTGCGCGCTTCCTCTCGACGCTCACTGATCACTGCGTTGACTGCCGGGTTGCGCTCGTCGAGCCTGTCCAGGCTGAACTCGAGGACTTCCTTGGCGGAGACGTCGCCGCTCTTGATTGCTTCGGCCAGGCCGGTCATGTCGTTGTTGTCGAACAAATCCTGCATCGATGCCCTCATCACTCGTGTAGAACTCTGCCGATAGTGAGGTCCGTCATATCAACCGGGGCGGCGACGCAGTTCCGAAATTCCGCTTGGCGGGACCGATCAGAGAATCAAGCCCTCACAGAATCAAACCCTGCCGCCGCGCTTCCACGACCGCTTCATGACGACTGCGGACGTCGAGTTTTCCCATCAGATTCCGCATGTACGTCTTGATCGTTTCGACGCTCAAGGACAACCTCTCGGCGATCTCGGCATTTCGTAGTCCGAGGGCGACGTACCCCATCACCTCCCGCTCGCGTGGTGACAGGACAACGGCGTTCGCGGCTGGAGTGTTCGCGGAGGGAATCGGCGAGGCCAATGCCCGAAGCTTTGCCTCGACGGCGTGGACCTGCGCGCTGAGAGTCGTGTCCTCGAGGTTCGCCGCGATCTCGCCGAGCGCCAGTACGCTCTCGGTCAATCCCTCGGAGATCTGGGCGTCGCGGTTCGAACCATGTTCCACCGCAGCGGTATCGAGCATCGCCACGCGCCGATCCACTTCGTCGCGGATCTCGAATTCGCGGGCCAACGCGTACGACGATCGCATCATCGTCTCGGCGATCACGTCGCCGATCGGCAGGTTGGCACGCAGTCCTCCGTAGATCGCTCCGCGAGTAACCCCGCGTACGACGATCGGGACTGCCATCAAGGATTCGATCGCTTCGGCGCCCACTTCGTAGTCGTAGTCGTGCGTGATGTGCGACGAGTTCGCGTAGTCCTGGACCGCGCCCGGTCGTTGTTCTGCGATCGCCCGGCCACCGAGTCCGCATTCGGCGTCGATTTGCAGGTTTCGCAGGATGTTGCTGCGAGTGCCCACGTGCCCGGTGATGGTGAGCGACCGGTCGCTGACACAACCGCCGAACAGAACCGGCAACTCGGTCCGGGGATGTAGTCGACGCAGCTCGGCGCGCAACGCGTCGTCGTCGCTCGGCCTCAATACCCTGCTCACACGCACCTCCCGGCATCCCACATACCCAATTCAGAGGGTAGCGGCACCTGTGACTGGGCAATAGCGTGCATCCAGACCATTTGTAGTGCCGATCACACTTATCGTGACACCAACCGTGCCACGTCGCCTCGGAGGAACCTTGTCTGTCCCGACAGCTGTTGCAGCCAACAACACCCCGCTCAGTCCGCTGCGCTTTCTCGAGCGCAGCGCTGCGGTGTTCCCCGATCGCACCGCCGTCGTACACGGCGACCGGACCTACTCGTACCGCGTCTTCGGAGACGAGGTCGCATCGCTGGCCCGCGTCCTGCGTGAACGCATTCAGCCCGGTGACCGCGTTGCATATCTGGCTCCGAACGTTCCCGAGATGCTGTTCGCGCATTTTGCCGTCCCACTCGCCGGCGGAGTCCTGATCGCCCTGAACTCACGCCTCGCCGGTCCCGAACTCGAGTACATTCTCGATCACTCGGGAACCACGATCCTGTTCGTCGACTCCGAATTCGTCGGTTCGGTCACCTCGTCCAAGACAAACGTGGCGAGCTTGCGCGAGATCATCGAGATCCCGGACTCCACCGTCCCGTATCCGGACGTTCCCGCCGGAATCGTCACCGGGCAATACGCCGATCTGATTGCCGAAGGCGAAGCACTCGCCGATCAGCCACTGCACTGGGGCGTCGACGACGAGCAACAGTGCATCGCCATCAACTACACCTCGGGCACCACCGGGAAGCCCAAGGGCGTCATGTACTCCCACCGCGGGGCGTACCTGAACTCGCTAGGCGAGACCTTTCACAACGGCTTCGACGGATCGACGAAGTATCTGTGGACACTGCCGATGTTCCACTGCAACGGGTGGTGCACGCCGTGGGCCGTCACTCAGGCAGCGGGCACACACATCTGCCTGCGTGCGGTCCGCGCCGACGCGATCTGGGACGCCATCGACAATCTGGGCGTGACGCATCTGTGCGGCGCCCCCACCGTCTGCTCGACCATCGCCGATGCCGAGCAGGCTCACAAGGTCGACGCCCTGCGCATCACCACCGCCGGCGCTCCCCCGTCGCCGACGATCATCGGAAAGCTCGAAGACATCGGCGTCACCGTCGTCCACGTGTACGGGCTCACCGAGGTCTACGGGCCGTACACGATCTGCGAGTACCAGGAGACTTGGGACGAGAAGCCTCAGTCCGAGCGTGCCGCACTTCTCTCCCGCCAGGGAGTCGGCATGGTGCAGGCCGAAAATGCTCGCGTTGTCGATGCCGAGATGAACGACGTTCCCGCCGACGGTCAGACGATGGGCGAGATCGTGCTCCGCGGCAACAACGTCATGCTCGGGTACTACCGAGACGAGGCCGCGACTGCCGAAGCATTTGCCGGTGGCTGGTTCCATTCCGGGGATCTCGGCGTCATGCATCCCGACGGTTACATCCAGCTCAAGGACCGCGCGAAGGACATCATCATCTCGGGCGGGGAGAACATCTCCACCGTCGAGGTGGAGCAGGCGATCATGAGCCACCCCGCCGTGATCGACGTTGCAGTCGTCGGCGTTCCGGACGAGAAGTGGGGTGAGCGGCCGAAAGCATTCGTGGTGCTGGGCAAGGGATTACAGGCTTCCGCAGACGACATCGTGGAGCACACCCGCGCCTTGCTTGCCGGATACAAGGTTCCCCGTGACATCGTCTTCCCCCTCGACCTTCCCCGCACCCCGACCGGCAAGGTCCTCAAGTTCGAACTGCGGGCGTCGAACTAGCTCGGCCGGAGGGGCTCAGCGCACCGGAGTGGGACGCCGACGCAGATCGACAGGTTGACCGTCGGAGGGGAACGGTAAGGACGTGAAGTCGAGCGGGGCGACGTAATCGGCGTCGACGTTCCAGTCGAAGCGCAGAAGGAGGTGATGCATGATTGCCTTGATCTCGGCGCCGGCGAAGTGCATTCCGAGACATTTGTGCACTCCACCGCCGAACGGCTCCCACGCGTACCGATGAACCTTGTCTTCGCGTCGGTTCTCGGCGAAGCGCTCGGGATCGAAACGCTCGGGATCAGGCCAGTACTGCGCCATGTGGTGCGTGAAGTGAGGGGCGACAGAAACATACGTTCCCGCCGGTACGAAGTGACCCCGTACTTGAGTGTCGCGGACCGCTCGCCGCGCCATAACCGGTACGGGAGAGACGAGTCGGAGGCATTCCTTCATCACCAGGTCAAGGCTGCTCAGGCCGTCGAGATCTGCATAGCTGGGCGTCGAGGTCCCCAGAGCGAGCGATTCTGTCCGGCACTTGTCCTGCCACGTGGGGTGCTGACCCAGGTATTGCATCATCGTGGAAAGGGTGATCGTCGAAGTATCGTGTGCGGCCATCAGGAGGAAAATCATGTGGTCGATCACTTCGTCGTCGCTGAAGCGTTGTCCCGCTTCGGATTCGATGTGACAGAGCA
Organism: Rhodococcus sp. NPDC056506; assembly: GCF_042794945.1. Taxonomy (NCBI): domain Bacteria; kingdom Bacillati; phylum Actinomycetota; class Actinomycetes; order Mycobacteriales; family Nocardiaceae; genus Rhodococcus; species Rhodococcus sp. NPDC056506. The sequence continues at coordinate 165,251 of NZ_JBHTSW010000003.1, read as the reverse complement.
CGGAGAACAGGTCATCGGTTTCGAGACTTCGACGCGCCGGCAGGTAACGACGAAAGAAGTCTTCCAGGACCCGGCGGCCGTCGAGCCCTCGCTTCCATCGCGTCCCCGGCACGGGGTAGCGAACCAGAGAGGTTGCTGCCTGGACACAATCGACGAAAGCCTTCTTCACCGAAGATATTTCGCTCTCGGTGCTTCCTTCCGCGCCGCCCATGAAAATGTCTGTGGCGAGATCGAGGGTCAACGTCTTCAGTGCCGTATAGGCACGGAATCCGTCAGCGGGAGACCATGCGTCGAGCGCCGAGTCGATTGCCGGGTTGAGAACGTCGACAGACTTCTCGAGCCGTGACCGAGTGAACGCCTGCTGCATGATTCGACGGTGTCGTAAATGTTCTTCGGAATCGAGCAACATCAGCCCACCGTGAAAGAAGGGACCGATCAGCACCGACCAGCCGTCGCTGTTGACGAAAGCCCGATCTTTGTTCTGCAGGACCTCCTGACATGCGTCAGGCCCGAGTACAGCGATCCATCGCCGACCGACCATGGAGAACCAGGACACCTCGCCGAATCGATCCCAGTTCTCCTGCATCAAGGCGAGTGGATCGCGAATGTATGCCAGCGCATGCCCGACCAGGGGCAGCCCGGAACGACCCGAAATCGGGTGCAAAGGTGAGTTCATCGGGGGACGAGCCAGGATCTTGGGCACTGTGACCTCTACTCTCGCTCAATCTGACAGTGTCTCCTGTCAGATTGATAGTAGTCTGCGTCACACTCATGCGTCTGTCAATATCGACCTATGACTCCCCCTACGCCGCGTCGATATGCCGGCCTGAGCAGCGACCAGCGCTCGGCGCTGCGGCGCGAAAGCTTGATGGAGGCAGGGATGGAACTCTTCGCGGCCTCAGGCAATCGCGGCGCCACGATGACCGCTATCTGCGCACAGGCCAAGTTGACGGAACGCTACTTTTACGAAAGTTTCTCCAGCAGAGACGAATTGCTGGAAAAGATCCTGGACGGGATTGCCGACGAGGTCCGCGACGCAGGTCTGGCCGCACTGCGAGCGAGCGACGGGACCCTCGAGCAACGCGTGCGAGATGCCATCGCGTCGTTTGTCACCATCCTCACCGAGGATCCCCGTAAAGGCCGTGTCGCAATGATCGAATCCGCTGCATACGAACCCCTGCGTACACACCGACGCGCAGTACTGCACGGCTTCGCTCAGATGGTCGCGGACGAAGCCACGCAAATGTACGGCGACCGAGCTTGGCCACCACGTCAAGGTCAGATCAACGGACTGCTCTTTGTGGGCGGCCTCGCCGAGTTGGTCACCGCATGGTTGAACGAGGAAATCGCTATCTCCCCCGAGGAGATCGTCGAGGCGGCAACCTACCAATTCACATCCACCGCACACCGTTGATACAGAACTGCCCGGCACCTCGATCCTGCCCGTCACACCGGGATGGTCCCCACAGGCGCAATACTTGTCCCCATGAGTGAACGCGCAGACTTGCCCGGAACTGACCCCGCACAGTTTCGGGTGCACGTCGCGTCTCAAGCGATCCGGTTGTTCTCGGAGAACGGGTACGAAGCCACCACCGTCGAGCAGATCGCCGCTGCAGCCGGTGTATCGCGTCGGACGTTCTTCCGGCAGTTCCGCTCCAAGGAAGACGTGATCTTCGCCGATCACGAATCCCTCCTCGAACACGTCGCCGAATTCCTTGCATCCGATTCCGCCGACCCCTGGGCGTCCGTGTGCGACGCAGCAGGACTCGTCTTCGATTTCTTCCGCCGGAACCGTGACCTGTCGATGCGGCGATACCGCGTCGTACAGCATGTCCCGGCCCTCCGCGATCGCGAGCTGGTCACCGGATTCCGCTACGAGCGCCTTTTCGTCGATTACCTCCGCAGCGCTGTTCCCCGCGAACCCGTCCTCGAGGTTGTCGGTTTTGCCGCAGCTGTCACCGCGTGCCACAACTACCTCTTGCGAAGCATGATCAAGGGCGACGAGGACGCCACAGCCGAAGCGCTGAGTCAGGCGCTTCTCGACGTTCGGCGGACGTATGGCGTGGCCCCCGGATCCAAGACCAGCACGCCAGAATCGAAGTCTGTGCTGGTAGTAGCGTTCGCCCCGGGCACTTCCCCCGAGGAGATCAGCAGAAAGATCCACGAACAACTCGGCTGACACTCCTCGTGCACCGAAACTTCACACGCCCATCCCTTGACCTGGCACTCAGTGCCGTGTTTGACTGGAGTCATTGGCACCGGTCTGTCCGCGAATCTCGCTGGTAACGCCGGAGCCGCACCGACCGCCTTCAAGCCACCTTCACCAAGGAGCGTTCCCATGGCAGGAAACCCGGATTTCAATCTCTTCGCGCTGAACGAAGAGCACGACGAACTGCGGGCTGCTATCCGCGGACTCTCCGAGAAGGAAATCGCGCCGTACGCCAAGGACGTCGACGAGAACGCACGGTTCCCCGAGGAAGCTCTCACCGCCCTCAACGCGTCGGGCTTCAACGCCATCCACGTCCCCGAGGCTTACGACGGCCAGGGCGCCGATTCCGTCGCCACCTGCATCGTCATCGAGGAAGTTGCCCGCGTCTGTGGCTCCTCCTCGCTGATCCCCGCCGTGAACAAGCTCGGCACCATGGGCCTGATCCTCAAGGGTTCCGAAGAGCTCAAGTCCAAGGTGCTCCCGGACCTCGTCAACGGCGGAATGGCGTCGTACGCACTGTCCGAGCGTGAAGCCGGATCCGACGCTGCCTCGATGCGTACCCGCGCCAAGGCTGACGGCGACGACTGGATCCTCAACGGCTCCAAGTGCTGGATCACCAACGGCGGCAAGTCCACCTGGTACACCGTCATGGCTGTCACCGATCCCGACAAGGGTGCCAACGGCATCTCCTCCTTCATGGTCCACAAGGACGACGAGGGCTTTGTCGTCGGACCGAAGGAAAAGAAGCTCGGCATCAAGGGCTCCCCCACCGCCGAGCTGTACTTCGAGAACTGCCGCATCCCCGGTGACCGCATCATCGGCGAACCGGGCACCGGCTTCAAGACGGCTCTCGAGACCCTCGACCACACGCGTCCCACCATCGGCGCACAGGCCGTCGGCCTGGCCCAGGGTGCACTCGACGCAGCACTGGCATACACCAAGGACCGCAAGCAGTTCGGCAAGTCCATCAGCGACTTCCAGGCTGTGCAGTTCATGCTCGCCGACATGGCGATGAAGGTCGAAGCCGCACGTCTGATGGTCTACACCTCCGCTGCTCGCGCCGAGCGTGGCGAGAAGAACCTCGGCTTCATCTCCGCTGCCGCCAAGTGCTTCGCTTCGGACGTTGCCATGGAGGTCACCACCGACGCAGTGCAGCTGTTCGGCGGCGCCGGCTACACCACCGACTTCCCTGTCGAGCGCATGATGCGCGACGCCAAGATCACGCAGATCTACGAGGGCACCAACCAGATTCAGCGCGTCGTGATGTCGCGTGCGCTGCTGAAGTAGGGCCTCCGGCCCTGTGCGCGGTTAGGCAGTCCATAGACTCCTTAACCGCGCACGGGGGCTTGTCCCCTGTCTGAAGAATCTTGAGGAGAATCGTGGAACTCGTAGGCGTAATCGGCGGCGGCACCATGGGTGCCGGCATTGCCGAAGTTTGTGCAAAAGCCGGTAGCTCGGTACTGGTGCTCGAAACCAAGGAAGAATTCGCGGCCGCCGCTCGCGAGCGGATCGCCAAGTCGATCAACCGCGGCGTAGCCAAGGGCAAGATCACCCAGGAAGACGCCGACGCCGCCGTCGCACGCGTTCGCGTCACCCTGGACATCGAAGAGTTCGCCGATCGCGATCTGGTGATCGAAGCGGCTCCCGAGATCGAGGCTCTCAAGTACGAGATCTTCGGCAAGCTCGACAAGATCGTCAAGCCTGCAGGCATTCTGGCGACCAACACCTCGTCGATCCCCGTCATCAAGATCGCCAAGGCCACCTCGCGCCCCGGCCAGGTTGTGGGCGTTCACTTCTTCAACCCCGTGCCGGTCATGCCGCTCGTGGAGATCGTGGTCAGCCTCACAACGTCCGAACAGACCGTCCTCGCCGTCACCGACTACGCAAAGAACACCTTGCGTAAGAAGACGGTTCGAGCGGGCGACCGCTCGGGCTTCATCGTCAATGCCCTGCTCATCCCGTACCTGTGCCAGGCCGTCCGGATGCTCGAATCCGGTTACGCCACAGCAGAAGACATCGACGAGGCCATGAAGGGTGGCTGCGGCTACCCCATGGGTCCGCTGACGCTCCTCGACACCGTCGGTCTCGACATCGCTCTCGCAGCAGCAGAGTCGCTGTACGCGGAATTCGCAGAACCGCACTACGCTCCGCCGGCACTGCTTCGCCGCATGGTCGACGCCGGTCGCCTCGGCAAGAAGACCGGTCGCGGCTTCTACGAATACGCCTGAGTCCGACCGCTTCACTCTTCCGGCCCCTCACCTGTCGCAGGTGAAGGGCCGGAGTTGTTTCGGGCAGATCTTGCCGAATCCATTGACAAATTCGCGCGGCGCAGCAAAAGTCATCATGTGACAACAACCGTTGTCACATGAGCGCAGGCGGAGGGTCAACCAGATGAGCAGCAATCCGGACACCGACACTCGTCGACCCAAGCCCAGGGAACTACGAGCCGATCCGATCGGCCCCGGCTCCCTGACGTGGACACACTTCGGCGACGTTCGCGGTCTGCTGTATCTCGGACGCGCAGGCACGCTGCAGAACATGCACCCCGCGGTAAGTGGAGCGCTGCAAGATCATTCGAACTTCTTCGACAATCCGCTCGACCGCCTGTTTCGCTCACTTCCTCCCATCTACGGGGTCGTGTACGACCGGACCGAAGAGGGCACAGGCACGCTCGTTCGCAACTTCCACACCGATCTCAAAGGAACAGACGAAACCGGCGGGCGCTACCACGCCCTCGCTCCTGACACTTTCTGGTGGACTCACGTCACGTTCTTCGAGGTGATACTCGATTTCAACGAACGATTCGCATACAAGAAGTTCACACCGGAGCAGAAGGACCAGCTTGTCCGTGAGGCCGTAACCTGGTGGCGTTGTTACGGTCTCACCGATCGACCCGCTTTCGACGACTACGCGAGCTTTCGCGCGTACTGGGAAGACATGCTCGACAACCGGTTGATCGACACTCACACCACGAAGTGGTCGACGCGCATCTCCGAGCACAACATCGCACCGGCACCTAAGGTGCCGACGTGGTTGTGGAAACTCTCCTCGCGCCCCACGATGGCCGTGGCGAACTGGATCGGCAAGGCACTGATGCCGGAGAAGGCGCGCGAAACCCTCGGATGGGAATGGACGCCGCGCGACGAACGAATGTACTTCTGGTTCGCCCGCTTCCTGACACTGACCGATCGGTTCTGGCATCTACTTCCCCTACGTCTGCAGTACGCACCGCGCGCATACTCGGGTATCCGCACACAGGGTCTTTGAGCCTGCATCGGTAGGCTGGAGAGCGTGCCAGCCCAACTCCCCTCCGACGCGATCAGTGTCCGCGTGGACAGCTGGACGTGGGCCGTTCGACTCTTCAAGACACGCTCGCAGGCGGCGACCGCATGCCGATCAGGACACGTTCGGGTCAACGGAACGTCGGCAAAGGCGGCTCAGCAGGTGAAAGCCGGCGACGAGGTACGGGTGCGCGTATCCGGCATCGAGCGCATCGTCGTAGTAGTCAAGCCGATCACGAAACGAGTCAGCGCCGTGCTGGCCGCCGATTGCCTGCAGGATAATTCACCACCCCCACCGCCTCCCGAACTGATCGCGTCCATCCCGCGACGTGATCGCGGCGCCGGCAGACCGACCAAACGTGAGCGACGCGACCTCGAGAAGTTGCGCGGCCTCGAGCCGTAATCGCTACCTCGAAACAGGCTGACGCAGAACCGTCTTCAGTTTCTCGGGCGGCGTCCGGCGAGCGTCGCTGAGGTAGATCTCGTGATGATCGCCGTTGAAGCTCAGGCTGTTCGACGGGATGAACGTGTTGTGCAGCCGGTCCAGGGTGGGAGCTTCGTCGTCGTACGAGCCGACGTGAAGAATCTGAACGGACAGGCCTTCCTCCAACTCGAGAAACCTGACCTTGTCGAGAGCGGCAATGTCCTTCTTGGCCCGCACTGCCTTGGCCCGGATTGCGTCAATCGACGCAGACAGTTCGGTCTCCGTGATCCACTCCGGTTGCGAGATCATCATCGTCCAATCCCACGACGACTTGTCCCGCGTCACGAACACCTCGGGGTCATCTGCCCGCCACAACCCTTCCAGCGGGCCCACGACGAAGTCGCGATCCAGTTCCTTCTTGCTCGCGAACTTGGTCGCGTAGGACACCGAATACAACGCTTCGAGCGCCTCGGAGTACTCGGTGGCAGTGTTGGGATCACCGTGACCGTCGACGGCAAAGTAGCCGAAGCGAGGGACGGTCACGAAGGCAAAATCGCGACGGCCGGGCGAATAGAGATCCTTGTAGTCCTTTTTGACGTCGTACTTCTCCATATGCCACCCACCTGAGCTTGGACCAAGTTCAACATCAGGAAACTAGCCGAAGACACCGACAACCGAATAGCGGACCGGCGTCTCCTTGTTAATAGACCAGTGGACCTTTACTCTGGACGGGGTGACTACACCCCAGGCGACCGACGTCGTCCAAGCTCCGCGCCGCAGACCGTTGCGGATCGTGGCCATTTCCGCGATTGTCGCGTCGATCTTGGCCCTACTGTTCGTGTACCCGTGGTGGAGTTTGTTCATCCGGCCGGACTGGCCGCCGACGGCCGTGACAGTGTTCGGCACCGTTCTGTTTGCCGCCCTCCTGATCACCCTGCCTGCCTCGATGGTGCTCAGCCATGGCCACACCGATCGTGATCCCATTCGCATGGTCGGCGATGCGCTCCTCGGAGTCATCTGGGTCGTGTTCGTGTGGACGCTGCTCGGCGAAATCCTGCGACTCGGACTCCTCGTCGGCGGCGTGGAGGATCTGCTTCGGTCGAGAATTGTCGCCGTTGCGGCGCTGATCGTCTCGGCCGTGCTGCTGATCTGGGGCTATCGGGAAGCCATGCGACTGCCACGGATCAAGCACGTCGACGTCACCATCCCTCGGCTCGGAGCGGGAATGGACAAGCTTCGAGTAGTCGCAATTACCGACACCCATTTCGGCCCGATCAATCGCGAGAAGTGGTCCGCGCGCGTTATCGCGGCAGTCAACTAACTCGACGCCGACATCGTGGCCCACGTCGGTGACATTGCCGACGGAACAGTGGAGCAGCGCCTCGGCCAAGCCACCCCACTCGCGTCGGTGGAAGCCAGATTCGCTCGTGTCTACGTCACCGGGAATCACGAGTACTTCCACGAGGCTCAGGAGTGGCTCGACTACATGACCTCGATCGGCTGGGATGCCCTGCACAACCGGCACCTCGTCGTCACCAAGGGCGGCGACAACCTGGTCATCGCCGGAGTCGACGACGCCACCGCTCTGGGATCGAAGCTCGACGGTCACGGCGCGAACTTCGATATGGCCCTTGCCGGCACCGACCCCGATTTGCCGATCCTGATGCTCGCCCATCAACCGAAGCAGGTAACTCAGTCCGCTTCCGCGGGAGTGGATCTGCAGCTCGCCGGTCATACCCACGGCGGACAGATCTGGCCTTTCAACCTTCTGGTCAAACTCGATCAACCGTCGGTGCACGGGCTCACCCGTCACGGCGACCGCACGCAGTTGTACACAAGCCGGGGAACCGGGTTCTGGGGTCCGCCCTTCCGAGTGTTCGCACCGAGCGAGATCACAGTCCTGACGCTGCACAGCGCCTGAACGTGCTCAGCTCGTTCGGGTTGCCGCTCGCGCCGACAGCCCGACGAGCTGATTGATCAGACCTTCACGTAGGCCGGTTGCGAACATGTCGGCAGCAGGGGGCGCCTGCATCTCGTTCAGTACGACGACCATGGATTCGGCAGGCTCGGCAGTCGGCCACATGCCGGCAACGATCACCAGGGTCACCTTGGCGAATTGAGCCGCGTCGCCCTCCGAGAGGTGAGGCAATTGCGAATGAATCAGCGACGCAAACCTTCCCGAGTTGACCGTTGCCCGCTTCTTGAAGTCACGGGCGAAGTCGACGGAGATGTTTCTTTCGAGGACACCTGCCATGACGCTCATCAACTCACACAGTAAACGCTGTGCGACAAGCGATTCCGCAACCGTCGATGCCACATGGATTTCAGTGGCGAACGGTGAGTCGTCACCGGCCGGAGCCAACGACTCGGACAACCCGTCCAACCACGCAACCCAGTTCTCGTCGAGCACTTCGAGAAAGATGGCTTCGCGACTGTCGAAGTAGCGAAGCACATTGGACTTCGCCAGTCCGACGCTCTCACTGAGCTCACGCAGGCTGATGTCGGCGACGGGCCTGGACCCGAGCATCGCGCGGGCCGCATCGAGAATCGCGCACCGACGCGCTTCGATCTGCTCAGGCCTGCGCGCGCGCTGAAATCCGTGGGTCGCCACCATCACGCAAGATTATCAGACCATCGTTCTATTGTTCGCTGCGATGCATGTCAGTTGCCTGAAGACGCGTGCTGCGCCACGACTCCCCTCGACGCCAATTCACGACGCAGCGAATCGGTATCGACGGACGCGAGATCAACCCGGTGAGTGCGGGCAGCCAAGGCTCGGACTTCCTCGGACAGATCCGCCACCTGCTTACGCGTCGCAGCCTGGGATGCCTCGTCCTGTTCCGCCACGCGCTCGACCAACCAGGAAGCGAGTGTGGCAGTCACGATGCCCAGCAACGCAATTCCGCCGATCATCAATGCTCCGGCGATCATGCGCCCGGTCGTGGTAACGGGAGCCATGTCTCCGTAACCGACGGTCGTGACCGTCTCCATCGCCCACCACAATGCCGTTCCGTACGACGTGATGGCAGCGCCCTGCGCATGACGCTCGGCATCGAGCATGGCCAGCGCCGCAACACCGATCAGCAATGCCGTGGCAAAGGTGGCGTACACGACCACTCGTCCACGCAAGCTTTGCCCGCTCGAGCGGTGGACTATCGCAAGCAGTGTGACCAACCGAAGTAGGCGCAGCGGACGCAGCATGGGCAACACCACCATCGCCAAATCCAAGAGATGCCTGACGAACCAGCGACCGCGGGCAGGTGCCAACCACAGGCGAACTGCGTAGTCGACGGCAAAAACGACCCACACAGCCCACATGATCCATTCGGTCAGACGATGGGGGAGGCCCGTCGGTTGCGCCAGCACTTGGTACGCGTACGCCACCAAGAACAGGCAGGCCGCAGCGGTCAACGGGATGTCGGTGGCTAGCTGCCATTTCTCCGACGTCCACGCAGTGCGGCGGTGCGCCGACTTCGTCGATTCGTTCATCCGAGAAGTCTGACACCACCGCTACCTGGTGCCCGGCAGGACCCAACTCAGATCCGAGTGTGCGTCAAGATGTTGAGCGCCATGGGAACTGCCTCGATCGTGATGGGCAACGGCCCCACCCGATCGCCGTCCGCGTAAGCGATGATGCCCTCGGAGACCAACCGCACCTTCTTGGATCGGTACGTCTGCACCGCGTCGAGCGAGACGTGAGTTCCCTTGTACACCCGCGGAAACAGGCGCACCAGACGCAACCTCGAACCGTGCCCGACGACGGTCAGATCCAACAACCCGTCCGACTTCGACGCGCCCGGAGTGATGAGCATGCCGCCACCGTACGAGCGGCCGTTGCCAACAGCCACGAGCGTCGCGTCCACCGTGATGACCTCGTCGTCGAGTTCGATCCGGTACGGCAACGGCTTCATCTTCGCCAACTCGGCGAGCATCGCCAGGTTGTAGCGCATCGGCCCCTTGGGCCAGGACATCCGATTGGCCCGCTCGCTGACCAGCGAGTCGAATCCGCTGGCGATGATGGTTCCCGACCAGACGACGGAACCGTCGGCCAGCGTGATCTTCGCCAGATCTGACTGCTGCACGACACCGTCTGCGATCACATCGGCTGCTGCTTCGGGATCGCCTGTGGGAATGCCGAACTCACGGGCGTGATCGTTGCCGGTGCCTGCCGGAATGAGCCCGATGGGCGTCTCGGTCAACGCGGCAGCCTGCAGTCCGATACTGATGGCACCGTCGCCGCCGACCACTACGAGTGCGTCGGTACCCTCCTCGATCGCACGACGCGCCAACTTCTTGGCGTCGTCGGCGTCGGTTCCGATGATCTCGGTGACGGCAACTCCCCGAGCGCGCAGTCGCGCAACACCTTTGCGTCCTGCCGCGGGCGCGTGACCATGTCCCGCCATCGGATTGATCAGGACGGTAACCTTCTCGATCTGACTGCGGGTTTCGGTCACGGAATCAGCTTTCCAGGATTGAGGATGCCAGCAGGGTCCACTGCATTCTTCACTGCGCGAAGGATATTCGCGCCCAATTCACCGATCTCGTCCTTCATCCATGGGCGGTGATCGGCGCCGACAGCGTGGTGATGGGTGATCGTGCCACCGGCGGCGATGATCGCATCGCCAGCGGCAGTTTTCGCCTTGTGCCACTGAGCGATCGGATCCTCGGTCTGCGCGCTGACTACGGTGAAGTACAGCGAAGCACCGGTTTTGTAGGTGTGCGAAATGTGGCACATCACGAGCGGCTGAGTCCCCTGCTCGACGAGAGCCTTGGTCAGCGCCTCGGTGACCGAGGAGCGCAGGTTCGCGAGGTTACCCCACGTGGTTGCTGTCTCGAGGGTTTCACACAGTGCGCCGACATCGAGCAGAGCGTCACGCAGATACGGCGCATCGAATCGCCCGTGTTCCCAGCTGTTTCCGGGCTCCTCGCCGAGCGACGTGCCGCCGTGAGCGGTGAGAATTGCTCGGGCCTCCGCCATCCGTTCAGCGGTGTGCGAAGCGGTGCCCTCGTAGGTGGTGATGCCGAGGCAACCACCGGTGAAGGCGTTCTCGCCGATCTTGTCGGTGGTCGCCAGATTCACGCCGCTCTCGGCCTCGTCGGACAACCGCAGCACGGTCGGAGCCGATCCTTCCTGGACAAGCTCACGCAATGCAGCTGCGCCGGTGGCGAAGTCGGGGAAGCTCCACCCTTCGCGCACCGTGGTCTCCGGCAGGCGGTGAACCCGCACACGCACGTGCGTGATGACGCCGAAGGTGCCCTCGGAGCCGACAAAGAGCTCACCCAGGTCGGGGCCGGCGGCGGATGCCGGCGCGCGCCCGGTCTCGACCACACCACTCGGGGTGACAACAGTGAGGCCCTGGACCATGTCCTCGAAGCGTCCGTATCCAGCCGACGCCTGCCCCGAAGACCGGGTAGCGGCAAATCCGCCCAGAGTGGCGAACAAGAAGCTCTGCGGGAAGTGCCCGACCGAGAAGCCGTGTTCACGCAGTAGCTCCTCGGCGCGTGGGCCGGTGGTTCCCCCGCCGAACGTCGCGATGCCCGACTCCTCGTCCAACCCGACGAGTTGATCGAACCGACGCAGGTCGAGAGAAAGAACTGCGTCGAACCCGTCGCGGATGGGATCGAGCCCGCCGACGACGCTGGTGCCGCCGCCGAACGGGACCACTGCGATCCGGTTGGCAGTGCAGTACCGGAGAAGCTGCTCGACCTCTGCGTCTGTCCCTGGGGTGACGACTGCGTCGGGGGCATCCTGCGGCTCGGCGCTACGACGGCGAAGCAGATCCGGGGTGCTCTTGCCACCGGCCCGAAGAATTCGATCGGAATCCTCGGTGCTGACGTACTCGGCCCCGACCAGCCCTGCCAGCGCTTCGACATGCGACTGAGCCATAGCGGACGGAGTCACCTGAACGTCTTCGATGGCGAGACGCGATCGAGTCGGTGCGGAGACACCGAGAAATCCGGTCAACAACGATGTGACTGCGTCCGACAGTTCACGCTTCTTGGCCGGATCGCCCCAGGCGTCCCACTGCATCGGCGGTTGCAAGGCAGACTTTTCGGTGCTCATAGACACTAGTGTTACATATTTGTGTGATGTGTAAACATCACAGGTCGATCAACCCATCGTCTTGGAACCGTCGATGGCTTCGCGAAGCATGTCCGCGTGGCCCGCATGCTGGGCCGTCTCGGCGATGATGTGCAGCAACGCGCGTCGGGCTGACCAGCGAGCCCCCGCTTCGAACCACGGTGCCGACGGCAGTGGATGCGAGATGTCGAGGCTGTCCAGCGAGGCCACCAACTGGTCGGTCCTGGCCGCGATCCCCTCGTATTCGGAAACGATGCTTGCCAGGGTTTCACCCTCGACCATGGCAAATTCGTTCACCCGTTCCTGCTGCATCTCTTCCGACCACTGGGTGGGATCGAAGTCTCCACCCAGTCCGGCCGGCCCCTCCAGGATGAAGTCGACCCAACCCTTTTCTGACTGCCCCACATGCTTGACCAATCCGCCGAGGCACAGTTCGCTCACGGTCGGCCTCGAAGCAGCCTGTTCGTCGGTGAGGTCTTTGACGGTGAAGAGAAGGAATTCACGATGCTGTCGCAGGCTCTGGAGGAGATCCGCGCGCTCGCCGGTGACGGTGGTGGTCGGTGCGTTCATGATGTTTTCCTTCGCTAGTGGGTTCGTGCCCTGTGAGGACTACGTTAGAAGTTATTGCGGACAGAAACGGTCCTCAATAGAAAACGATCAAGAAAAAACTCCCGGCACCCACCGATGAAGGTGGATGCCGGGAGTTCGAGCCAGCTAGGACCAGATCAGACTGTGCGAGCCAAACGATCGGCCAGCAGACGCGTGAAGTGCGCCGGGTCGCTCAGCTCGCCGCCCTCGGCAAGCAACGCCATGCCATAGAGAAGCTGAGCGGTTTCCGTCAGGTTCTCTGCATTGTCGTTGGCGGCCTGCGCCTCCCGCAGACCCGAGACCAGCGGGTGTGCCGGGTTGAGCTCGAGGATGCGCTTGCTGTGCGGAACAGGCTGACCCGAAGCCTTGTACATCTTCTCGAGTGTCGGCGACATGCTGAACGCGTCGCCGACGATGCAGGCAGCCGACGTGGTCAGGCGCGTCGAGAGACGCGTTTCCTTGATGTCGTCGGACAGGGTTTCGGTCAGCCACGTCAGTAGCGCGCCGAATTCCTTTTCCTTCTCTTCGCGCTCGGCCTCGGCCGCCTTCTTCTCGTCCTCGGTGTCCAGGTCGACCTCGCCCTTGGCGATCGACTGGAAGGTCTTGCCGTCGAAGTCCGAGACAGCGTCGACCCACATCTCGTCCACGGGGTCGGTGAGTACGAGAACCTCGAGGCCCTTGGCCTTGAAAGCCTCCATGTGCGGGGAGCTTTCGATGAGGTGACGAGATTCGCCGGTCATGAAGTAGATCTGTTCCTGACCGTCCTTCATGCGCTCCACGTACTCCGCGAGGGTGGTCACGCCCTCTTCGCTGTTGGTCGAGGCAAACGAAGAGATATCGAGCAGCGTCTTGCGGTTGTCGGCATCGGCCATCAGGCCTTCCTTGAGCGCGCGTCCGAACTCGGTCCAGAAGGTCGAGTACTTCTCGGGCTCGTTCGCCTTCATGTCCTTGATGGTCGAGAGGACCTTCTTGGTCAGACGACGACGGATGGCAGCGATCTGCCGGTCCTGCTGCAGAATTTCACGAGAGACGTTGAGCGAGAGGTCTTGTGCGTCGACGACACCCTTGACGAAACGCAGGTAATCGGGCACCAACTCTTCGCAGTCGTCCATGATGAAGACGCGCTTGACGTAGAGGTGGATGCCGGCCTTGCGCTCACGCATGAAGAGATCGAACGGCGCCGTCGACGGAATGAACAGCAGCGCTTGGTATTCGAAAGTACCTTCGGCCTTCATCGGGATGATCTCGAGCGGCTCGTCCCAGGCGTGGCTGACGTGCTTGTAGAACTCCTTGTACTCGTCCTCGGACACCTCGTCCTTGGAACGAGTCCACAGAGCTTTCATCGAGTTGATCGTCTCGGTCTCGATGGTGACCTCGGGCTCCTCGCCCTCGGCCGGCGTCGACGTACGAGCGACATCCATGCGGATGGGCCACGCGATGAAGTCGGAGTACTTCTTGACCAGTTCCTTGATCTTCCATTCCGACGTGTAGTCGTGCAGGCCGTTCTCGGAATCCTCGGGCATCAGGTGCAGGGTCACGGAGCTACCCTGCGGTGCCTCGTTCACATGCTCGAGCGTGTACGTGCCTTCGCCGGTCGATTCCCAGCGCGTCGCATGATCTTCACCAGCGCGGCGGGTCAGCAGCGTGACCTTGTCCGCGACCATGAACGTGGAGTAGAAGCCGATGCCGAACTGACCGATCAGTTCTTCGGATGCCGCTGCATCCTTGGCTTCCTTGAGCTTGCGACGGACTTCGGCGGTGCCGGACTTGGCGAGCGTGCCGATCAGGTCGACGACCTCGTCACGCGACATGCCGATGCCGTTGTCGCGGATGGTCAGGGTGCGTGCTGCCTTGTCGATGTCGATCTCGATATGCAGATCGGAGACGTCGACGTTGAGGTCTTTGTCCTGGTAAGACTCGAGGCGGAGCTTGTCCAGCGCGTCCGAAGCGTTGGAGATCAACTCACGAAGGAAGCTGTCCTTGTTCGTATAGATTGAATGAACCATCAGATCCAGCAGCTGACGTGTTTCTGCTTGGAACTCGAGCTGCTCGGTATGCGCGGTCACTTCGATCCCTTTCTCTTCTCGGACTGATCACAGGAATTTTACTTGACCTCGAATACCGGGGGTCGGCGCCCGCACGGACAAAGGGAGGTCACCCGAACCTGTTCGTCCAGTTGGATTCGAGTCGCGGCGATCTCGGCCCTTTCGGCGGTGAGTTCGCCGGGTTTCTCACATCTTTCCCTGCAGGCGGGGTCACTGTGAAGCGCTGGACTCAACTCACCCTGACACACAGAGCGTCGGCGCTAACAGAGTTCTAATCTCGCTCACGCACAGTGCCGGTATGACAAACGAACCGCGATCGACTCTGCGAGTCGCCATCGGAGCGGGTGGCACCGGTGGACATATTTATCCGGGACTCGCTGTAGCCGAGGCCTTGTGTCAGATTCCCGATGCCAATGTCGAGATCGACTTCTTCGGCGCGAAAGGCAGACTGGAAGAAAGAATTGTGCCCGCGGCCGGCTACCGACTGCGCACAGCCGAGATCGAAGGCCTTACCGGTGTGCGCGGTAGTGCAAGAGCAGCGACACGACTCGCACGGTCCGGCATTCAGTGCGCCAGAACGATTCGTGAACTCGATATAGACGTCGTGTTCGGTACCGGCGGGTATCCCAGTCTGCCGATCGTGCTGGGTGCGCACCTCGCCGGAATACCGACACTGATCCACGAATCCAATGCCGTGGCAGGACGGGCAAACCGACTGTGCGCGAACTTGTCTTCCCGGGTCGCAGTAGCATTTGCCGAGGCTGCGCCGGCATTCAAGCGCAGTGAGGTTCGGGTAGTCGGAACCCCGCTGATGAGGGAGATCGCCGGCCTCGACAAACATGCGCTCCGTGATCAGGCACGTGCCAGTTTCGATGCGGCGGCAGGACAAGCCCTCGTCATCGTCTGCGGCGGCAGCCTCGGATCTCGCCGAATGACCGATACCGCACTGTCACTGGCGCGCGAGTGGCGCGGCCGCAACAACATCCGCCTGGTTGTGAAGGCTGGGCCCGAGTACTTCTCCGAGGCCTCCGCCGCTGTCGAAGACCTCGACAACGTGCTGGTGTTGCCGTACTTGGACCGGATGGATTTGGTATATGCGGGCGCCGACGTCTTTGTCGGGAGATCCGGAGCGATCACCGTCGCCGAGATTTCGCATGTAGAGGTGCCCAGCGTCCTCGTGCCTTACCCACACGCGATCGGTGACCACCAGCGACACAATGCTCGAGCTCTCGTAACTCGCGGCGGCGCCCGAATGCTGGGAGACGCGGATCTGACCACGGCAAACCTGGCGAGCGCGATTGACGACCTTCTCGGAGAATCCGCTGAACGTGCGACGGCGGCAACCGATCTCACTCCGGGACTGAACGATTCCGCACTAACAGTAGCGAACTGGCTACGGGAGCTCGCCACCCGCAAACACGCGACGCCCGAAAACGTCAATACGAGTGAAGGAATCAAATGAGTGAAATTGTGCAAGTCAATGGATTCTGGTTCGGACGAAAGGTCTTGGTCACCGGCGGCGAAGGCTTCATCGGCAGCTCCCTGGTTGAGCAGTTACTCAGGCAAGGCGCGCACGTACGAGTTCTCGCGCACTACAAGCCCTACGCATCGGCCGGCTTTCTTTCGGATCACCTTCCCGATATCGAGATGATCGCAGGAGATGTCCGTGACAGCGGACAAGTCCTCGATGCGGCAGAGGGGATCGACACCATCTTCCACCTCGCGGCACTGATCGGAATCCCATACAGTTACCAGGCTCCACAAACGTATCTGGAGACGAATGTCCTTGGTACCCAGAATATTGTGGATGCCGCGCGCCGTCACGGCGCGCGGAGGGTGGTGCATACGTCAACCAGCGAGGTCTACGGAACTGCTCGGGAAGTACCTATATCCGAAACTCACCCGTTGCAACCCCAGTCTCCCTACTCCGCATCCAAGATTGCGGCGGACATGGTCGCGTTGTCCTATTTTCACTCCTTCGATACGCCGATTTCGATCTGCCGACCGTTCAACACGTTCGGCCCGCGGCAATCGACACGCGCCGTGATTCCTGCGATCCTGCACCAGTTGCATTCCGGTGCAGGCGAGATCGCTGTCGGCGCACTGACCCCGACTCGGGACTTCACCTACGTCGACGATACTGCCCGGGGCTTCATGGAGATCGCGGAATCCGAGCGAACGCTCGGATTGACCTTGAATCTCGGCACCGGCCAGGAGATTTCGATCCGCGACTTGATTGACATGCTGATCGAGATCACGGGGTCTTCCGCATCTGTCACAACCGAAGGCTCACGTAACCGTCCAGCAGGCAGCGAGGTTCACCGCCTGGTGTCCGACAACAGTCGAGTGCGTGAGTTGACGGACTGGAGCCCACAGGTCTCCCTGAAAGCAGGACTCACGCGCACCTCGGAGTGGATCAAAGCTCATCCAATCACCGATCCTCGCCGCTACCGTGTGTGATGCGAGACGTCGCACGGGTTGTATCCGTATCGGACTCACGTCAGGCACGATAAGAAGATGATCCTAGTCGTCGATGATGATCCGTCGGTCCGCGAAGCGGTAGTGACAACTCTCGAATCCGACGGGTACGAGGTGCAGGCGGTTTCCGACGGTTCGAGCGCTCTGGCCGCGGTCTCCGAGCATTCGTTCGATGCGATGGTGCTCGACGTCATGATGCCGGGAATCGACGGTCTCGCCGTATGTCGAATCTTGCGTGAGCAGGGCAATCGGATCCCCATCCTGGTTCTGACGGCACGCTCGGAGGTAGGCGATCGGATTGCGGGACTCGATGCAGGGGCAGACGACTACCTGCCGAAACCCTTTGACATCGACGAACTTGGCGCGCGGGTACGTGCCCTGCTGCGGCGGGCAGCGCCACCGGAACCCGAGGTGCAGTTCGGGGATCTTTCTCTCGACCCGCAGACACGGCGCGGCGTCAGATCCGGCCGGAGCATGGATTTCACTGCAACCGAGTTCGCGCTGCTGGAACTACTCATCGCGAACTCCGGCCAGACGCTCACCCGTGAGGTGATCAGCGATCGGGTGTGGGGTCAAGATTTCGGGCCTCAGTCGAATTCCATTGCCGTATATATTAATTACCTGCGCACGAAACTAGAGGCGGGCGGCGAGTCACGCATTATTCATACGGTTCGCGGGATCGGATACCGGCTGGAGTTGCCGTGACGCGTACGCGATTGGCCATCCGAACGAGAATGGCCATCACCACGTCGATTGCCGTGGCTGCGGTGGTGCTGCTTTGCGCGGTGGGGGCGTACTGGATCTCGTCACGGGAGGTGTACCGAAGCCTCGACATCGGTCTCATCCGGGAAGCGACGGCGATCCAATTACGGATCGCCGGTGGCCAGGAGTTGGGCAGTGGCGCCGAGTGCGCCTATCTTTCCTCGCCGGCTTGCTTCGAGGTCCTCGATGCGACAGGCGAACCGAGTGCCACAGACGAACCCGCCACTATCCTGCCGAAGCCCCCTGCCCTCGATGCCGTCCTCGACGGCGAGTCAGGGCCTTTCCTCGCGAACATCGACCTCGCGGGTCTACCCGGACGGATGTATGTGACACCGCTCGAGGACGGTGGTGCGCTCCTTGTCGGAGTCCGTGCCGATCAGCAACACCGGGCGCTCGATCGGATTGCATGGTTGTTAGCGCTGTTGTGCGGTATCGGCATCATCATCAGCGCTATCCTCGGCTACGCAGTCGCCCGCTACACGCTGCGTCCCGTTGCCAGACTGTCCCGCGAGGCCGAAACTGTTGCAAAGGAACGGGATCCGAGCCGAAAGATCACAGTAGAGGGATCGGACGAGCTTGCCAGGCTCGGGGAATCGATCAACACCATGCTTGGTGCACTCGATGACTCCGTCCAATCGCAGAAACGGTTGGTCTCCGACGCCTCGCACGAGCTGCGGACGCCGCTGACGGGGATCATCGCGAACGCGGAACTTCTGGCCCGAAGCGACACGCTGACAGACGAACAGCAGAAGAGGGTACGGGCTGCGCTCGCTCGCAGTACTGCAGATATGCGAAGGTTGATCGACGACATCGTAGATATCGCACGGGGCACCGAGCCGGACATCGAGAGGGAGGATGTCGCGTTCGAGCGCGTCGTCGAGCAGGTAGTCGAGGCGGCACGTGCCCATTGGCCGAAGATTGATTTCCACTGCACGACGAATCCGTACACGGTAGGCGGTAACGATGTGCGGCTCGCGAAGATGGTGTCGAATCTGGTTGACAACGCGGCAAAATTCACTTCGCCGGGTGGGACGGTGAACGTGAGCCTGACAGGCGGTGTTCTCACCGTTTCGGACAACGGACCCGGCATAGACGAAGCGGATTTGCCTCGGATCTTCGAACGCTTCTATCGGTCACCCCGTAGTCGGGGCACCTCCGGCTCCGGACTGGGACTGGCTATGGCCCAACAGATCGCGCATGCCCACGGCGCCTCGATCAGCGTGGGCAACAACCCCGACGGTGGAGCGGTGTTCACCGTGCGCCTGCCGGCCCGAGAGTAAGTCACTCTGATCTTGTTCTAATGTTCGGCGCTTACTTTTCGAACTATGAGAACACAGGCATTGACTTCTATCGCTGTGGGCACCGTGTTGGTCGCGCTTGCCTCCACGGGGTGTACCGCGAGTGCGGCGGACCCTGCGGTGCGGGTGGATGGAAGCACCATCACGGTGCAGATCGAGGGCGGCGAGGCCAGGATCGATGTGAACGACCTACGCGTGGACAGCGACGTCGAACTGTCAGCCGCCGCTGCGACAGACCTCGGAGATCCCGGCCAGGTGTCAGTCGAGAATGACAGTGCCCGTTGGTCATACCCCGACCGCGGCCTCGACGTGACAGCGGTTGCTCAGGCCGGCCGCCTGGTGATCGACCTGACCAGTTCGCGAGATCAACGCGTGTCGTGGCCGGTCACCGGGGCCGGTGCGCGAGATCTGCAACTTCCCCAAGGTGAAGGGCTGAGTATCCCGGTCGACGACACATTCTGGAACCACCCCGATATCGGATTGGTCGGGGACGAGGGGCAACGATTGCAGGATCTGACGATGCCGTTCTGGGGGTTCAGCGCGGGCACCGTAGGGGCGAGCTATCTGGTGCCGACCGACTTGGGTACCTCCCTGAACTTCGCCTCGGTTGACGGCCGGCTGCGCAGCACTGCAACACACGACTTCAGCCAGGAAAAGGGCACTGGCACCTACACGGTTGCCCTGTCAG
This sequence comes from Rhodococcus sp. NPDC056506, assembly GCF_042794945.1. Classification (NCBI taxonomy): domain Bacteria; kingdom Bacillati; phylum Actinomycetota; class Actinomycetes; order Mycobacteriales; family Nocardiaceae; genus Rhodococcus; species Rhodococcus sp. NPDC056506. Next base: position 145,396 of record NZ_JBHTSW010000003.1, on the reverse strand, counting down.
TCACCGACGGGTCCCCGGTGGCCCCTGCACTGGATTACCGCAGTCTGCTCGAAGAACAGGGCGGACTGCGCACACTGCAGCAGAAGATCGCTGAGAACCCGGACACGGTCAAGCTGGTCGGTGCCTTTCACGCCTATCTGTGGGGAGATGCGCGTACTCCCGAAGCGATACGCCAACTCCATGACCTCGGCATCACCAAGATGTGGCTCGGCTACGACGCCGACGACCAGCCGATGACCCGCGAGGCCGTCGAAACAGCCACGAACTACGGCTTTCTCGTCGGGCCGTACGACACCTTCGCCAACGCACAGGACCCGACCGGTGAGGTCGACAATCCCTCGTCTTCGTGGCCCGAAGGGATTTGGCCCGGCGCCTGCATCATTGACGAAAAGGGCGACATGGAAGGCGGATTCAGCGGTCGCGGTTGCTACTTGAGCTCGGAGGCATTAGCTGCCGACCCTGAGCTTGTTGCCTCTCGCGTCGCCGCAAAGGTGGGTAACGGCGTGAACAGTTACTTCCTGGACGTCGATGCGACAGGCGAGGTATTCGACGACTACAACCCGGACCACCGGATGACCCAGTCCAAGGACCGGCAGAACCGCATCGACCGCATGAAGGTGATCGGCAAGGATCTGGTGCTGGGATCCGAGACAGCCGGGTCGTGGGCCAACAGCGTTGTGTCCTTCAGTCACGGATCGAGCACGCCGGTGATGAACGGCCTCTGGAAAGCGGAACGAGACAAGGCGAACTGGGGTGCGTACTGGGGGAAGAACGGCCCGGCCTTCTTCTTCAAGCCCGTCGCGCTTTCATCAGATCTGAAAGCCGGCATGTTTGATCCGAAATACCGTGTGCCGCTGTACGAGACGGTGCTGCACGATTCGGTAGTCAGTACGGATCGATGGGAGTTGTCCTTCAACAAGCTGCCGGCCGAGCAAACCGATCGCGCGCTGTTGGCAATGCTCTACAACACGCCGCTGAACTACACCCTGAACGCACAAACCATCGCGGAGGAAGGCCCGAGGATGGCGACCATGCAGAAGTTCTTCGCCACCCTGCAAGAAGCGGCTGGAACTGAGCCCATGACGGACTTTCAGTGGTTGTCAAACGACAGAATGGTGCAGCGAACCATCTTCGGGGATGGAAAGCTGTTGGTGACAGCCAATTTTGACGACAGCACCTACCATGACCCCGACGTTGGTGACATCGGCCCGGGCTGCGCCAGTGCATCGATCGGCGCCGCGATCACCACGCTGTGTCCGTGACCGATTCCGCCACGATGACGCCCGCCGTACGCAACGGAACACTGTGGACAGTGATTGTCGTCGGCATGTCATTCGCCGCGGGTGCGGTCGCCGTATTCCTTCTGATTGTTGGTACCGCCGGCGGTCAACAACTCGACCGGGAAGTATTTCAGGCTGCGAAGTCGGCGCAGACCGGCATATCGGTGCCCGACGTCCTGCGGCTGGACATCATGACCAACCCGCTCATGTGGATCTCCGTCGCAGCCGCGATCCTGTTGACAGGGAGTATGATTCGTCGGCCGCTCGCTGCTGTGACGACGCTTGCAGTTCCCATCGTGTGCATAGTGACGGCGAGAACGCTCCGTCTCGACCTTCTCGAGCGGCCTCAACTCGACCAGGACGTCCCCTGGCCGACGGCGAACACGTTTCCGAGCGGCCATGTCGCCGGTGCAATGGGTATTGCCCTCAGCCTGCTCCTGATCGCACCGTCGTGGATGCGCCTGTTTGGAGTCGTGCCCTGCGCGGCGTGGGTGGCGCTGGTCAGCCGCGACATCATGGGCGAGGGATGGCACCGCCTCAGCGATGTTGCGGGATCCGTATTGCTCGCAGCCGCAATCGTCAGCCTCTTCGCAGCTGCCTTCCCGGTGGGTGGTCGCCGAATACGGGGGTTCATGTTGGTGGCCATGCTGGTGGGTGGGCCGATAGCGACGACGGTGATCGTTCTGGCCCTCGATCCACGACCATACGGTGTGCTCACCGGTGTACTCGCGGCAACGGTGGCGGTTCCAATGACTGTCTTCGTATGCGCGATATCGCAATCGCCCACTGCTCCCCGTCCCGGAGAGCGCCGGACAGGCCGCTTTCGCGGCTTCCACGGCCATTGCTTAGAGTTGTCAGCCAGGGCGACAACACACGTCAGGTCGATGATCGCCACAATCGGATCGGCGACCCCCAAGAAGTGCGGCAATGAGGTTGACATCGAATGTCGAAGAAACGACTCAGAACAATGACAAACAGACGGTCTGGATCCCTTCTCGCATACGCAGCAACGACGATGGTGGCGGCCTTCACTGCCGGGTGCAGCCAACTCGACCCCACTCCCACCCCTCCCCCGACAGTGACGGCCCCACAACTGATTACTCCGCACCCGAAAATCACGCCGGTGCCGACGGATGCCCCTTCACCCAGTCCTGAAATACTCTCGGCAGTGCTCCAACCCGCACTCGACAACCCCGACCTCGGAAGTTTGACAGGTCACGTCACCGACGCCCAGACCGGCGCAACACTGTGGCAACAACAGACCGACACCCCGCAAGTACCTGGTTCCATAGTCAAAGTTCTCACGACCGCCGCCGCACTACTCACACTGCCGGCCGATCACCGAACTACAACAACCGTCGTCCAAGGCGCCAACCCCGGCCAACTTGTGCTCGTCGGCGGCGGCGACCCGACACTGACCGCGAAACCTACCGGCACGCAAGGCTATTACACCGACGCCCCACATCTCGATGACCTGATCAACCAGATCCACCGTTCCGGTATACACGTCAGCAGCCTCATGGTGGACAACACAATATTTCCAGGCCCGGCAATTGCCCCCGGATGGGACACCGCCGACATCGCCGGCGGGAGTATCACCCCTATCGAATCGGTCATGCTCGACGGCGGCCGCGCAGACCCCTTGGCTGACTACTCTCCGCGCACCCACACTCCCGCACTGGACACCGGCCGAGCCCTCGCTGAACAACTCGGACTGGACCCGGCATCTGTCACCGAAGGCACCACACCTTCTACGGCCACACCAGCGGCGGCCGTGGTGGCCTCGGTTCAATCTGCTCCGTTGAGCACACGCTTACACGACCTGATGGTGCACTCCGACGACGTACTCGCCGAGACGGTGGGGTTCGAGATTGCACTCGCCCGTGGGTTACCCGCAACTTTCGACGGAGCAGTCGACGCCATCACTCACACACTGCAAGAGAGCGGATTCGACACCACCGGAGCACAATTGCGAGACGCAAGCGGATTATCCACCGACGACCGCATCTCGGCACGCCTCATCGATCAGGTGCTCACCGCGGCAGCCGGGCCCGACACCCCGGAACTTCGCCCACTGCTCGACACACTCCCCGTCGCCGGAGCGACAGGCACCTTGGCGGATCGATTCAACCCGCCGTCCCCGGCAGCAGGGTGGGTGCGCGCGAAAACTGGCTCCCTCTCCGGTGTCAGTTCGCTGGCCGGAATCGTCGTCGACAACGACCGGCGAGTCCTGACATTCACCCTCATGTCCAACGGCACCGCACCCGAGGCAGCAAGACCCGCCCTCGACGCCGTAGCAACGGCGCTACGCGGTTGCGGGTGCCGATAAACCCCGAGACTTCGGGATCGGTTCTTCACCGACGTCAGGTGAGCGCTGAGACGACGAGACGTGTGGCGTCGGCGATGATCGCTTTGTCCGCGGTGTCGTCTCTATCCGACCGCGTCGTCAGGATAGAAATCGTCACCGCATCTGAAGTATCCGTCCACACGACACCGACGTCGTTACGGGTTCCGTAGTCGCCGCTGCCAGTCTTGTCGGCGACCGTCCACTTTTGGGGAACACCGGCCCGTATCTGCTCCGCACCAGTGGTATTGCCTCGAAGCCAACCCGTGAGCACCTCACGTTTGTCCGGCGTCAGTGCATCGCCGAGGACAAGACGCTCATAGTCCGTACCGATCGCCCGCGGGGACGTCGTGTCACGATCATCGCCTGGAATGGCGGTATTGAGTTCGGGTTCGATCCGATCCAGCCGAGTCACATCATCACCGATACTGCGAAGATATGCATTGACTTCAGAAGGTCCGCCGAGCATCTGCAGCAGGAGGTTGGCGGCGGTATTGTCACTGTATTGCACTGCTGCGGAGCATAATTCACCAACCGCCATCCCGGCATCGAGCTTTTGCTCCGTGATCGGGGCGTACGACTGCAGATCGGCGGCAGTGTAGTGGACTACGGTATCGAGATAACTCAATGGATACTTATCCAATACAGCTGCGACAGCGAGGGTTTTGAACGTAGAGCAGAACGCGAACCGCTCGTCCGCGCGATACTCCACCGTCCTCCCGGTGTTCAAACTACTCGCATACACCCCCAGTCTCGCGTCGTATCGACCTTCGAGTTCGACCAGAAGATCACTTGGATCTCCCGCGCCAACTTTCGTCGGCCCGGCATCTGCAATCTGATTACTCTTCGCCGAACATCCCACGACCGGAATCAACACCGCCGCAACCAAAAACGCACGCCGCGTGACTGCCCCACTCTCAACCATCACTGTCAACAACCTTTCACAAACTTACTGGTGGAATCCCAAAATCAATTCCACGCAACAACATACGCGAGGCGAAGTACGCTCGCCGACGCACGTTCCCCATGTCTGAGCTCAGCACTACTTTTCTTTCGCAGCGGGTTCCACCTATTTTGATCCAGATAGGGCACAATGCCTGTGGTTCGCCGTGAACTGAACAGTCCTGGGTTCGTCTACGTGGACATTGACGGTGAGCCGAACGTTCAACTCACCACGCTCACGCGGACGGGAGTGACAATCTACCCGGTTGAGCCGCAATGACTTCGAGCCTTCACTCGCCGCCCAACGGAGCTTTATGCCAAGGCGCGAGTGCGGCGCCATTTACCATCGTCATCGTCCTCGATGGTTCACCGGCCAGAGCTCGGAGTCGAACGGTAAGTGGGTTTCGCGAGGTGAAGCGTTGCCGAACGGTCAGCGAGGAACCCGATCTCTCGTGCGACGCCGATGGTCCTGTGATGGTTTGTCTGGATAGCCATCGGACGACATCGATCCCCTTGCGAATTCGGGTTGCACCCCTATGCGTCCGACGAGCCGTCGAGGATCCCGCTACGATGAGCGATAGATCGCAGCAGCGATCGCTCCGAGTTGCTTGTTGGCATCGAGGGCTAAGTCGATCGCATCTTCGACGGTTCCGCTGGGCACAGGGATGTTGTTGACGTATATCGCGAAGACGAGTCGCCGGCCACTTTGCGAGTTCATATATCCAGCCAGCGCTTTCGTGGCGAGTTGCATGTTCCCGTCGGGCGCGTCGACCAAGGTACCGGTTTTTGCGCGGATCTGTCCCGCCGCCGGATCGGTGCGATCGATGACGTCGGCGAGCGATCCATCGAGGCCCAGGCTGGGCATCGAATCGTAAAATACTTCGAAATCGTCGCGGCGGGCGAGGGCTCGAAGAAGTTCGGTCTGTGCCAGAGGCGTGGCTTTGTCCCCAGGTAGGCCTTGGGCGTCGACTAACGTAAACGACGCTGGGTCGACGCCACTTTTTGCGAGGAATTCTCGTTCGATCTGCATGCCCTCTTCGTAGGTCTGGAGACCTCGTTGCGCAGCCATCAGCGGCGGCAAGAGATTCGCCCCGAGGTTGTGGCTGACCTTGTTGATCAGCTTTGCGTATTCACTGAAGGGAGGTGAGGTGTAGGACGCCGAGACTGGCAGTGCCGCAACACGATCTTGTGACGGGAGGATGTCGCTGGGGTTCGTACCCAATGTCGGCGCGCTGGTTGTGACGCCGTGGCGGGCAAGTGCCTCGATCAGCAAGGTCCGCGCAAATGCCGGAGGGTCTGGTACTTGGTAGGTTGCGACGAATGGTGTTTTCGCGTCGGCGGGGACAGTTCCATGCACGATGATGTGCCCCGAGTCGGCGGCGTCGACAGTGACCGCAGGCTTGGTGCCGATCGGTGTTGTCATCACGTCCGACTCGACCGTGAAGGCTGCGGTTTTCGGTCGCCAGTCGACTGTGGCGGGTTGTCCTCGATCGAGCGGGCTGATGAGCAGATCTATGAGGTTGTCGTTGATCATCGTGGGCGTAATCGGTACACCGCCAACAGAAATCGGGTCCCAGAGGCGGTTGTCGACGACAACGTCGCCGTCGATCTTGCGAATTCCTTCGGCAGCGATCTGGCCGGCAAGTTCGTCGAGTCCGGCCAACGGGTCTTGAGGGGTGATGGTCGCCATGCCTGGAACGGCGTTGGCGTCGAAGTGATCGAAATCGGGAACCTCGAGGGTGTCGGGCGATGCCGAGCGACCGCCGAGCGCTAGATCTCCGCTGCCGACCATGATCAGATCGCCCGAGAGTCGACCGTCTGCCGTGACTTCTCCGGTATGGGCGATCGGAGTCTGGAATCGGTGGTCACTGCCGAGAATATCCAACGCCGCCCCGACTGCGAAGGTCTTCGCCGTGGACCCCGTGACGAACTGTGATTCCGGGTTCAGCGACTGCACGATCTCCCCCGTCGCTTCGTCCGCTACGAGAACACCCCACTGACCCGATTCCCACGGGGGTCCAGCCATGAGTTCGCGTACCTCGGGATTGACTTCGTTTGTGGGCATTGACGTCTCCGCATCGATACCCAATGCTCTGTCGTCGGGATTGGCGGAACATGCCGACAGTGCGACGGCTGCGATTATCGGTGTGGTGATGAGCGCCATCAGCCTTGGGCGTCGCGGCCTTCGATCGAAGTCGGACACTTCCAGTCGTTCTGAATGATTTTCATTCTTGGACAAAGGATTTCCTGTCATTTGTTCGATTCTCGGATTGGGACGACAACGCTTCAGACGCACCTCGCATCTCGTCGAAGTTACCGTCAGTCAGGCGCGAAGTTGCTGGGCGAGATTGGCCTGTGAAGTGGTGATCGTCGGCCAGATCAATGCTGCGCTGGTCATGATCAGCGTCATGACTGCCAGCGCAGTGAGCATCGGCCACGGCAGGCCGCCCAATACCGACGAGACTGACATTCGTGCGGCCAGTGCGACTGTCCAGCAAGATACCAGCAACGTCAGAACTCCGAAAAGGACTGCGGTAGTGGCGTATATCAAGCCTTCATACATTGTCGAACGGGCTATTACGGCTGGCGGGGCACCGGCGATACCGATCAGCGCCGCGTCGCGGCGTCGTTCACGACCGACTAACGCGATGACCGCAAGTCCTCCAACCCAGGAAACGACGAACACCCAACCGAGCACGACAAGCACGTCGCCGAGACCGGTGGAGTCGTCAGGCATCACATTGCCGATCACCATGAAGATGCTCACCATCGACAATGCCAGCGCGAATGGCAAAACAGTGGTGACACTCCGCGCAGCACGGGCGCGACACGACTGTATCGCCAGCCGCCAAGCGACGTCACCGACTGGAACCATCGCAGTCCACAGTTTCATCAGAGGCGTAATAGTCCACGGGCCCATCAGAAGCAGCAGACACACCAAGAAGAGATTGCCGGCGAAGGCAAAGGCAGTGCGCTGCTCGGGTCCGCTCAGTTCAGACCCAAGACCTGGAATCCACATTCCGAGCACACCAGCGAACAGGCACGCCGCGAGGACACTTCGGCCGATGCCTGGACGAGCCATTAACTCGGTAGTCTCACGAAAAGCGCGCATCTCCCCTGTCTTCGATGCACGCCGAGCAGCACCCCACCCTCCGAGCAGACACGGTGCAATCCCCGCTGCCAGCGCGACCCCGACGTACCACAGTTGAAAACCGACATGAGCACCGTGCAGATCGAGCCCCGTCTCCGTCCATTGCATCAGGGCCACACGACCGACTACGAGCGCCAGTGGCAACGCGAGCAAACCCGCCACCATTCCGAGAACCAACAATTCGATGATCAGCACGCGCCGTACATGGTGGCGCGGAATCCCGAGAATTATCCAGAGCGCATGCTCGCGGCGCTGCGTTGTCAATGTCAGTCCCACCGTGGAGGCAACGACTGCGGTTGCGGCAAGAACGGTGAAGAAGACGATGTTTCCGCCAAGCGCTATGGAAGCCTGAGTCATGGCTGCATCACCGGCAACCCGCGTCGCACTCATGCCGGCCAACATCGCGATCACCACGCCAGCGGCGCAGGCTCCACCCACGGTGGCACACAAGACGGTCCACAGCCACATTGCGAATTGACGACGAATATCTGCGAGAACCAATCGAATCATGCGAGCACATCCCCAACAGCCGCCGATTGCGCGGCCATTATGGCCTCGCCCACCGCATGTCCGTCTCCACCGGGCATGACATTGTGCACACGCCCAGAACCCATGACGACCACATGATCAGCACGGGCAGCAGCATATGGGTCATGAGTGACCATCACCACGGAGGTGCCGTGTGCCGGTAGAGCTTGCAGCCAATCCAGTACTACTTGCCCTGACACGAGATCGAGTGCGCCTGTGGGCTCGTCGGCAAAGACGATGCGTGGCTGATTGGCAACGACGCGGGCGACCGCGACACGCTGCCGCTCGCCACCGGAGAGTTGGTCGGGTCGTCGGGCGGCGTGATTACCGATGCCGAGGCGGTCCATTGCCTCGCGAATTCGAGCTTTGGGCACTTTGTGACCCGCGAGGCGAGCGGGGAGAGCGATGTTCTCTTCGACGGTGAGCGAGCTGACCAGGTTGTACTCCTGAAATACGAAACCGATGTGTTTGCTCCGGAACGCTGCACGTTTGCGTGCGTTCAGGGATTGGAGATCGGTGCCGAGCACTTCCACGGTGCCTCCGGTCGGCTCCTCGAGCCCTGCCGCGCAGAACAGCAGAGTCGATTTGCCAGAACCGGACGGTCCGACGACTGCGGTGAGGTGCCCCGCGGGTATGTCGAGATCGAGGTCGTGCAGTACCCGGTTGGTTTCGCCACTGCGGCCAAGAACGGGGAAATCCATCCGCAGTCCACGAAGTCGGACACAAGGAGTGGTACTGGTGATGGATTCGTTCGGCATGTAAGAATCTCAACATTCTCGATCCTGGAAAACACTGGTGCTGTCTCCCTCAAGGGGTAGAACCAGCACTACCTCTTCCTCCACCGTCGTCTGGGAGAGTGTGACGTCATGTCGATTTCCGTGCTGGCGCGACGAGTAGTGCTGGAGATCGTCGCCGCAGCCCTCCTTCCACTATTTCTCCTGTCCTTGGTACTGATACCGCTGCTGCCGATCACCGCGATCGTGGTAGCCGAACTTGATCGTGTGCGTGCCAGAGCCTGCGGCGCGCCGAGCGCACCTCTGCGGCCTGCGAACGAACCCTGGGTCAGTTGGATTCGACTACGGGTCCGCACATCCGCGCTCTGGCGAACAGACCTGCCGGTGATGCTGATTGCCGTGGTCTTGTCGTTGCCTTCTCTGCTTGTGGCGTTCTTCGGCTTCATCGGAGCCTTGGCGCTGGTTTTCTCACCCGTCTTCTGGTTCTTCGGTATCGCGGCGCAGGTGGGACCATTCACGCCGACGTCCGCAGGCCAGTCGGTCGCGGCCGTTCCGACCGGGTTTGTTCTCGCAGCACTGACGGCAGCGCTATTGTCCGGAATTTCCTGGCTTCGCGACCTGATATTGCTCGCGCTTTCAGACCGAAACGACTTCGATCTGCACAATCAACTTCTCGACCTGCGCACGAGCCGGGCCTCGTTGACCGAGGCTTTCGAACTGGAACGACAACGCATTGAGCGCGATCTGCACGATGGCGCGCAGCAGGATCTCGTTGCGGTGGTACTCAGCCTCGGACTACTTCAAGCCGCCGCCGATTCCGGCGCAGACAACGAGCGCATCAGTGCACTGGCGTCACGCTCGCAAGCGCAAGCAGAACGCGCCTTGGAACGCTTACGCGAAACGGTGCGCGGCATCCACCCCCGCGATCTCAGTGACTTAGGGTTGATGGCGGCGGTTCGCGAACTGGTAGCCCGGTCATCCCTAACCGTCGAGCTCGATACCGAGGGTGACGACTCGAATCTGTCAGGACCCGTCGCCGGTGCCGTCTACTTCACTATTTCGGAAGCCCTCACCAATGTCGTAAAGCATGCCGGCGTCGACCACGTCCTGATCGAACTTCACTGTTCGCCTTACGGTGTGATGGCCAAAATTGTCGACCGCGGGGTCGGAGGCCTTGACCTTACCGATGGCCGGGGCACTGGTTTGGCGGGACTGCGGGAACGAATGCGAAGCGTCGGTGGCGAAATTCAGGTCGTCAGTCCTCCCGAGAAGGGAACTACTCTGACAGTGACGGCCCCTGCCGAACCACCATGGTGACAGTCCGACACCGAACAGACGAGGAACGAACACGCCATGAAGATCGTGCTGGCCGATGATGCCGCGCTCATTCGCGCCGGCATCAAGGAAATCCTGACCGCGAGCGGCCACGAGGTCGTCCGCGAATGTGAAGACGCCCCCTCGCTGGTTACGACCGTCGACGACATGGCCAACTCAGGTGAATTGCCGGACCTGGTCGTCACAGACGTACGAATGCCGCCTGAACATACAGATGACGGATTGCGCGCCGCGATGGATCTGCGCGCCCGCCATCGCGATCTCCCGATCCTGGTGTTGTCTGCATACGTCACCGGTCCATATGTGAAGGAACTGCTCAGTGGCCCGGGCGCGGACGGTGTCGGCTACTTGCTCAAGGAGAAAGTGGGACGGGTTGGAGACTTCCTTCGAGCAGTGGAAACGGTTGCCGGTGGAGGCGTAGTGGTCGATCCGGAGGTAGTGCGTTATGTCATCCGACAGGACGCCTCCCCCGGTCCGATCGGCAGGCTCACTGGACGTGAGAGCGAAGTTCTCGCGTTGATGGCGGAAGGTAAATCCAACGGCGAGATCGCCGACACTCTGTATCTGTCCAGGGCTGCGGTCAGCAAGCACGTTGCCAACGTCTTTCTCAAGTTGGGTTTGCCTCCCGGGGAAGATAATCGGCGCGTCAAAGCGATCCTTGCCTGGATTGAACGCCGCTGAGCGAATCAAGCGAAGTAAGTCAATCAAAGCCGGGCGCAGATCATTCTGCTGCGACAGTCGAGAAAGGGTCGACACCGGTGCGAACTTCCTCGGATCGGCACGTGATAGCTCGGCATATTCGACGACTACAAGAAACGAACGGTCGTCGAGCGCCGCCTCCGAGCTGACCTCGTGACCACAGCACTAGCGGGTGGTACATCCGTGGTGTCTGTCACCACAGTTGCATTCGTAGAATCCGCTAACCGGCCTTTCTGTCCCGGACGGTAGGCCCGCTCATCGATTCTTCGAGACGCCGCCGGCCAGCACCCGAAGGTGATCGTCCGAGGCACCCAAAGTGTGTTCGATGGCCACCAGTCGCGAGACGTAATGCCCGACCGGATACTCGGCTGTCATTCCGATGCCGCCGTGCATCTGAATCGCTTCCTGTCCGATCTGATGCGCGGCGCGACCGACAGCCAGCTTCGCGCGCGACGCGATGGTCGGATCGATCACGCCGTCGGCAATGGACATGGTGGCATACAGACTCATGCTGCTCGCCAGTTCGAGCGCCACGTACATGTCGGCGGCCCGATGCGCCAATGTTTGAAACTTCGCGAGAGGAACACCGAACTGCTTGCGCTGCTTCAGGTAATCCGTCGTCAGTCGCAGCGCTTCGGTCATGATCCCGATCGCCTCGGCGCACAGAGCTGCCTGCGCCCGAACCTCTGCTTCGACGATCGCCTCCGTGACATCGCCGCCCTCACCGAGTTGTTCGGCCGCGGCATCGGTGAACGTGAACTGCGCACCGCGCCGGCCGTCGTGAGTGGCGTACGTGCGCCGTACGACACCCGAACCGTCTGCATCTATCAAGAAGAGCCCAGTGCCGCCGCCTGGAAGTGCGGCGCTGACGATCACGACGTGCGCGCTGTCGCCCTGCAGGACCGGGTTCTTGACGCCGGTGATCGTCCACCCCGATCCCGAATGTGAAGCCGCGGCCGTGACGGTGGCAACCGGCCAGCGCGTGCCAGGTTCCGCATGTGCGAAGGCCGACAGAGTGGTCCCGTCGCTGAGCGCCGGCAGGAGTCGCGCCCGCTGATCTGGCGAACCGAGCGCAGCGATCAAACCGCCGGGGATCAGAACACCACCCAGGTACGGCTCGGGTGCAAGCGCGCGGCCCAGTTCGGTCATCACGACCATGGTCTCGACCGGTCCAGCGCCCATTCCGCCGTCAGCCTCCGTGAACGGCAGGCCGAGCAGCCCCAGCTCGCCGAACTGCTTCCAGACCGCAGCATTCCATCCCTCGTCAGTGGCCGAGGTGGCGTTGCGCTTCTCCGCGTCGTAACTGCGGCTGAGCAATTCGCGCGTCGTGTCGCGGAGCATCGTCTGCTCGTCGTCGAGTTCGAAATTCATGTCAGATGCTCACAATCCGAGAATCGAGGAGGCAATGATGGAGCGCTGTACCTCACTTGATCCGCTGTAGATGGAAACCTTCCGGTAGTTCAGGTAGCGCGGCGCCGCTTGCTGCGCCCACTCCGGCGAGTCGATCTCGGCCGTATTCACCGGCAACGAGTCCGGACCCGCAACATCCATCAGCAATTCCGTTGCTGCCTGCTGCAATTCGGAGCCGCGGAGCTTGAGCAGCGAGGACGCCGGATTCGGCTTGCCGTCTGCCGAACTCGCCACAACTCGCAGTTGAGTCAGATCCAGTGCAAGCAAATCGTTCTCCAGCTCAGCCAACCGAGCCGCGAACAACGGATCATCGAGGAGGGTGCCGGTTCCGACGCGAACCTCCCGTGCCTTCTCTTTTGCCGTGGCGACAAGGGTTTTGGAGAACCCGACCCGCGTGACACCCGTGCGTTCGTTGCCGAGCAGGAATTTGGCGTAGTCCCAGCCTTTGTTCTCTTCGCCGACGAGATTCTCCGCAGGTACGCGGACGTTGTCGAAGAACACCTCGTTGACCTCGACGCTGCCGTCGATCAGTTTGATGGGGCGAACCGTGATGCCGGGAGTTGCCAGATCGATGAGCAAGAACGAAATTCCGGCCTGCCGCTTCTGGGCACTGGCATCTGTGCGAACCAGACAGAAGATCCACTCGGCGTGCTGCGCGAGAGTGGTCCATGTCTTCTGACCGTTGACGATGTAGTCTGCGCCGTCACGAACAGCGGCCGTCTTGAGTGAAGCGAGATCCGAACCGGCTTCGGGTTCCGAAAAACCCTGGCACCACCAGATATCGGCGTTGGCTGTAGCGGGGAGAAACTTCTCCTTCTGTTCCTGCGAACCGAAGGCAGCGATAACGGGCCCAACCATGCTCACGTTGAACGGCAACGGGTTGGGTACCGACGCCAACTGCATTTCCTCGGAATAGATGTGGCGCTGAACCGGAGTCCAGTCCTTGCCGCCCCATTCGACCGGCCAGTGTGGAACCGCCAACCCGTGTGCGTTCAGAATCTGTTGGCCCGCAACGATGTCCTCACGAGTCAGCTTTCCGAATCCGGCCGCACGTGCTCGAAGTTCGGGCGAGAATTCGGTGGTGAAGAACTTTCGCATCTCCTCGCGGAACGCAACTTCCTCAGTGGTCAGTTCGAGATTCATGTGGAGTCTGCTTTCTTCTTGCAGGATTTCAGAACAAGATTCGCGCGACGGTCTGCGCAACAACGGCAGGTTTGTCCACGCCTTCGATCTCGACGGTGTTGGTGATCTGACTCTGTAGTGAACCGTTCGGCAATTCTTCGATTGCGGAGAGCACTGCGGTATTTCGAACCTTGGCCCCGACGGGCACCGGACTCGGGAATCGAACCTTGTCGGACCCGTAGTTGATGACCATTTTCGCGCCGTCGATGCGATACACGGACTTCGACAGAAGCGGCAGGAGTGAGAGCGTCAGATACCCGTGCGCAATCGGTCCACCGAAAGGTGATTCGCGCCTGGCTCTTTCGTCGTCGACATGAATCCACTGATGGTCACCGGTCGCGTCGGCAAATTGATGGACCATCTCACGGGTGACCTCGACCCACTCGCTCGAACCCAGCGTTTCACCGACTGCCCCCAGGAGATCGGACTTGTTCTCGAACACCCGTGTCATCTGATCCTCCACGTTCCCGAACACTGTTAGGTTAATTCGATAATAAACTCACGGTGTAAGGTTGTCCAGTACTTTCAGACGAAAGGGTTCTGTGCGATGGCGCGACCGCGGGTTCCACTACTGAGTAAGCCGATCATCAGGGACACTGCCCTGAAACTGGTGGACGAGCACGGTTTGACCGACTTCTCGATGCGCAAACTCGCCACAGTTCTCGGCGTACAGGCACCGTCGCTGTACAGCCATTACGCCAACAAGGACGAGTTACTCGACGACGTCGCGAACGTCATCATGGAGTCCGTCGACGTGAGCGGCTTCGACTCCGACGATTGGCGCGGCGCGCTGCGTACGTGGGCGCGGTCCTACCACGCTGCCCTGGGCAAGCATCCCAACATCGTTCCCTATCTGGCCTACGGTCCGAGCGTCAGGCCCATCGCCCTCGATCGCGCGAACGCCATCCACGGCGGCCTGGTGCGCGCCGGATGGCCGCAGCGCACGGCAACGCTGATCGGCGCTTCCGTCAAGTACGTGGTCATGGGTGCTGCGACGGCGACGTTCTCCGGCGGATTCGTGGACGATCCCGCTATCTACGCCGAGCGTTACCCGCACCTCACGCGAGCACACCTGTTGCGTGAGCGTGCCACCGAGATCGACGGCGCCAGCTTCGAACTCGCACTGGAATCCCTGCTGGACGGACTGGAAGCCAAATACGCACTGCTGCAGAGAACTACAGAGCAATCTCCTCGAACCTGAGGGTTGTTACCGTCGATCAAGCGCGCGGAGCATCGCGACGAAGGCCGCCTGACGATCCCCGAGAGCGGCGAAGAATTCCCGGTCCGAAGATTCCACCGCGCGATTCGCCCTGCCGGCCAAGGCCGCACCCACCGGCGTGACGGCAAGCGAGCGAGCACGAGCATCGGTCGGATGTGGACGTCGTTCGACAAACCCCTTGGATTCGAGGGTCCGAATCACCTGTGACGTCATCATCGCGTCGGTGCGCGCGTACTCGGCAAGACCGCGTTGAGTTATCGGCGTCTCTGCATCCAGCCAGGTCAGTGCTGCGAGCAGAACGAACTGCACGTGGGTCAGGTCGAAAGGTCGCAGCGCAGCGCGAATCGAGGCTTGCCAAGCATTGGTGACGCGCCACAACATCAGACCGGGACTCTCGTCCGCGTCCTCGAAGTCGGTTTCCAGTTTTTTCGCCACAGCGCCAGTGTGTCAGCTCGTCGTCGAACGCAGAACCTCGACGTCGTTGTCATCCAACGGAATCAAGCCACGCCGGAGTTGATACCCCCAATTCGGTGCCGAGGTCAGCGCCAATCGACTCCGGACTGCGTCGAGAGGAACGGGGTTGAACTGTTCGTACCGAACTCGCCGCCGAAACGGCTTGAAACACCCCTCGTCCGCCTGCCAGATCTCACCCTCTTCGATCACACCGAGAGCTGTGAACTCGCGCAACGGATCTCGGTCGCCGATGGACTCGACCGGCGAATAGTAGACCACCACGTCACCTGCTTTCATCCGTGCCAATCCGGCTCTCTTTCCGTGCCCGATCTGTGCGATGCCGAGATCCACCGCGCGACGCACATGTTCGGCAGAGACAACCCCTAACCAGGCATTCATCGCCGACCCCCTGGCGAACCGAAAGCACATTCATTCATGCATTTAGTATGCGCGCTTATTATCTTCCTCGCAACAGATTGGGTCTTGAACGTGTTCAACTCCAGGGCGTACGCTGCACTTGAACATGTTCAAAGAAGGAGTGTCGATGAGTAGTCGCGGGATCGAGACCAGGGAAAAGCTGGTGGAAACAGCATTGCGGCTCTTCCGCGACGAGGGCTTCGCAGCGACGACCATGCGCAAGATCGCGACTGAGGCAGGTGTCTCCCTCGGGAATGCCTATTACTACTTCGCCAGCAAAGACGAACTGGTTCACGAGCTGTATCTCGTCATCCAACGTGATCACCGAGAGCGTGCGCTCCCACTCCTGCGCAAAGGTGGCTCACTCGCTGAAAATCTCGCGATCGTTATGCACACCGGACTCGATGCCATGGGGCCCTATCACGGCTTCGGTAGCGCGTTTCTGCACGTTGCCCTGCCCACCGCGTCGCCGTCCAGCCCGTTCTCGGCCGAGTCGAGTGATGCGAGATCGATGGCCGTCGATCTGATGCGCGAAGCACTGGCGGCGTCGAAGCAGAAGGCGCCGGCGTCCTTGGAGACCCAGCTCCCCACACTCTTGTGGCTCAGCTATCTGGGCGTGACGCTGCACTGGGTCACCGACTCGTCTCCGGGGCAAACGCGTACCCGATCCCTCGTCGACGGCATGGTCCCGATCATCGCCAAAGCGCTCACCCTCGCCCGGCTGCCAGTGGCCCGCGGCCTGGTCGGCGACGTCGCCGCCCTGATGACCAAAGTCGTTTCTCCAGAGGGGAGCACAAAACCATGAAGACCGTTGTTGTCTGTGGTGCGTCGGGTTACGTAGGCCAACACCTTCTTCGAACGCTCGAATCCAACGGGGTCGACGTTCGGACGATCGGCCGGGGAGGAACGAGCGATGCCACGTGGTCCGACGAGCACGGCGTCGCCGATGTACTCAGCGGCACGGATCTGCTCGTCAACCTCGCCGGCCGCTCCGTAAGCTGCCGCTACAACAAGCGCACTGCCGACGACATCTTCTCCTCCCGAGTGGAAACGACTGCACTGTTGGGTCGTGCGCTGACCCGCACGCCGCAGCCACCCTCACTCTGGGCGAATGCCAGTACCGGCACGATCTACCGAGACGCACGAGATCGACCGATGGACGAGAAGAACGGAGAGCTGGGTAAGGGATTCTCCGTAGCGGTCGCGCGAGCGTGGGAACACGAATTGTTCTCAGCCCCAACGCCTGTTCGCAAAGTGGCACTTCGGATGTCGATCGTCCTCGGAGCCGGCGGTGGGGCGATCAATCCGTTCGTCAACCTCGCCCGAATGGGCTTCGGCGGACGAATGGGCGACGGCCGACAGATGTTCAACTGGATTCACATCGCCGACGTCATTCGCGCGATCATCCACGTCTACGAGAATCCGGAGATCTCAGGCCCGGTCAATATCGCATCCCCGTATCCGGTAACCAACACCGACATGATGCGGATGGTACGAGCGAAACTTGGCCGACAATATGGGTTTCCGACGCCGGGCTGGATGCTCGAGTTCGGCGCACGAATCATCCGCACCGAGGCTGAACTGGTAACGAAGAGTCGCTGGGTTTCACCAGGGGTGCTCGCGGACAGCGGCTTCCAGTATCAATTTCCGACGTTGGAGTCTGCACTGAACCAGATCGCTCAAGAGACCCCGCGAGGGTTGCTTCCGGTTTCACTCGGCTGAAGTTCGGCTGCGATCGCAACCGCTCGCACGATATCCTGCTCGAGCAGATAGTGATTCAGTGCAATCGCAGCCTTTGATCCGGCAGCGGCGGCGGTGATCAACTGCGCCGGAGAATCCGACACATTCCCCGCGGCCCAGGCTCCAGGCACGCTGGTACTCCCCGCAGGATCAGTTACCACCCAACCGTTTTCGTCGGCTTGACACCCCAGGTCAGTCAACAGATCGCCTCGCGGAACAAATTGTGGGCCGACAAACACCACGCTTCGCGGAATCACCTGACCGGAGGCCAGTTCGACGCCGTCCAATCGACCATCACCAACCGACACCCCGACCACGTCGCCTTCGACAATGCGAATCCCCCTGGCAGTCAGCCGCTCCCGTTCAGTTCCGGTCAGCTCGATGCGATTCGGAAAGAAGACGACATCCTCCGACCATTGACGCACCAACGACGCCTGATGAATGGTGAACGGCCTGTTGTCACCACCGAGCACACCGATCGGGGAATCTCGAACCTCGTATCCGTGACAATAGGGGCAATGCAGGACATCGACTCCCCACCGATCGTGCAGCCCAGCGATGTTCGGCAGCTCGTCACGTAAACCAGTGGCCACCAGAACAGTCCGTGCCTCCAGCGGCGCGGTCGCATCGGTTTGCACAAGAAATCCACCGTCATCCGTGCGCTCGATTCGGATTGCGGTGCCTGTCGTCATTTCGCCGCCGTACTCGAGAACCTCCTCGCGGCCGGCCGCAAGTAGTTGCGTAGGACTCGCCCCATCCCGCGTCAGGTACCCGTGCAGGTGCTCGGAGACACCATTGCGCGGGCTACCTGCATCGACGATCATCACGCGCCGCCGAGCCCGAGCCAGAACAAGCGCGGCACTCAACCCCGCCGCACCGCCACCGACAATCACCACGTCGAACCTCATGTGCTCCCCCAGTCCGCAGATCGTCCCACCCGAGACGGTGGGCTATTCTGGCAATCTAGCAAATTTGTTTACCGGTTAACAAAGTTGAGGAATCGTGAACGAACCAACACTCCGCTCCCGTACCTGCAACCTCTGGGCCGAAAACAATCCCGACCTCGACACCTCGCCCATGGAAGTAGTCGCGCAACTCAAACGGATTACGGCGCTTCTCGAACTAGCAGTCGAACCGGTATACCAAACCGCGGATCTCACCGTGTCGGAAGTGGAACTGCTTGTGCCACTGAGGTACGCAGACGAACCTGTCACCGCGATTCGACTCGCCGAACGACTCGGCATGTCACGGGCCGGGGTCAGCAAGGCACTCGCACGACTGGAGAAGCGAGGCCTTGTCTCCCGCGCGAGCAATCCCGAAGATCGGCGGTCTGCACTGATCACGATGACCGCCCAGGGAAAGAAAGTTGTCGACGACGTCTTCCCACTCGAACTCGCCGCTCACGGTGAATTGTTCACCCAACTCGGGCGAGACCGAGGGAAGGTCCTTGCCGCGCTCGAGCGACTGGCAGTATCCATGGAAAGTGGGCTCGATCGAATGCAGGACAAGTAACCGGCGCTACTCCTGCTCCCCGGTTCGCCCACCGTACGTTGCAATCTTGTACTCCGTCGCGGCCAGAGACAGCGTGAGTTCCTTGATCTGCCGCCGAACGGTGTCCCGGTGCTCGAGCAGCATGTCGAGCCTCTCCGGAACTGTCCCTTCACCGGCGTCGACCAGTTCGACGTAGTGATGCAGGTCGCGAATCGCCATACCCGAGATGCGCATGCGGGTCAGAAACACCAGCCTGCGAACAGATTCCGGACCGTACACACGATGTCCGCTCGAGTCACGATCGACCTCGACCAGACCGATCTTCTCGTAGTAGCGCAGCGTATGTGCCGAGACATCCAGCAGGTCCGAGACTTCGGCGATCGACATCGGGTCCTGAACGTCCCCTGCATCGACGAGTCGGTGAATCACCTCGATCGACATTGGCCCGTCCACTTCCCCAAGTGCCTCGAGCGCCTTACGCATCAAGTCTTCGGTAGCCATGACTCTCAGCCTAGAACGGGCGGACAGGTCCGGCAGCATCCGCGAAATCGGCGCTACGAGCCAGGTCGGCCCAGACGGATACCTCGGCGAGATTCTTCCGATACGACGCGGACACCCGCTCCACGGCTTCCTTTCCGAGTGGCAGACGAAGTGGCATATTCTCGCTGTGCACAAGCGAGGTGATGATCTCTGCTGCCTTCTCCGGATCACCCTCCTGAACGCCGTCTGCCGCCGCCATGTCCCGCAGAACGGGATCGAGCAAATCACGGTATTCCGAAGATGATTCGGCGAAGCTCAGAACGCCAGGCGTGTTGAATGCCGTACGGAATCGGCTGGGCTCGGCGATCATCACCCGAACGCCGAACTGCGCGACCTCACCGGCAAGAGCCTCCGACCAACCCTCGAGAGCGAACTTCGACGCCGAGTACGCCCCGACACCGGGAAACGACATCCGGCCACCTTGACTGCTCATCTGCACGATCGTCCCGCTGCCCTGCGCCCGCATCGACGGGAGGACGGCGCGCACCAACGCGGCGGGTCCGATCAGGTGCAGTTCCATGAGATCCCGCAAGGTCGAATCGTCCACCATCTCCGCCGCGCCGACCATCCCACGACCGGCATTGTTGACCAGCACGTCGACGCGACCGAAACGCCCGAGCGCATGTTCGACGACGCCCGGAGCTGCTGCGGTATCTCTGACGTCGAACGTCACCGCCGAGAACCGATCCGGATTCGCCGACGCAATATCTGCAACGGACTCGGGACGACGAACTGCAGCGACTACCGCGTCCCCCGATCGAAGTGCAGACAGTGCGAGTTCACGTCCGAAACCCTGAGAAACTCCAGTGATGATCCAGGTCTTTGTTGTCATGGTCGGCAACGCTAGGGGTTAGAGCGCGCTCCAACGCAAGCCTGTGGTTCTACCGCCGAACTACACGCCGGCCCAGACCGGTCGCTCGCCGCGAAGGAAACCGTCGACACCGGCTTTGAAGTCGTCACTGCTGTAGATCATGCTCATCAGATCGTTGTTGTCGGTGACCGATCGGGTCCTGATGCGGCGCAGGGACTCTCGGATCGTCCACACGGTCATCGGGGCAGCCGCCAGCAGTTCCCGCGATACCTGGGCAGTCAGGCTCGCGAACTCTGTCTCTGTTGCACAGTCGCTGAGGAAGCCGTTCCGCAGAGCCTCATCGCTCGACATGACCCCCGCCCGAGCGACCAACGACATCAGACGCGAACTGCCGATCCTGTCCGCCAGCAACGCCACGGAATGGATTGACAACGAGTTTCCGAGTGTGCGCGCGATCGGAAGGCAGAAGCGGGACCCGTGCGTCGCGATCCGCACGTCGCACGCCGCCGGCAGCAACAGCCCTGCGCCCGCGCACACGCCGTCGATGACCGCGAGGGTGGGGACCCTCACTTTCTCGAGTTCGGTCAGCACGCCGACGAACCGACTTTCGTAGTCGAGTCCGTCGTGAAAGCTCGAGAAAGTCTGAAAGTGGCCAATGTCGGAGCCCGCCGAGAACGCCTCTCCCCCGGCTCCGCGGAGGGTAAGTAACCGAATCTCGCGGTCGGAGTCGGCGCGCCGGCAGGCTCCGGCAATGGCGTCGTACATCTGCGGGGTCAACGCGTTGCGCTTTTCCGGCCGGTTGAACACGACGTCGAGCGTATGGCCATGACGGATGATCGAGATGTCTTCGTGCGTTTCAGTCATGACACTCACGCTATTTCCGGTAGAGAAGAAGCGAAACACATTGCACTTGAATATCTTTGCGAATTAGAGATGCAAAGTTGCAGATAGTGCGAACAGAGAAACACTAGAGCAGTGTCATGCCACCGTCATGCCACGACAGTTCGCTGTGGCACGCCCGAATACTGGCTCAGCGGCCGGATCAGCGCATTGGACTGCCCCTGCTCGATGATGTGCGCCGTCCATCCGGTGATACGACTCATCACGAAGATCGGCGTGAAGATCTCGACGTCGAAGCCCATGAGGTAATACGCAGGGCCGGTAGGGAAATCGAGATTCGGCTTGATTCCGGTTGCACTGACCATCGTCTTCTCGAGGATCTCGTACATCTGCACCCACTTCGCGCCGTCGGTCGCCGCCGCGACGTCGAGGAGCGCCTGCTTCATGGTCGGAACACGCGAATCACCATTCTTGTAGACGCGGTGCCCGAAGCCCATGACCTTTTCCTTGGCAGCCAACTTCTCCGACATCCAGGCTTCCGCGCGATCGGGGTCGTCGATCTCGAGCATGTCGTGCATGACGGCTTCGTTCGCGCCGCCGTGCAACGGGCCCTTGAGGGTGCCGATCGCAGCGGTCACTGCGCTGTAGATGTCCGAAAGTGTGGACGTCACAACGCGCGCGGCGAACGTCGAGGCGTTGAAGGAGTGCTCCGCATACAGGATCAGCGAGACCTCGAAGGCCTTCACGATGGCCGGCTCGGGAACAGCGCCGAAGCACATGTTCAGGAAATTCTCGGCGAAACCGAGATCCGGCTGCGGCGGGGTGGGATCCTGACCGCGGCGGCGGCGGAAATCAGCTGCCACGATGGTCGGCAGTACAGCCGTCATCCGCAGCGCCTTGGCCAGATTGGCCTTCTCCGAGTTGTCGTCCTCCGCCGGATCCTCGGCGCCGAGGTAGCTGATCGCCGTCCGGACCACGTCCATCGGGTGGCAGTTGTCGGGCATCTTGGCCAGGAGCGAGAGCAGTGAGCGATCGGCGCGGCGCGCCGCACGCTCACGCAGACAGAGCAATTCGAGCTGCTCGGGCGTCGGCAGTTCGCCGTACCAGAGCAGGTGCGCAACTTCTTCGAAGCTGCAGTTCGCGGCAAGGTCCTGCACTGCGTAACCGCGATACGTCAACGAATTCGTCTCGGGCACTACCTTGGAGATCGCCGTCGTGTCGACGACAACTCCGGCCAAGCCCTTGTAGATCGTCGGAATCTGTTCGGTCATGTCCTACTCCCCTCCAAGCTGAAATTGAAAATGCCACTGTCGAATTCGTTGTAGCGCTCGTACTCGAGAATCTCGTACAACCTGCTGCGATGCTGCATCTCACCGAGCAGTCCTTCTTGAGTGCCCTCCGCAAAAATCTCACGCAGGCCCTTTTCGATGGCGAACATCGCCAACCGCAGGGTGGTGACGGGGTAGATGACGGCGTTGAAGCCGATCTCCTCCAACGTCTTCGCCGAAATGAGATTCGATTTCCCGAACTCGGTCATGTTGGCGAGGAGCGGAGTGTCGACTGCTACGCGAAACTTCTCGAAGTCGGCCTCGGTGGCCAAGGCTTCTGTGAAGATCAAGTCGGCACCGGCGTCCGCATAGGCTTTTGCTCGCTCGATGGCTGCGTCGATACCGTCAATTCCGGCAGCATCGGTGCGCGCGCAGATGACGAAGTTGGGGTCACGACGGGCCGACACCGCAGCGCGAACACGGCGAACCATGTCTTCGGTGGGCACGATCGCTTTGCCGTCGAGGTGCCCACAGCGCTTGGGGTTGATCTGGTCTTCGAGGTGGAGTCCGGCTACTCCGTCGTCCTCGAAAATGGTGACCGTTCGGGCGGCACTCATGGGTTCACCGAAACCCGTGTCGGCGTCGATGAGCGTCGGGAGGTCGGTGACCCGCGCGATCTGCTTGCTGTGGCCGGCGACCTCCGTCAACGTGGTCAGTCCGATGTCGGGAAGCGCCAACCCGGCGGAATATGCACCACCGGATACGTAGACACCTTCGAACCCGATTTCCTGAATCAGCTTGGCTGTCAGCGGATTGATGGCACCTGGCAAGCGCTGAATCTTGCCGGAGGTCAGCCCGGCACGGAAAGCGATGCGTTTGTCGGCTGCGGACGTCGATGCTGCGATGAGGCCCGTCATCAGAAGAGTCCCTTGGCGACCTTGGGTGCCCGAGCAAGGACGTTTTCGGAGACGGTGAAGGTCAGCTGATCGAGCTCGCCGGCCTTCAGCTGCGCTGTGCGCTGTGCGGCGTCCAGGAAACGATCCTGTTCGCTCGGCTCGATGACGCCCTCGGCGAGGGTGCGGAACTTCGCAACGTACTGATCGCGAGCGAACGGACGTGCGCCGAGCGGGTGCGCGTCGGCCACCGCCAGCTCGTCGACAATGACTTCGCCGCTCTTCAAGGTGATCTCGGCGCGAGCACCGAAAGCCTTCTCGTCCGGATCCGTCGAGTGGTAACGGCGTGTCCATCCGGGGTCTTCGCGTGTGGAGATCTTGTTCCACAGCTCGATCGTGTCCGGGCGCTGTGCACGCTCGGGCGCGTAGGAGCGCTCGTGGTGCCAGGTGCCGTCCTGCAGCGCAACGGCAAAGATATACATCACCGAGTGGTCGAGGGTTTCGCGTGACGCGGTGGGGTCGAACTTCTGCGGATCGCCGGAACCGGTGCCGATGACGACGTGGGTGTGGTGGCTGGTGTGCAAGACGATCGAGGCGATCTGGTCGAGATCGCCGACACGAGAACGCATTCGGCGAGCGAGGTCGATCGGCGCCTGGCTCTGGTACTCCGCGGAGTGTTCTTTGGTGTACGAGTCGAGGATGGCGCGCTTCGCCTCACCCGAACCGGGCAGCGGAACGTGGTACTCCTTGTCCGGGCCACCGAGTAGCCAGGCGATGACACCGTCTTCGCCTTCCCAGATCGGTGAAGGTGCACCTTCACCGCGCATCGCACGATCGACTGCCTCGACGGCAACCTTGCCTGCAAGCGCAGGCGCGTATGCCTTCCAACTGGAGATCTCGCCCTTGCGAGACTGCCGTGTCGCCGTCGTGAGGTGCAGCGCCTGACCGATTGCCTGGTAGACCGTCTCGGTGCCCAGACCGAGCAAAGTTCCGATACCGGCGGCGGCCGAAGGGCCGAGGTGTGCGACGTGATCGATCTTGTGCTCGTGCAGGCAGATAGCCCGAACCAGGTCGATCTGAATCTCGTAGCCGGTTGCCAGACCACGAATCAGGTCCTTTCCGTCACGGCCGGTGTGCTGAGCGACGGCGAGGATCGGCGGGATGTTGTCACCGGGGTGCGAGTACTCGGCGGCGAGGAACGTGTCGTGGAAATCGAGTTCACGAACCGCGACGCCGTTGGCCCAGGCGGCCCATTCAGGCGAGAACGTACCGGGGATACCGAACACGGTGGAGCCCGGCGTATACGGATGCGACTGTGCTTGCGCCCGCGCATTCACCACGGGACGGCGCACCAGGGAGGCGGCAGCAACCGCCGCGTTGTCGATGATCCGGTTGACGATCATGTCGGACGTGGCATCGGTGACGTCGACGGAATCCGTCGCAACTTCCGCGATCTTCCACGCGAGGTGGTCTTCCTTGGGGAACTCTTCGGCAGAGCGGTGGGTGCGTACGAGATGCGTCTTCATCGATCCTCTTCTCACGTGCTTCGGTATCTATTTGCACGCTACGCAGCGCGTTCACCGCGGGATAGGCCCTCGCAATTGCCTATTTGTGCAAAAACAATCCTGCAATGTTGCGAATGTTGCGAACGGCTTCTCGGTAGGGTGAACGCGATCGGCACCGAGGAGAATTCGATGAAGAAGATGTACGCGGGAGCGCGGCTGCGACGACTGCGGGAAGAACGAAACCTGTCACAGTCCGCACTGGCAAAGGCACTCGAACTCTCCCCCAGTTATGTCAATCAACTCGAGAACGATCAACGACCGCTGACGGTCCCCGTCCTCCTCAAGCTCAACGCCGAGTTCGATCTCGACGTGCAATTCTTCGCTTCCGATTCCGACGCACGCCTGGTTGCGGACGTTCATCACGCTCTGACCGAAACCTCGGAATCCGGGGACGTATCGCTGGCGGAGGTGGACGAATTGGTGGCCCGAATGCCGGCGGTCGGACGCACCCTCGTGATGTTGCACCGCCGCCTTCACGCCGCAACAGAGCAGTTGGACCAGTTCTCGACGCAGTTGTCCGGCGAGACAGCATCTGATGTGTCTTTGGTGCCCATGCCTTACGAGGAAGTTCGGGACTTCTTCTACGACCGAAAGAATCACATCGCCGTACTCGACGACGCTGCTGAGCGGATGTTCGTGGACAACGGACTGTCCGTGGGCGCAGTAGACCTGCAACTGGCACGACTGCTTCGCGACCAGCACGGCGTCACCGTGACGATCCGCACGGACGAACCAGACAAGCTCGGCCCCAAGCGCTTCTACGATCCGGACAAGTCGATCCTCACCCTGGCGCGACGTCTGTCGGCAGGACAACGCGCGTTCCAGATCGCGATGCAGTTGGCCTTCTTCACACAGGCCGACGTGATCGATACCCTTGTCGCTGAGGATGAATCGCTCAGTTCGGAGTCCGCGGCACTGGCGCGTATCGGCCTCGCGCACTACTTTGCCGGCGCACTGCTACTCCCGTACAGCCAATTCCTGGAATCCGCCGAGGCCCTGCGATACGACATCGACCTGCTCAGCCTCAAATTCGAGGTCGGCTTCGAAACCGTCTGTCACCGGTTGTCCACCCTCCAACGACACGGCCAGCGCGGCATTCCCTTTTTCTTCGTCCGAACCGATCGTGCCGGCAATATCTCGAAGCGTCAGTCTGCTACCGCTTTTCACTTCTCGCGAGTTGGCGGAAGTTGCCCGCTGTGGGTCATCCATGAGGCATTCGCGAGCCCCGGACGCATCCTCACCCAGGTCGCGAAGATGCCCGACGGTCGGACATACCTCTGGGTGGCGCGCACTACCCACAGCGGCGGACTCGGATACCTCGCACCTGAGCGGAACTTCGCCGTCGGGCTCGGTTGCGACATCGGCTACGCCGATCGCATGGTCTACTCCCACGGAATCCAGACGGACGACCCCGCGACCATCGTGCCGATCGGTGCGGGGTGCAAGGTCTGCGACAGACCGGCGTGCTCCCAACGCGCCTTCCCTCAACTCGGTCGCTCGATCTCCGTCAGCGAGAACAGCAGTAGTCATCTGCCGTATCCGCAACAATAGGACGCAAACAGTCGGGCACAAACAGTCGGGCGCACCGACTCCACCTGCAGTTTCCCGGAGCTACGACGCTCTTCTGCTTCCATGGAGGTCATGCAACCCGATACCGTGACCCCGCGCCGGCGTGTTCTTCGCCGCCTTACTGCCGTGGTTGGTGTTGCCGGAATCGCGACTGGTCTGGCCGCTTTGGCCGCGACCGTGCTCGACGTCGATCACAACATCGTGATCGTTCTGGCGTCCGTGGCACCTCTGTTGATGATCGCACCGCTGATCAGCGCCGTGGTCTCGGGTATCGGGCGCCAGTGGATCGTGTGCGCCGCCTCGATCCTCGTCCTTGGGTTGTTCGGATGGTCTGTGAGCCCGCTGTACATCGGTGGCACTGGGGAATCGACGTCCGCGACCGGCCCGTCGATTCGAATCATGCAGGCCAACTTGATGGTCGGTGCAGCGGATCCGGAGTCGCTTGTGGCGACGGTTCGCGGACGCAACGTCGACGTCGTGACCGTCCAGGAGTTGACATACCAGGAAGCCGAAGCCCTGAAAGCCGCGGGACTGGAAGAAGTTCTGAGCCACCAATTCCTGGTCCCGTACACCGACGGCGGTGGCGGAGCCGGCATCTACAGTCGCTTTCCGCTCTCCAATCCGCGTAGTCTCGACGGATTTTCACCTGAAACACTCTCCGCCGAGCTGAATGTCGGCTTGTCTCAACCGGTCACGCTTTTCGCAGTACATCCGGCACCGGCCTACATCTCACCGGCCTCGGAGTGGGCGGCCGAGCAGAGAAGGCTCGGGTCCTACATGGACAAAGTCGCCGGGCGGGACAACGTGATAGTGAGCGGCGACTTCAACGCGTCGTACTCGAACAAACAGTTCCGGAATCTTCTCACGAACGGATACACCAGCGCCGCCGACCAATTGGGTTCCGGCCTGATCCCGACCTATCCGACCGACAAATGGTTGCCGGCCGTGGTCGGTATCGACCACATCATCACGAAAGGCGCCGTGGCGACTTCCCTCGAACGGATCAAGATCGAGGGATCCGATCACCACGGCTTGATTGCCGACATCACGTTGTCTTGAGTTAATACTGGATTGAGCAAGCACCGGGGCATGGTTAGGCCCCGGTGCTCGCGTCTGCAGTTGTCGCGTTCATGCCGCTGTCGGTGGGCTGTTCCCGCCGATCGGATGCTGGAACGGATCGATCGACATCGGCGGATAGAACACCGCCTTCCGATCCGGGCCGATCTCGACCCGCCACTGCGTGTGATGCATCGTCCGATGATGATGACCGCACAACAGAATCAGGTTGTCGAGATCCGTTGGGCCACCATCGTTCCAGTGAACAATATGATGAGCATCGCACCACCCCGATGGAGTCCCGCACCCCGGAAACGCACACCCACCATCACGCACAGCCAACGCCCGCCGCTGGGGTACCGTCGCCGTTCGCACTTCCTTGCCGCAGTCGAGCGGAACACCATTCTCGTCCAACAAAATTCGGGTGACGGTGCAGTCGCAGGCCAACATTCGGGCAGTGTCGATGCTGATCGGGCCCACCCAATCCGTCCACGCGAACCCCAGTTCCTGAGTCGACGGCAGTAGATCCTTCAGCGCCTGCAGATCCGTCATGTCTTTCGCGCTGGCCGTGACAGTGATGTGCGGTTTCACCCCGCCCTCGATCGGACCCAACCCCGCCCGCTCGTACCGCCGCAGCAGTTCGCAGAACCCATCCGCCCGCCGTAGCGCCGGAGTGCGGGTGTCCTTCACGCCGTCCTTCTCCGGCGTCGGCGCCGACAGGCTCGACAACAACGTGATCAAACGTGCCCCGTTGATCGCATCCAGATCGCCCTTCACCGACACCCGCCCGTACAGGCCTTTCGAGGCATAGAACTCGTTACGCTCCGAATCCTCACCCACCGGGACGCCGTCCTCACGCTTGCCGTACTGCTTCTCGATCCGCCGAATCGCCGCCCGCACAGCATCACAATCCGCGATGTTCTTCGACGCCAACTCCAACAGGATCCCGCGGGCCTTGTCCACATCCGCCGGCGTCATGTTCTTGGGCGGATGCTGACAAAACGACGCCACCTGACGAGCCTTCAACGCATCAACGTCACCCCGGTGAAAAGCATCCGCGACAACAGGTTCGAGCAACAGCAACCGCGCCAGACTGACCAACAGACTGCACTCACCGATCTCCACATTCGTCGAACCATGCAACCACTGCGCGATCGCCCGAAAACCCTTCCCTACCGCAGCCTCCCGGGAAAACATCTCCACGATCAACAACACCATCCGCGACTGCAACTCATGCCGGACACGCACCAGATCCAGAACCTCACACTTGAGGCCCTCGCCATCCAGCTGCCACGCATCGCGGCTGTTCATACCGAAAGTTTAATCGAACATACTTTCGATAACCAGAGACATAACGGACAACTTCAAGAACGCTCACAACTCGAGACCTATTGAAGTACAGACTCGTTCGCGAGTGAAACAGCACTAGGTCGGAGTGACTATCGCAAAATTTGGATCCGGCTCGTCAAGGTAACCGGCAAGTTCTGCGAGCTTCGCCGGGTCGCCGGAAGCCGAGATGGTTCCATTCGCGATCTCAGCACCCAAGTCCGCACCGCCGAGCAGCACACCGAGCAAGTCGCGCCGACTCAGACCGAAGGTTGCATCCACAGACCCGGCGCCCTCGAGTGGATCGATATCGAAATGAATCAGAACTCCGTTGCTGAGTTCCGTTCGGTGAACGATGTTTTCGTCAGTGATGTTCCAATCGATGACGATGTGCGATCCCGCTGCGCGCACTCCGTCCACGCGCAGCGATACTGCATCGAAGACTTGACTCACCGACAGCGCCGCGGTGATGTCGGGCGCCGCGGCAACCGTGGGCGTTCCCACCGAGCCGTTGCGCAGTTCGTATGCACCGGTGAGGTAGAAGTTCCGCCACGTACCGTTCTCGGCGCCGTACCCGAGTTGCTCGAAGGTATCGGCCTGCAGGTTCTTGGCCTCGACGTTGTCCGGTTCAGCGAAGACGACGTAGTTCACCACCTGCGCAACCCAGCGAAAGTCGCCGCGCTCGTAGGATTCCCGAGCTTTTCGTAACACTTCTGCTGATCCGCCCATGAACTCCACGTGACGCTTGGCCGATTCGACGGGTGGATGCTCCCACAGATGCGCAGGGTTGCCGTCGAACCAGCCCATGTAGCGCTGGTAGATGGCCTTGACGTTGTGACTGACGGAACCGTAGTACCCGTGCGTGTGCCACGCCTGCGCCAATGCAGGTGGCAGCTCGATCGATTCGGCGATCTCGAGACCGGTCCACCCCTGGTTGATTCGACGAAGTGTCTGATCGTGGAGGTACCCGTAGAGGTCGCGCTGCAGTGACAGGAACTCGGTGAGCCGCTCGGTCCCCCACGTCGGCCAGTGGTGGGACGCAAACAGAACGTCGGATCGTGAGGCGTAACGATTGATCGATTCCGTCAGGTACGCAGACCAGACGTGAGGATCTCGCACGAGGGCTCCGCGGAGCGTAAGCAGGTTGTGGAGAGTATGAGTTGCGTTCTCCGCCATACACAGTGCGCGCAAGTCCGGGAAGTAGAAGTTCATCTCGGACGGCGCCTCGGTACCGGGCGTCATCTGGAACTCGATCCGAACGCCGTCGATCGTCTCGGTATGACCCGTTTCCGAGATGGACACCGTCGGCGAAATGAGCGTCGGCGTGCCGGTGGAGGTGGTCTGCCCCAACCCGGCTCCGACGCTACCTCGAGGGCCTCGGGGTAATGCCGCCCCGTACATGTAGGCCGCGCGTCGACCCATTGCCGTTCCCGCATAGACGTTTTCCTCGACAGCATGCTCCACGAGGCCGGTCGGGGCGACGATCACGCATCGCCCGGCAGCGACATCGTCGTCGGTGGTCACCCCTTTGACCCCGCCGAAGTGGTCGATGTGCGAATGCGTGTAGATCACCGCGACGACTGGTCGATCACCACGGTGCTCCCGGTACAACGCGAGCCCAGCGGCGGCGGTTTCCCGAGAGATCAGTGGATCGATGACGATGATTCCGGTCTCCCCCTCGATAAACGTCATATTCGAGAGATCAAGTCCACGAATCTGATAGATCGAATCCGTCACCGCAAAAAGTCCCTGCTTGGCGACCAACCTCGACTGACGCCACAAGCTCGGATTGACCGTTGGCGGGCACTCCTCATCAAGAAAAGCGTAGGAGTCGTTGTTCCACACAACTTTTCCGTCCGAACCGGTTACCACTCCCGGATCGAGCGCGGCAACGAAACCTCGCTTTGCATCGGTGAAATCGGCGTCGTCGGAGAACGGCAGAGTCTCGGCGACTCGGGAGTTCGCCGCTTCGATTGCGGCAGATGCTGCGCGGGGGTCGATCATTGATCAGCCTTTCATGCCGAATTGCGGCAATGCCGTATTGCCGCTTGTTTTCGAGGGAAACCGTGTTGAGGGAAATCGCAGGGCTAGCTCAGCAACTGCGCCTTCGCGGCCGCGAACTCTGCGTCGGTCAACAAGCCGGACTGGTGAAGCTGTCCCAGTTCCTGCAATTTGGAGACCAGATCGTCGGCGCCGGAGGGGGGAACGGACTGTACGGGAGCGACCTGGGCCGGTGGGGCCTGTTGCTGCGGGTATTGCTGCTGGTACGCCTGCTGCTGTTCGTCAGCCTTGCGCTGGCTCCGTCGATCCATGGCGTTGGACGTCGCTTTTGCGGTTCCAGCCACTACCGCAGTGCGCGCTACCGTGCCGAGCAATCCGGGCCGCCCTCTGCGTCCACCTCGAAAAACCATGCCGAACTCCTTAGGTAATTGTCGCTACTGAAATGCTGCTTCGACCGCTGCGACGACTACCTCGCGCGGGATCTGAACGTGTAGGACTACTTCGCCGCCGCCGCCGCGAACCGTCGACGCGAGTTCGCGCGCCCACGTCTGCTCGTAGACGATGACTGCGGCGGACGTGCCTGGTTCGAGTGACTCGCGGACCACGTCCAGATCCTCGTCACTGATCAATGCCTTGGCTTCGATGGACAGTATCGCCAGTCCGATGTCGGTGAGATCTTCGTCGACGTCGATCTGCGATACCTGTCCGTCGGCGTCCTTGGCGATGTAGACGAGGTCGAGCAGAGTGACAAAACCTCGTTCCACCACGTTCTGCAGCGCGGCGACAGCTTCAGGATCCACAGTTGAACCTGGGAATGCCAGCACCACGAGCTCGACCGGTCCGATGTTCATTGCGTCGTTCATCCATCAAGCCTGGTGGCTCCGGCGCGCAGTGACCTCACCCGCAGGGGATGAATTACCTGCCGCGATCGAACTATTTGTTGCGGCGTATGACTTCGCGAATCGGGCGCACGTGTACGCCCTCTGCCGCGAGTTCGCGTCGGGCCTTACCTCTGGTGACGAGTACACCGATGATGCCCAGAACCCAGACGGGATACTGCACCATCCAGGCGACGCGGAAACCGTCGAACGTGTATCCGCCCATGTGTCCGAGGATCACGCCCATCACTTGAATCACGATGAGCGAAGCGAGGAATCCGCCGATGTTGACCATGCCCTGCGCTGTGCCCATCGCCGAACTCGGATTGGACGTGCGCGCGTAGTCGAAGCCGATCACCGAACCCGGCCCGCCCACCGAGATCACGACCACCAGGATCGTCAACAGCCAGAGCGGAGACGGTTCACTGCGTGAGAGCACGATCGTCCACATGAGCGCACTGGCAACCATGATGGTGAGAACCAACCACGATCGACGCATGGGATAGCGACCGGTCAGGATTCCCAGGATAGGGCCGGCCACGATTGCCGAGATGACCGACAGCGTCAACAGCGAGCCGACGGTCGCGGAATCGAGGCCCTGAGCCGACTTCAGATACGGCACACCCCACAGCAACGCGAACGTGGTGATCGAGAACTGCGTACCCATGTGACTGAAGAACCCGAGACGTGTGCCGGGTCGCATCCACACCGTCTTGATCTGTCGACCGATCTCCGTGGCACCAGCCGGCGCTGCCACCACTTCGGCGCCGGGCGGCGCATCGCGAATGACCGTCAGCGCAAGAACGAAGGCCAGAACCCCGACGGCCGCCGCGCTGCCGTAGGCGAACGTCCAGCCCGGCCCGGTCAGCAGAAGCATGAACGGCAGGGCGGACAGAACCTGACCCAGCTGACCGAGAATGCCGGTGAACTGCGAGACCAGTGGCACCTGCCGGGGCGGGAACCACTGCGGTACCAATCGCAGCACCGAGATGAAGGTCAGAGCGTCTCCCGCACCGACGGCGATGCGCGCACCGATCGCAACGGGCAGCGATTCGGTGAACGCAAGCGCCAACTGCGCGGACATCATGATGAACGCACCGACAGCGATCATGATCCGCGAACCGTAGCGGTCGAGGAGAACGCCCGCTGGAATCTGCATGCCCGCGTACACGACGATCTGCAGCACGACGAAGCTCGACAGGACGCTGGGAGAGATCGAGAACCGGTCAGCGGCAGACAGACCCGAGACACCGAAGGAAGTGCGGTGAAGCACGGCGATCACGTAGGCAAAAACACCGACACCCCAGACCAACCACACTTTTTTCATCGGGTCTGTATGTTACTCCTGTCTTTCGCAAGGCTCAGGACATGATCATTCGCGGCCCTGAGACACCCAATTCAGATCGGCCGAACGGAAGCCTTCGGTGATCGCGGCGAGTGAGTCGAGACGCGCGATCTGGTCTTCGCTCAGAACGACGTCCAATGCTCCGGCGTTTTCCGTGACGCGGGCAGCAAACCGAGTGCCGGGAATCGATACGGAAGGCAATCCGTACTGACGGCCCTTGGCGTCGAGCCATGCCAGGGAAACCTGTGCCGGCGTCGCGCCGAGCTCGTCGCCCACCGCACGGACCACGTCGAGAACCTTCTGATTAGCAGGGAGCGCGCTCTCTGAGAAGCGAGGGAAGCGTCGACGCAGGTCGTTGTCACCGAGCGTCTCCGCATCGAACGACCCCGCCAAGAAGCCTCGACCGACGGGTGAGAAGGGTACGAAGCCGACTCCGAGTTCCGCGGCGGTCGGCACTACTTTGTTCTCGACGTCCCGACTCCAGATGCTCCATTCCGACTGGATCGCCGCGATCGGATGTACCCCGTACGCACGACGCAGTTCGTCACCGGTCGCTTCGGACAGGCCGATGTTGCGGACCTTGCCCGCCTTCACCTGCTCTGCGATCGCGCCGACGGTGTCTTCGATCGGGACGTTCGGATCGACCCGGTGCAAGTAGTAGAGGTCGACATGATCGACGCCGAGTCGTCCCAGAGACTCGTCGAGTGCCTGCGGTACGTAGGCCGGGTCTCCGTTGATCCCGCGCTGACCGTTGGCGATGTTGCCGACCAGCCCGAACTTCGTCGCCAACTGCACCTCGTCTCGACGGTCTTTGAGAAGTTCTCCCACCGCACGCTCACTCGAGCCCTCGCCGTACACGTTGGCGGTGTCGATGAACGTGATCCCGATGTCCACCGCATGATGCAACGTGGCGAGCGCCTCGGCCGGATCAACGGGGCCGTAGACAGGGGCGACGGACATCGCGCCGTATCCCTGGGCACTGACGGTGAGACCTTCGGCCAGAGTGACGGTGGGGACGGTCATGAAAACTCCTCGATTCGACTGAGCGACAACCTCGACAGTCTTCACCGAATCGACGCCTCACGCACCGATTAACGTCACGCTGATCGGGTTACCCTCGAGTGATGGCATTCGATTGGCTCGAACTCGTGCTCACCGCCCACCGCGAATTCGGTTCACGACTCGCCGCAGTCGAGGACTGGAACGCACCCACGCCTGACTCCGACTGGCAGGTCGAACACCTCGTTCGCCACGTCATCGAGGAGCAGCAATGGGTACCGCCGCTCCTGGCCGGACTGACAGTCGGCGAGGCGACACCGGATATCCTTCCCGTCGGGGACGATCTGTGGACCGAATGGCAGAAGTATTCCGATGCCGCCATCAAGGCATGGAAATCGACGGACCTCAGTGCCCACGTTCACCTCTCGTACGGCACGGTGAAGGTGGAACCGTATCTACGCCAACAGACCTCGGACGTCACGATCCACACCTGGGATCTCGCGCGAGCAGTCGGCGCGGACGAGCGACTCGATCCCGACCTCGTCGAGGCCGTCTGGTCCGACCTCGACGGGCAGCGCGACATGCTCGCCGAGAGCGGCCTGTTCTCCGCTCCCGTCGACCTTCCTGACGATGCGTCGTTGCAGGACAGGCTGATTGCTTTGACCGGTCGCGACCCTCGCTAGACGTTCAGCGACACACCCGCCGTGCGGGCGACGCCGTCCCACCCACCGGCAGGTGCACCGAGGCCGAGCAAAGCAGCAACCGTCGGCGCGACGTCGATCGTGCGAGCCTGCGTGTCGATCTTCCGTCCGCCGTCGAGAGCGGGATGCCCACCACTGAGAAAGAACGGGATGGGCAGCGTCACGAAGTGACCGTGGTTGCCGGGAATCGGGTTGGACAGTGGAGTCGGATCACTGAACCGCCAACCCTGAGCGCAAAACGCAACGACGTCACCGGCATTGGTGCCGAGATCGAATTCGGCCGGAAGGTGGCTGGATTCGACGCCGTCGACTCCGTCCACGATCTGCTGAATCCGGCTGACGGCTTCGGCCCGTTCGCCATCGGGTCCGACGAAGTAGATCAGGTCTGCGCCACCGTTCTGGGCGATCCGAATCTTGCCTGCCAACAACGGGTCCGCGTTCAGCGGTCGATCCAGGCCGATGAGCCTCGCGGGCTCCGACCAGTCCATCGAATGGTCGGCCAACACGATCAGAATGCTCCGATTCCAACGACCGGTGTCGTGAAGGAAGTCGACGAAGCGGCGAACCTGGTTGTCGGTGTTCTGAAGTGCGGCTGTGCGGGCGATACGGATGGACGGACCGGACAGATCCAGGTGGCCGACGCGATCGACGTCACCGAGATTCGTGAACGACAGTCGCGGCGAGTTCCCGCCGACGACACGGATCAGGGCGTCGATCGTGAAGTTGTCCGGCGCATGCTCTGTACCAGGAACAAGCGGCTGAGGATCCCACACCAGTGAGGCGCGATCACCGAACAGCCCGTGCAAGTAGCGCTTGGACAGCACACTCGCAGTGGTCAATCCGAGTTCGGTGCGCACCCGATCCAGAACCGTCGAGGTCTGCAGGTCGGAAGGCCGATCGAGGTCGCGCTTCTTGTCGATGGCCGGATCGTAGACGGAGTTGGCCGGCACTCCCGAACGCATCGGCAGCACTCCCGTCATCATCGCCGTGTGGTTCGGCAGTGTCTCCGCGATCGTGATGGCGCTGGCATCCGGGTAGTGGATACCGCCGGCCGCAAGCCCGGTGAGCGTCGGGGTGAGCTCCGATCGCAGCTCGTCCGGCCGCATGCCGTCGACGACGATGACATGCACGTCCAGGTCTGGGATACCAGCGCTGGTGGGAACACTCGCGCGAGCGGGTGTGCCGAGCAATGCCGATCCCGCAACAACACTTCCACCGATCAGAACGCTACGCCGCGAAACTTCGATGCTCACTGGTCGACTCCTGGTCGGTACGAGGCCTGATCGAGGGCGGCCGAGGTGGGTGAGACTCTACTGCCAGCACCTGCCGGTAGGCGGTAGCTCACGGCGTAGTGCGCGTTACTCTGCGGATTGGTGAGATCGTCGACGTAGTACCAGTCCATCTGGGTACCTTCGCGGGCGATTTCGAAGACGCCGTAGCCGTGCGAATCCAGTTCGACGTACCGCACGTGTCGGTTCACGGCCTTGAATGCTTCTTCTGCCGCAACGGTTACCGTGCGCGGCGGTACTTTCAGCATGTCGTCGATGTTGGGGGACGTCACCGACGGGACGACGAACTCGGCGCCGACGGTCGGTCCACCCGGATAGTTGGCGGCGTTGGTCGGTAGGTCGCACGCCCACGACGTGTGGATGTCACCGGTGATGAAGACTGTGTTCTCCACGCCGTTCGAGGTGATGGCGTCGAAAAGCCTGGTGCGGTCGGTGGTGTACCCGTCCCACTGATCGGTGTTGTACGGGATTCCAGCGTGCGGCACTCCCACCAGTTCGGTCAACGCCGCGGTGGTCGCCGGTTCGAGCGGCGGGAACACGCACGGCGTGATCATGACCGGATTGCCGACGATCTTCCACTGTGTCGGGGAGCTGACGATCCCGTTGGTCAACCAATCCATCTGTGCGCGTCCGGTAATGGTGCGCGACGGATCGTCGACCTGCTTCATCGTCGGCTGCTCGTCACGGTAGGTGCGCAGATCCAGCATCGAGATCTCGGCCAGATTCCCGAAGCGGAACCGGCGATACAGCTGAACATTCGAGCCACTACCCGACGGTCGGACAGGCATCCACTCGAAATATGCCTTGGCCGAGTTCGCCTTTCGATCAGCCCAATCGCCTTCGACACCTGGCGTGTGGTTTTCGGCGCCGTCCCGGTACGCGTTGTCAGCCGATTCGTGGTCGTCCCACGTGGTGATGAACGGGAGCTTCAGGTGAAGTGCTGCCAGATCCGGGTCGGTCTTGTACTGCGCGTGCCGTATTCGGTAGTCGGCCAGAGAAATGATCTCGTGGGCCGGCTCGTGCAAACGGATGGATCCGTTCCGCGCGCCGTACTCCCCCTGCCCGTACTCGTAGATGTAGTCACCGAGATGGATGATCGCGTCGAGGTC
This sequence comes from Rhodococcus sp. NPDC056506, assembly GCF_042794945.1. Lineage (NCBI taxonomy): Bacteria > Bacillati > Actinomycetota > Actinomycetes > Mycobacteriales > Nocardiaceae > Rhodococcus > Rhodococcus sp. NPDC056506. The sequence continues at coordinate 108,281 of NZ_JBHTSW010000003.1, read as the reverse complement.
TTCGCGGAATGCGAGGTGGCGGTAGGCACCGAAATACCCGGCCTCCCAGTTGGAGCAGGACACGACGCCGAAGCGGAGACGATCGAGATCTGCCGAGTGCGACGGAGCCGTGCGGGTGCGGCCCACCGGGGAAACGGCCGAACCCGCAGTGAATCGGTACCAGTACGTCGTCGACGAATCGAGTCCGGTGACGTCGACCTTCGCGGTGTGATCGGAATCTGCCGAAGCGGCAACACTTCCTGACGCAACGACGCTCGCGAACCCCTCATCGGTCGCGACCTGCCAGTTGAGCGTCACCGTCGGCCCGACGCCCGAACCCGGCGTCGCCTCTGCCGTTGGGGTGATGCGGGTCCAGATGATCACCGCATCCGGCAGCGGGTCACCGGATGCCACGCCGTGCGCGAAGCCCGGGCTGCCACCCGGAACCGCGGCACCGGCGTGGCTCGCCGAAGCGACACCGAGACCTACTGCGCCGGCGAGGGCCGCCGATCCCTGCAGCAGGCCACGTCTGGATATTCGATCGAAGGCATTCGTGTGCACGCTAGGAGTGAACCCGCACCTGAACGGGCGTTCAAGAGAGCTTCGGGATGTTCACCCAGGCTTCGCCTGCGCTTCTCTGGAAGTTTGATCGAGTCGATCCCGATTACAACCGGTAGTCGAGGGCCGAGCCTCGAACCACACCGACCTTGACTCCGATGTAACCGCCGAGTGCACCCCCGGCCGCGATCAGGATCCAGAACGCCGGCGGAATCAGAGCCTCGGACCCGTCGACCTCGGAGAACGCGGAATAGCCTGCGATCAATGCGCCGAACAGCACCGGCAGAATCAGCAGTGCGGCAAAGAACGTCACCCACACCGATACGAAGCGTCCCTTCCACCGGGCAATCTCATGCAGAACAGTCAGGACAACCAGGAAGACACCACTACCGGTCAAGAAAGCGGCCAGAACTGCAAATCCGAAAGCCGAAATCAGTTCCGACTCCACGTGAATCCCCCTGTACGTCAATCACCTACGCACCCAGCCCCGACTGCGATGCGACGAGTCTATTCACGACGGGCGGTGTTTCGTGACAACTCGAGTCGCTAGTCTGCCGGAAAGACACTCCGCCGACGCCTATGCTTGGAAAATGACCGAACCCGACATCAAGCCCAGAAGTCGTGACGTCACCGACGGACTCGAAAAGACCGCAGCGCGCGGCATGTTGCGTGCAGTAGGAATGGGCGACGACGACTGGGTCAAGTCGCAAATCGGCGTCGCCTCGTCCTGGAACGAGATCACGCCGTGCAACCTGTCCCTCGATCGCCTGGCAAAAGCCGTCAAAGAGGGCGTGCGGGAGGCCGGCGGATTCCCCCTCGAATTCGGCACGATCTCCGTCTCCGACGGCATTTCGATGGGTCACGAGGGCATGCATTTTTCCCTCGTCTCTCGCGAGGTGATCGCCGACAGCGTCGAGACCGTCATGCAGGCCGAACGCCTCGACGGATCGGTTCTTCTTGCCGGGTGTGACAAGTCGTTGCCCGGCATGATGATGGCGGCGGCCCGCCTCGACCTGGCCAGCGTATTTCTCTACGCCGGTTCCACTCTCCCCGGCGTCGCCAAGCTTTCCGACGGCAGCGAGCGCGAAGTCACCGTCATCGACGCGTTCGAGGCGGTTGGCGCCTGCTCGCGCGGACTGATGAGCCGCGCCGACGTCGACACCATCGAACGAGCGATCTGCCCGGGCGAAGGCGCGTGCGGCGGCATGTACACCGCAAACACGATGGCCAGCGCCGCCGAGGCCATGGGAATGTCGCTGCCCGGCAGCGCTTCACCGCCCGCACCGGACCGTCGCCGTGACGGATTCGCCCGCGAAAGCGGCAAAGCCGTGGTCGAGCTCCTGCGTCGAGGCATCACCGCCAGGGACATCCTCACCAAGGAAGCATTCGAAAACGCCATCGCGGTGGTCATGGCTTTCGGCGGTTCCACCAATGCGGTGCTCCATCTCCTCGCGATCGCGCACGAAGCGTACGTCCCGCTGACGCTCGACGACTTCGCTCGCGTCGGCGCAAAGGTCCCGCACCTCGCCGACGTCAAGCCTTTCGGAAAGCACGTCATGACGGACGTCGACCGTATCGGCGGCGTCCCCGTCATCATGAAGGCATTGCTCGACGCCGGACTCATGCACGGAGATTGCCTGACCGTCACCGGCAAGACCGTGGCGGAGAATCTGGCGCACATCACCCCGCCCGATCCCGACGGCAAGGTTCTGCGGGCGATGAACAAGCCCATTCACCCGACCGGAGGCATCACGATCCTGAAGGGGTCGCTCGCTCCCGGCGGCGCAGTCGTCAAGTCGGCAGGTTTCGAATCCGACGTATTCATCGGAACTGCACGGGTTTTCGAACGCGAGCGCGCCGCAATGGACGCACTCGAAGACGGAACCATCACTGGTGGTGACGTTGTCGTCATCCGCTACGAGGGCCCGAAGGGTGGCCCCGGAATGCGCGAGATGCTGGCGATCACGGGCGCGATCAAGGGTGCGGGTCTCGGCAAGGACGTCCTGCTACTGACGGACGGACGATTCTCCGGCGGCACCACCGGCCTGTGTGTCGGACACGTTGCGCCCGAGGCCGTCGACGGCGGTCCCATCGCGTTCGTTCGCGACGGCGATCAGATCCGGCTCGACGTGGGTACCGGACAACTCGAATTGTTGGTCGACGATTCCGAATTGGAAGCCCGCAAGAAGGGCTGGGAGCCGTTGCCGCCTCGCTACACGCGTGGTGTGCTGGCCAAGTACTCCAAGCTCGTGGGATCAGCCTCGGGTGGAGCAGTGTGCGGCTGATCCCAGCTCGCTGCTAGATGGGCCGGTACCCGGCGCCAACTCCGCCGTGGGCATTGATCGTGTCCACGATGGAGGTCATGTTGGTGCCGAGTTCCGGCCCCAGGCACGGCACCCAGAGATAGGCGTTCACCATCGCGACCAGTGTCGTGCCGACCGTGACCGGAGCTCCCGAATCACCGTGGTCGACGCAGATCTGAGTCCAGGTGGATGCGTCGGCGCTCAGGTCTCCCCAGACGACGCCGCAGGTGGTGCCGGTCGTGCGGCCTTCCTTGCAGGCTGTGGCCGGGAAGCTGGCCGGAGCGCCGATCGACGTGATGGTGGCCGCGCCCACCGTCCGAACTGGTGTGACCTTGCCCGGATCGAACTGGATGACCCCGTAGTCCAACTCCGGGTTCGACTCGACGAACGTGCCGACCACGCCCGCGTCCTCGTTGCTTTCCGGGATCACGAACGATCCAGGACCACCGCAGTGACCAGCGGTAATGCCCACAAGTCTGCCGCCGTTGTCATGACCGATGGTGGTCAAGGTACAGACCAGCTGATTGTCGATGATGATGCCCGAACCACCACCCATGGGCGTGGGTGCAGCAACCGCGTTACTGCTGACGATGAACCCGAGTCCGAGTGCCAAGACCAACGCTGCCAGAGCCGAAACAATTCGCTGCAACATCACAATCTCTCCGCCGGTAATCTCCCCGCTGCAAAAAACGCATACCCCGGAAAGTGCGGACCTACGCAGCGTTTCTAGTCGGTAGCTCCGAGCGCTTCGAGCATCTTGCGCGCCTCCTCTAGCTGACGACTCAACTCGTCGACTCGCGCTGCAGCCATGTCTCGCGCAGCGACGATGATGGACTCGACGGCCTCGATGGCGGTGGGCTCGCCCAACTCGCGGACAGCTCGCTCGACTGCGTCGGGTGCAACCGGAACCGCTTTGCCCGGACGCTTCGCGCCCTGTGTGACCGTCACGCTCCAGTCGTTGTCCGCGCCCGCATGGATGGTGACGCTGATGCCGGCCGGCAGTTTCTTCGCACGCTTGACGGCCGGGCGAGGTGTCGCGGCAGGAACCGGCGGAGTCGCCGGCACCGGGGCGGGTGCAGCCTGCGCCCGCGGCTTGGGCCGAACGGGTTCTACGAGTGGCTCCATAAGGGGTTCGGACTCCACAACTGGTTTGGGCCGCGGGGCCGGTTTGGCCGGTGACGCGGACACACGGTTGATGCGCAATTCTTCTGCTTCGAAAGGCAATTCGTCGTTGACGCCTTTGGGACGGATGAGCACGGTATTGCCGTCCACCGACACGACTTTCGCCGAGGTACCGGCTTCGATCCCCAAGCTGGGGGTTGCCTCGCGCAGATAGACGGTGGCGCGCTTACCTTCGGCGACAGCCGTGGCGAGCGCTGCCAGATTTTCCGCAGTGAGGTGATCCGGCGTTGATGCGGCAGCGCCGGAACGTCTACGGGGTGGCATGCGCAAGTCCTTTCAGAAGAATGTGGTGCATTTCAGTATCGATAGTGCTTTTCTCGGGGCAACTCTTGCACAAGCCACCGACGCGTTTGCTCTCACCGCCCGACTGAGCCCGAGGATTCGGAGGCGGTTCGGCCGATTCAGTACTGTTCTCGGGGCACCGCGTGGAAGATGGTGGACAGTAATTCGTTGCGGCAAGAAGGAGCACGGTGAGCAGTTCGGAGTCAGAGTGGATCGACGAGGTCACCGAACCCGCCCCTTCTGAACCTCACACTGCTGATCCGGTCGACGTGGATGCTCATCTGCTCAGCCGAATTCAAGCCGACATCGAGGAGTCTCTTCTCGGCGGGCCCCGTTGCTTCACTCAGTCGCAGATCGCGGAATTCGCCGGTGTGACACGTGAGCGTGCCGATCGTCTGTGGGTCGCGATGGGCTTTGCAGTCGACGAGGATCCCGACGCAGTCATGTTCACCCAGCAGGACGCCAACGCTCTCAAGACGATCATCGACATGGTGAATCGAGGAGTCATCTCGCAGAGCAGTGAGGTGGCTGCCGCCCGCTCACTCGGGCAGTCGATGTCGAGGTTGGCTGAGTGGCAGGTCTCGCTGATCAGCACCCACATCATCGACCAGCTCGCCGACTCGGCGGATCACGAGCCCGAAGCGATCCGGAAGATCGTTTTGAGCCTCGGCGCCGAGATCATCCCCGCGGTCGAATCCCTGCAGACGTACGTCTGGAAGCGTCACGTCGCCTCCTCGACGGGCCGCAACGTCGGAAACCCCGGCGAAGAAGTCGCGAGTCGTGTTCTGGTCGTGGGTTTCGCCGACATCGTGGGGTACACCTCGCTGACCCGCGGCCTCGACTCCGCCGAACTCAACGATCTGCTCGAGCGGTTCGAGTCGGCGTCCACCGAAATCATCGGGCGCAACTACGGCTGGGTGGTCAAAACCGTCGGTGACGAAGTCATGTTTGCCGCCGAAAGTCCCCACCACGCCGCCGAGATCGCTTTGCAGATCCAGCAAGCCGTCCTCGCCGATCACGACGATCCACAGCTTCGGGTCGGTCTGGCCATGGGTCCGACGTTGGTTCGCTTCGGAGATCTTTACGGTTCTGTGGTCAACAAGGCCGCGCGCCTGACCAGTTCCGCTCGTCCCGGCACCGTGCTGATCGATTCCGAGTTGGCCAACCAGCTCGGCTCGGACGCCAATTTCAAACTGCGGCACCTTCGTCCGCGGCGAGTGCGCGGAATCGACAGGCTCGAACAGTACGTTCTACGACGCAATCTGGAGCCGTGAGTCAGCTCGACACCCCGCGTGCGACCAGAAAATCGTCCACGATCTGCTCGCACGCGGCCTCCCCGAGAGGCGTCAGCGTCGCCAGTTTGGTGAGCACCAACGGGCCGACCAACTGTGCAAGCGCGACGTCGTAGTCGTACTCGCCCAACGCGTCGATTGCCTCCGGCGAGCGCAGGATCCGATCGAACGCATGCCGGTACTGCTCGAAGACCGTCTGTCGCAGTGATCGCAATTCGGGCTTGTCCGTGGACAGGGCGTCGACGCTCGAGTAGCCCTTCAGTTCCGGCCCCAAGCCGAGCCAGCACATCGCCGTCACCTGGATCGGTGCGCTTTCGATGGCCTTGGCCTGACTGGTCAGCAACTCGAGCAACTGCGTGCGGAGGTCGCCTTCACCGGACATCTCCGGCACCGGAGGTAACAGGCGAGCAAATGCCGCGGCGAGCAACTCGGTGCCACTGTCGAAATGGCGATACAACGTCGCACGTGCGACGTTGGCCAACTTGGTGACGGCATCGATCGTCACCGCGTCCACGCCGCCCTCTGCGAGCAGCTTGGTCGCCGCGTCGAGCAACCTGGACCGGGATCGTTGTTTGCGCGGATCCTCGTCGCTGACCCGCTGATCGATCTCCTGCTTGTCGATTCCCACCGTCACAACTTCAGTTATACCCACTTGGGGGTTGTGGAACTGCCGTTCTTGTAACGATACTGATGGTCTTGTTTCTATCGGGAGGTTTCGTGAGTAGCGATACGACGCTCGAACAGTCCTCGTGGACCATCCGACAGATCTGGATGCTGACGGTCGCGTGCTGCGCTGTCGCACTGGTCGTCGCAGCGATGGCCGCGCTCAACACGGCCCTTCCCGACTTGGCCCGCGATACCGGTGCAACACAGAGCCAGCTCACGTGGATCGTAGACGGGTACACGCTCACACTGGCATGTCTCCTGTTGCCGGCGGGCGCGCTCGGCGATCGTTACGGTCGACGCGAACTTCTCATGTTCGGACTACTCGTTTTTGCCGCCGGCTCGTCGATTCCGGTCTTCGCGGACGAACCGTCGTGGATCATCGTCTCCCGAGTGATCTCCGGCGTCGGCGCCGCATTTGTCATGCCCGCGACATTGTCCTTGCTCACCGCAGGTTTTCCGCCGGCCCAGCGTGCCCGCGCAGTCGGAGTCTGGTCCGGAGTGGCTGGTTCGGGTGCAATCGCCGGACTGGTCGTCTCCGGCCTGCTCCTCGAAAAATGGTCGTGGCATTCGATATTCGTCAGCCTGGCCGTCGTCTCCGTCCTGATCCTCGTGGTGTCGTTCACGATCGTGACGTCGAAGGACGCGGAGGCAACTCCACTCGATCTTCCAGGCACCGCACTGATCGCAGGCTCGATCGGACTGTTCGTCCTGGGGATGATCGAGGCACCCGCCCGTGGTTGGCTCGATCCGGTGGTCCTTGCTCTGCTGATCGGCGGAATTGCCATGACGGCAGTCTTCAGCTGGGTCGAATTACGCACTCTCCATCCACTGCTGGACGTCAGGCTGTTTGCCAACCGCGCATTCGGCAGTGGCGCAGCGTCACTGACACTGCAGTTCCTGGCGACCTTCGGCCTGTTCTTTCTGATCGTGCAGTATCTGCAACTGGTGCTCGACTACTCTCCTCTGCAATCGGCGCTAGCCCTCATGCCGATCGCCGTGCCGGTGATGGCCCTGTCCGTGGTTGCGCCCCTGCTGATTCCGCGTATCGGTCTACGCGCCCTCACCGCAACCGGAGTCGCCTTCCTCGGAACCGGAATTGCACTCCTGACGCGCTTGGATGCCAGTTCGACCTATGCCGAAGTCTGTGTTCCCTTGGTAGTGGCCGCCATTGGATTGGGTTTGTCGACAACCCCAGCAACTGCTGCCATCGTCTCCAATGCACCAGACTCCAAACAGGGCGTTGCATCAGCAGTCAACGACGCGACCCGTGAGATCGGCTCTGCCATCGGCGTTGCACTCGCTGGAAGCATCCTCGCCGCCGGGTACGGCAATCATGTTCAGCCCGCGGTCGATTTGCTGCCCGAACCCGCCAGGGAGCCGGTATCCGGCTCCCTGGCCGCTGCACTTCACGTCGCCGAAGCAGCCGGACCGCAAGGCGCACAATTGGCTGAATTCGCCCGTGACGCCTTCATCAAAGGCATGGACCAAGGAGCGCTCACACTCGCCGCGATCATGTGGGTATCCGCGATCGTCCTCGGATTCTGGGCTCCGGGCCGTCAGCGGGACTAACCGTCGTGTCGATACGCCGGAGCCTTGGTCGTCTGCTTCGACTGCAAAGTCTGAAGTAGGGGCATCGACCGAAGCGGCACCACAACCGAGAGAACCATGACGCTGGTCGAGCGAGTGGCTACCCCCGACCGGTTCAGTTCGAGCAGAGTCGCCTGCAAATCCTCGTGCGAAGCAGCGGCAATCCGGCACAGCACGTCGCCGGAGCCAGTAGTGGCAAAGGCTTCGAGAACACCAGGTATGGCTTCGAGTTCGGTGGTGACGGTGTCGAGCGCCCCCTGTGCGATCTGCAAAGTCACGAATGCCTGCACCCCGAAACCCGCTGCAGCCAAGTTGATGTGCGGGGCATACCCGGCGATGACGCCTGCATCTTCCATCCTTTTCAGTCTCGCCTGCACCGTCGCCCGGGCAACCTTGACCTGACGCGAGAGCTCCAAAGCACCGGCACGCGGGTGCTTGTTCATCGCGTCCAACAGAGCCAGATCCACTGCGTCGAGATTCACGTCTGCTCCACTCGTCATTCAACTATGCATATTGCCTATAAAACAGTGCCATAATCTTCGGATTCCGGCGCTATGTCTACTTTCAACTACCTCCGTTGACTACCCAACCTTTGAAGGACTTATCTGTTTGTACTGGCAGTGCCGAACATAACTCGAGCACCGCACTGTGTACTTCGCACTCAGAGGGGACTCATCATGACCGTCGAACAGACTCTCACCGACGACGAACAGTTGGCCGGCCTGGATCTGGAGCAATTACGCCAGTTGGTCGGATTGGTCGAGTACGACAGCGATCACGATCCCTTCCCGGTGAGTGGTTGGGACGGCCTCGAATGGATCGTCGGAAACGCCACGCAGACTTCACATTTCTTCCAGTCCGCATTCGGCATGGAATTGGTGGCGTATTCGGGTCCGTCCACCGGAAACCGCGACCACCACGCGTTTGTACTCAAGAGCGGTGCCGTGCGCTTTGTCGTCAAAGGTGCTGTGGATCCGGCGAGCGAATTGATCGCGCATCACAGCCGTCACGGCGACGGCATCCGCGACATCGCGCTCAGCGTCCCCGACGTGGACAAGTGCATCGCGCACGCGATCACCCAAGGTGCGACGGTGCTGAGCGAACCGCACGACGTCACCGACGAGCACGGCACCGTTCGCCTGGCCACCCTCGCTACGTACGGCGAGACTCGGCACACCCTCGTCGACCGTTCCCGCTACACCGGCCCTTACCTTCCCGGATACGTCGAACGGACGTCGTCGTACCGCAAGCGTGACGGCGCGCCCAAGCGAATCTTCCAGGCCCTCGACCACGTCGTCGGAAACGTCGAACTGGGCAAGATGGACCAGTGGGTCGACTTCTACAACCGGGTCATGGGATTCACCAACATGGCCGAGTTCGTGGGCGGCGACATAGCCACCGACTACTCCGCGCTGATGAGCAAGGTCGTCTCGAGCGGCAATCACCGAGTCAAGTTCCCACTCAACGAACCTGCCATCGCGAAGAAGCGGTCACAGATCGACGAGTACCTCGAGTTCTACCAAGGTCCCGGCGCTCAGCATCTCGCACTTGCGACCAACGACATCCTCGGAGCAGTCGACGCTCTGGTCGACGAAGGAATCGAGTTTCTCTCCACTCCGGCTTCGTATTACGAGGATCCCGAACTGCGCGCGCGTATCGGAGAGGTTCGAGTTCCGATCGAGGAATTGCAGAAGCGAGGCATCCTCGTCGACCGCGACGAGGACGGCTATCTTCTTCAGATCTTCACCAAGCCGATCGGAGATCGTCCCACCGTGTTCTTCGAGATCATCGAACGCCACGGCTCACTGGGATTCGGACTGGGAAACTTCAAAGCCCTGTTCGAAGCGATCGAGCGTGAGCAGGCCGCGCGGGGCAACTTCTGAGGTAGGTCAGCTGTTTTCGGTCCACGCCCAGACCACCGCGGGTCGCCCGGTGGCACTGACCCGGACTCGTTCGTCCGTACGTTCCAGCCCTGGCAACGCTTTGAGCGTCCGGTTCAAGTTGCCCGGGTCCGGACGCTCACCGGAAAGTTCCTCCGCCACGGCCAGCGCGTACGACGCCGGGAACGACGGTCCCAGCAGCGCACGCGTGAAAGCCTGATCTCGCCACAACAGGGTGTCTGCAAGGATCGGGCGGGTATCGGCGACTATCCGATTGTGGTCGAACGCAAGGACACCCGGGTTGTCCCAGCTCACCCACTCGGCTGAATTCGGCACCTCGTCAGACGAGATCACTGCCCACATGGTCACCGAGAGCGTCGGCCCGCGTGGGTCGCGATTGGGCTCGTCGAACACGGTCAATTGCCCGCTGGCGAGGACCTTCCCGTCCGGAATTCCGAGCTTGGTGGTCACCGCCCGCCTGGCGGCGTCCTGCAACCGCTCACCGGCGCCCAGCAGCACACCGGGCAGCGCTAGCTGCCCGGTGTACGGCTCCGCTTGCCGCGGCGTGACGGCAAATCGCAACATCCCAGGCTCCGGATTGCCGAACCGGAGCGCAATGACATCGATCGAGACAAGTGACTGGTCCACACCATCCATCATGCAGGCACTGGGCATCGCACCTGGCGATCGGCCCGGTCGGCACCGTCCGCGGTCAGAACCACCGGCGCCCCCATTTCCTCGCTCAGATACCAGGCGAAATCGTCCGGGTCGGCCGGAAGTTCCTTCGGCACAACCCCTACGGCTTTCAAGAAATCTGTCAGCGCCTGTTGGTGATCGAGATCCTTCCACTCCCCGACGGGAACGGATGACAGTCCTTCGTACGCCTGCACTCCATGGATCGGGGTGCCGGCGGCCCGCGCACGATCCATCGCATCGAGATGAGTCAGCGCCAATCCGTCGACACCGCCGCTCGCCTCGATTGCGTAGCGCAACAACAACTCGTCGAGGTGACCCATCCGGAATCCACCTTGATACTCACCGGCCCCGTTGTGCAGCTCTGGCAACACCTTCGCCAGATCCGGATCCTCGGTCGGGAACGGTCCAGCTCCGTGTCGTGTCATGTATGTGCGGGTGACACCGAGTACGTAACTGTCCCGACCCAACTCGTCGATCATCGCTCGCGCATTAGACGGCTCGACTGTCGACCACGTGGTGTGTGGGTGAAACCCCCGCCACTCGTCGAGAAGGACGCCTTGCGCTCCCTCGAATACCAGACGACCACCGGCACTCAACCCGCCCAGTGCGCCCGGGCCGGCAATGTCTACGACAGCTCCGAATTCCCTGTACATGTCGACCATGTCGTCGATCGGTGGAAACCCGTGGCGGCTCTCCGCGATCAACGGTCCGTAGTGGGCTGCCAACGCCGACAACTTGAAACGCAAGGAATCCGGCCGCAAGCAGTCCCCCACCGTCGGCGCACTGTGGCCCAGCGCATACGCCGCAGTCTCACCGATCCCCTTGCCACACGAGCCGTGCCGGTGGCCGCCGCGAGCATCCTCGCGGGCTCTGTTGGCTGCGACATGAATCGGCGTCGTCAACAATGCGCGCGCGTCGATACGTATGAGGTCGAACGGGCTTCGAACTCCGATCGACTCCAGGACGCGCGCCTCCCGGGCGAGCGCGATGGGCTCGACCAACACGAATCTCGAGAGAAACGTCGGGACACCGGACAACGTACCCGAGCCGAACTGCGAAAACGTGTGGTGCCGCTCGCCGACGATCACGTTGTGCGCTGCCTGCGCTCCGCCGTTGAACCGAACCACGGCGGCCACACCGAGATCGGCTTGCTCGGAGCACAGCCAGTCGACTGTTGCTCCCTTCCCCGCGTCGCCGAATCCGAGATCCACGACGACGACGTCACGACCTTCGAAAGCGTTCACAGACTTCCTCCTTCTAGACGAAATCGACGTCGTCCGTGCCGGTTCCGAGGTCACGGGGCAACCCGGCCACCGTTGCAGTGGTACGTCGTGGAATCAGAGCCAGGGCCTTTCCGACGGTCTCCGCTTCAGCCGTGGAACCGATGTCGCGGAGATCCGTCAGTCCGTCGCGCAAATCGATGCGATCTTCGCCGATTCCGACCGTCAGCGCGATCAATTCGCACACTGCGGCGGGGTCGTCGAGTTTGACGAAGCGTTCACCGAGCAACTTCTTCCAGTGATCCGCGATTTCCGGATCGTTGAAGTACGACGACTGATCTGGCAGAACGAAGTAGACGTTCCATCTTTCTTCGAGTTCACGGTAGATCGACGGCACCGATACGTCCTGGCGAACCTTGTCACCGATCACCGAACGGATGTGACGAGCCGAGAGCCGCGGCTTGTTCAACTCGTCGCCGATGATGAAGAGGTAGCCTTTCCGTCCCCGCTTCTCCCAGGCATCCGTACTGGTGTGGCGCGCCATGAAATATGCTGCCAATTCATAGCTTTCCGACTTCTGACCACCACCGTTGCCCTCGAGGAAGATGGTTCGAAGCTGCTCGTCCATCGCGTTTCCCGACTCGAACTGCCCGACTTGCAGTGGCACCCGGTCGGAATCCGCGTCGCCGATACCGCCGAACAGAATCTGCGGATCGTCGGCATATCCTTTGCGTTGCAGCAGTCCGTGCAGCTTCCCGAGCTTGTCCTGCATGATGCGAGGGACCGCACCCATCGAACCGGTGACATCGAAAAGCACTGCTATCGGCAGCGAATCGGGGTGCCCGTCCGAATCTCGGCACTCACGCTTGTCGACGCCGAAGGGGTCGAGCGTCGGGTCCGCTCTCCAACTGCTCCGCGGACGCGACCGGAGCGAATCGGTGTAGCCGAAGTCATCGACACCGCGTGCGGCGCGAAAAGTCTTGCCCGCCAAATAGGTGTTGTCGTCCCAGTGTCCGTAGCCCATGACAATCACTGTCCTTTCGTGGAGGGAACGGCGAACGGACGAAATGTCCGCTGGCCATAGAGAAGATCGAGGAGTTCGTCGAACTCACCCAGTAGATCGATCGCACTGGGACGCAGCCTGGGGTTGTCCTGCAGGCAGCCGCTTGCAAACGCCTTCATCCGTTCGTGGGTCTGCTCGCCCAGCATTCGGAGCATCAAGCGATGAGCCATGTAGATGTCCCAAGCCGACGAAGCTGCTTCGCCGAGTTCCGGTGGGTAGGAATCACGATCGGAACCGATCGTCGCCACCGGGCGGTTGCCCGTGCGGGTGGCAAAGGACCACCCGACCAGCACAACCCCATGCCGATCAGGCTCGATCAGCACGTTGTCCGCAGTGATCGCGGTGTGCGCCCAACCAGTAGCGTGCGCTGCCGCTAGAGCCCGAAGTAGCCGTCGGTGCATCCAGGCCCAGTCCCGTGGATCGAGGCCACCTGGATATGCGGCGCGAACGTCGGCGAGACTCACAAAACCTTCAGTCAGATCGTCGAGCACGTCGATCTGACGTCTCGTGCCGGCATCCACATGGGTGATTCGATCGATCAACCGCGGGAAGTACGGGGCTGCCCAACCGACGTCGGACGAATTCTCGATGTCCGTCAACACATTCCGTTCGGCCTCGATCATCGAGTTCGACCGAGGGTTTCGCGGAATCTTGAGTACGACACCGGCATCGGACCGGTACAGGTTGGCGACCGACCCGCGCGCTACCAGTCCACCCAACGCGTACTCTCCCCGCTCTCCGATATAAGCGGGCCGAGAATCCGCCGGCTCGGACTCCTCCGTCCAACTCCGGTAAAGCTCGTTCAATCGGGACGCCGCGGCCGAGTACCGCACCCGATCTTCGGGCTTCACCCGGTCCGGATGAATGGCGGAGGCAAGCCGATGAAAACGACGCTGTGCAGCACGGCGGGAGTCGAGATCACTGGAGACTCCTCCGAACACATCGGCCGAAACTCGTGCTGCCTCGACGATTTCAAGTGCCGTGCTGATCGTTTTCATAGTTTTAGTCTAACCGACTAAAACGAAGACGGCAAGAATGCGCATTTCATCCGAGTACATGCGCATCACATCAGGACACGGCAATCACCTGTCGACACCGAGGGCTGAAACAGCTTTGCGTAGCTCGATCACTGCCGGACTGCTGTCGCCCTCGCGGGTACACAGATCGATCGAACATTGCTCGATGTCGGAGATTCGCACGAAACTGATATCCGAGCGGGTGTAGTACTCGGCGATCGTTGCTGCCGTTATCACCACCGCTCGACCGTTGGCGACAACCTCGAGCGCTTCGTCCATCGTGCGGACAGAGGGGCCGTACCGGACGGGCACACCACTGGGGCGTGGGTCCACCGACCACCATTTCACCCATTCGGGTGGTGCGCCGTCACTTGAAACCTGCACTGTCCCATCTATTTCAGAAATCTCGATGCTCGTACGGCCCGCCAGCCGGTGCCCCCGGGGCAGGGCCACAACCCGCGGCTCGACGCCGATCCGTTCGAGCACCACACCGTCGAGCACCGGCAGCGGTGGACGCACGAATGCCGCGTCGACGGTCGCGCTCGCTACCGCCGAAACCTGTTGGGACCAATCCAATTGGACCAGTTCCACCTCCGCGTGCAACGAATCGATCACCGCACGCCCCAAACTTCCAGCAGCCCCATTGATGAATCCGATCCTCAATCTCCGGGCCCGCCGACGCTCGAGCGCATCGAGTCCGTTCATCGCGCGAATGGCGAAATCGAGAGCGGGTCGCGCATCCGCGACAAACACCTCGCCCGCGGCGGTGAGCACCACCGGGTGCGAACTGCGATCAACCAACTCGACACCCACCTGTTCCTCGAGTCGGCGAATCTGCTGACTGAGGGCGGGCGCGGTGACGAACAGCCGATCTGCTGCTCGCCCGAAGTGCCCTTCCGTCACGACGACGAGCAATGAGGACACCAAGCGCAGATTCAGATCTTCGCCTCTTCTCGTCTTCTTCATTACCGTCCATTCGGTTGTTTTCGGCGGTCACTAACCGACAAAGTGATGACCATCACGGTATCTGAACAGCAGAGTTAAGCAAACCGGCAATTGTCGAACGAAGTTCTACATGTACAGCGAATGCCTCGCCAGGTCACAGTTGGCGCAGATCCGGACAGCCCGCCGAATCTGCGAAACCAGGAGATGTGATGAGCAAGTACGAGCACGAATTCGTCCACATGATGGATGGCGTCGAAAAGCAATTGGAAACCGTCGACAATCCGCGGCACCAGAAGATCCTCCGAAACTACCGGCGCCACGCGTTGCTCGAGGTCTCCGGTCGCTACAAGGAAATCCTCTCGCCCGACATGACCGTCGAAGAACCCGTCTACCGGTTGTTCGAGGACGGGCAGTCGATTGTTCTGGACGGCATGGACGCCGTCACCAACTTCTACCAGTCACTCGCCCAGACGGACACCCTTGTCATGTGGACCGGACAGTCCGACTTCGCGGTCTCCGACAGCGGGTTCTCGGGTGAGACCCTCTTCAGCCAATTCGTCCCAGGATCGATTCTGGGAGACGGGGTGTTCGGCGCGGTGCACGAATCGGGTGGATCCACCCCTGCAGCCCCCGAACAGTCGTCGGACATCGACCCCGACGGTTGGTATCTCGTGCGTCGGACCTTGGCATTCGTCTGGCCGTACGACGAGCAGGGGCGACTCATCGGTGAGCATGTCTACGAAGATTCTGCTTCGAAAGTCGTGACCAAGGTGGACCCGAGCGAGGTCATCACGGCGGCACGCGCAGCCGAACTGCTTGCCCCACTGCTCGAAACGCACCTGCCGTGAGCGCGCCGGTAGCGCTTGTCACCGGCGCAGCTGCCGGGTTGGGCGCCGCCATTGCCGAGCGCCTTGCCGAGGACTTCGGCACCCTGCTTCTCCTCGACATCGAAGAGGCTGCACTCACCGACACCGCAGCACGCCTGGAAAGCCTTGGCGTAGCGGTCCATACGGCACGATGCGACGTTCGACGTGAAGGCGACGTCAAGAACGCGTTCGACGTGGCGACGTCGATCGGAAGTCCGACGGCACTCGTCAACGGCGCCGGAATCGGCGTCTTCACGCCGTTCCTCGAGATCACCGAGGATCAGTGGGACAACACGTTTGCCGTGAACACCAAGGGCAGCTTCCTGATGTGCCGCGAATTCGTCAGCAGAACTGAGGGGCCGGCAGCGATCGTCAACATCGCTTCGATCGGTGCCCGCTTGGGCGGTGACATGCTCGCGCACTACGGACCGTCGAAGGCCGCCGTGATCGAGATGAGTCACAGCGTCGCCAGGATCGGCGCGACTCGAGGACTCCGTTCGAACACCGTCATGCCCGGACTGATCCTCACCGACATGTGGCTTCGAACCATCAAGGAACTGCGCCGACGCGATCCCTCGCTCGCAGATGTTTCCGATGCTGACGTCTTCGATTCTTTTGTCGCCCAGATGGTTCCGATGGGTCGAGCCCAGACGCCCGGAGACATCGCCGAAATGGTCGCGTTCTTGCTCAGCGACAAGGCTCGCAACGTCACCGGGCAGACGATTGCCGTCGACGGCGGCGCCGTGATGACCTGACCGAGTCGATGGCGGTCAGCCCCAGCGCGACTGACCGCCGTCGAGCGGGATCGTTGCGCCCGTAAGGTACCCGGCGTCTTCGCTGACGAGGAAGACGACGGCACGACCGATGTCGGTCTCGGGATCTCCGACGCGACCCAGCGGGATACCCGCGACAAAAGCCGCCGCTTCTTCCGGATTCTTGTCCATCCACCACTGCAACGCGGGGGTCTTGGCATGCGGGGCGACGTTGAGAACTCGAATGTTGTCCTTGCCCCATTCGCAGGCTGCGGCGCGGGTCAACGAGCGCATTCCTTCTTTGATGGACCCGTAGGCGCCGTAGTTGCTGGCGTCCCAGCGCACGGCCGCCGAGGTGACCATGTTGATGATGACGCCGCCCCCTCGACTGTTCATGTGCGGGTACGACGCCTGCATCATGCGCAGGGTGGCGAGTGGGCCCGTCGCGAAGGAACGCTCGAAGTCTTCGTCGAGCACGCTCAAGAGCGGGCCGGGCTTACAGTCGTTGGCGTTGTTGACCAGGATGTCGATTCCGCCGAACAGTTCGACGGTACGGTCCACGGCGGCGGTGATGTCGTCCCTCTTGCTGACGTCGCAGACCACTGCCTCTCCGCGTGCACCGATGTCAGCCAGCAGTCCGCAGGTGGTGTGCAACTTGGATTCGGTACGGCCGGCAACGGCGATCACGGCGCCCTCTTTGGCCAAGGCCAGGGCGATCCCCTGCCCGATTCCCTGACCCGCACCCGTGATGAGTGCAACTTTGCCTTCGAGCTTGCCCATGTGACTACTCCAATGTCCGTCGACGTGCGGGGCCCTTTTGCGAGAGCGACCGGTCGATTCTGGTGACTGCCGGTGTTTGTCGTCTACACTCGACCTACAAAACAACCAAGCACTTGCTTGACCCTAAGGTGTGCGACCGTGTCGCGTCAATCACATTGGGCGGCAATTCAGCTCGGCACTGCACCAGGAAGGCTCCACCGTGACACTGCCCAACCCCGTCGATTTCAGCGGACGCTCGGTGATCGTCACCGGCGGCACCAAAGGCATCGGCTTCGTCATCGCCGAAACCTTCCTCGCCGCGGGTTCGAACGTGCTGGTCTGTGGCCGCAACGAACCCGAAACTCTGCCCACGGCCGACGGTCGTAGCGCAGCCTTTCGCGCCACGGACGTCCGTGACCCCGCCGACGCCGCAGCCCTCGTCCAGGACGCCGTCGAGCGCTTCGGCCGTCTGGACGTCCTCGTCAACAACGCCGGCGGCTCCCCCGACGCCGATGCTGCGACGGTGTCGCCCCGCTTCGTCGAGAAGATCGTGGCACTGAACTTGTTGGCGCCCTTCAACGTTGCCCAGGCTGCCAACGCAGTGATGCAGACGCAGGACGACGGCGGTGCCATCATCAACATCGGCAGCGTCTCGGCAATCGATCCGCAGCCCGGAACCGCGGCGTACAGCGCAGCCAAGGCGGGCCTCCTCGTCCTGACCAAGGCGTTGGCCCTCGAATGGGCGCCCAAGGTCCGGATCAACCACATCACCACGGGCCTGATCCGCACGGAGGCAGCCGCCGAGGTCTACGGTGCCGACGGCGGCGCTGCTGTCACCAGGACCATTCCGATGGAGCGTATGGCCGTGCCGACCGATATCGCCAACTCCTGCCTGTTCCTGGCGAGCCCACTCTCCTCGTACGTGAACGGTGCCGACATCGCCGTCCACGGCGGCGGCGAATACCCGGCTCGCTACATGGCGACCCATCAGGACTGAATCACTCACAAAGCAGCCCCTGAGCGAATGCGCTCAGGGGCTGCTTTCTTCGTGCGAACAACTGCGGGGTGCGACGAGAGGTCAAGCACCCCGCAGTTGAGTATGGAGGGACTAGTGAGTGGAGAAGCTCACTCGTGCACCGGAAATCGCCACCTGATCACCCTTATTGACCTGAAACGCCAGGTCGTCGGGAGTTCCCCACGCAACGATGGACGGCGCTTCACCCGGATGGATTGCCGCAGCGAATCGGCCGTCGAGGCTGACGAGGTCTGCCGGATGCACTCCGGCGACCCGAGCGAGTTCGAGCGTGCTGGCGGCCAACGTGCACAGTCCGTGCATGATCGGACGCGGCTGGTTGATCCGCGCCGCAGCCTCGGGATCGATGTGGATGTGGTGCTTGTCGCCCAGCAGGCGGTACATCGCTGTCTGATTCTCCGCGGTGGTCAGCACACCGGTGAGCGAAGGCTCGCCCGTCGGCTCCGCCGGACGTGAGGGTCCACGTTCTCCGCCGAATCCACCGGCACCGGGAGCAAAAAGTGACCAGGTCGCGACGAAGTATTCGCACTCCACCCTGACCTCGAACACCGCAGCCGCACCCTTGTCCCACACCTCGCCGACCGAAGCCTTCAAGGTCACGTCACCGCTACGCGGAAGCGGGGCAAGCACTTTCAGCTCTTGCGAGCCGTGGAGCGCCGTCTTGGTGTCGAAGGCTCCCGCTGACCCCAGCGCGTCAGGGGCCCACTGCGCCAGCGTCAGAGCAAAGGTCGGCAGTACCCGAAGCTGATCCTCGAAGACGAGGTCCAGCTCGGTTGCCTTGGCGCCCAAGGCAAGTGCGTACAGGATCGCGTCGCGCTCGGTGTACGAGACGGTGCGGGTCCCGAGATCGGCTCCGCGCCAATCGCCGGCGGTCTTCGCAGCTTCCGAAGTTGTCACTGTCTTTTCCTCTCTCAACCAGCGCCGAGAACGAGACCGCTGGTGGGTACTGCTGTTCCGGCTGTGACCAATACGTTTTCGACGCCCTCGGGCTGGTTGGTCGACGTGCCTCGGACCAATCGCACACCTTCGGCAATTCCGTTGACGCCGTGCAGATATGCCTCGCCGATCTGACCACCGTGAGTGTTGGACGGCAGGCGTCCACCGATCTCGAGGTTGCCTTCGCGGATGAAGTCCTTGGCCTCGCCTGGCTTGCAGAAGCCCAGTTCTTCGAGCTGGGGAAGCACCAACGGGGTGAAGTGGTCGTACAGGATCGCTGCGTTGATGTCATCAGGGGTCAGGCCGCTCTGGCCGTACAGCTGACGAGCAACCAGGCCCATCTCCGGAATACCGGAGATGTCAGGACGGTAGTAGCTGGTCATCATGTGCTGATCCTTGCTACTGCCCTGAGCGGCGCCCTTGATGACGACGGGCTTGTTGGCCAGATCCTTTGCGCGCTCGGCAGAGACGATGACCAATGCCTGGCCGCCGTCGGTTTCCTGGCAGCAGTCGAGCAGGTGCAGCGGCTCGGCGATCCAGCGCGAGTTCTGATGGTCCTCGAGCGTGATCGGACGCTCGTAGAACCAAGCAGCCGGGTTGTTGGCGGCATGCTTGCGCGCCACCACTGCAACTCGTCCGAAGTCCTCACTCGTCGCACCGTACTGGTGCATGTATCGACGGGCGAACATCGCGACCCACTGAGCGGGAGTCGACAATCCCTGAGGAGTCATCCAAGCATATGCCGCGCGGTCGGCGGTGCTGTCCATGGGCCGATCGTGCTGGCCAAGGCCGTACCGCACACCGGAGCGCTCGTTGAAAGCGCGGTAGCAGACCACTACGTCGGCAACACCCGTCGCAACTGCCATAGCGGCCTGTTGCACCGTGGCACACGCAGCGCCGCCACCGTAGTGAATGCGCGAGAAGAACTTCAGCTCACCGAGGCCACAGTTGCGAGCCACGATGGCTTCGCCGTTGGTCTCCGACGTATAGGTGGACAGTCCGTCTACCTCGGACGGATCGATACCGGCGTCAGCGAGCGCGGCCACGATGGCCTCACACGCCAACTGCAGTTCAGTGCGGCCGGAGTTCTTGGAGAACTCGGTGGATCCGATGCCGACGATGGCGGCGGCTCCCGAGAGCGGGCTGATCGCCATCAGGGCCTCCCCTCTTCCTTGAAAGCGACTGTGACGGTGCCGGATGCATGGTTGCCGAGGCTGTTCGCGCCCTGCACCTTGACCACGACAACACCGTCTTCCTTGGACACGACCTCGCCGGTCATCGTCATCGTGTCACCCGGGTAGTTGGGTGCGCCGAGACGAATGGCGATGCGGCGCAGGGTCGATGCCGATCCGGCCCAGTCCGTGACGTACCGGCCGACAAGACCGTTGCTCGTCAGGATGTTCATGAAGACATCCTTGGAGCCGCGTTCCTGCGCCAGGCTCGGATCGTGGTGCACGTCCTGGAAATCGCGGGTGGCAATAGCGGTCGCGACGATCAATGTGCGGGTCAGCGGGATCGCCAACTCGGGGAGAGCCTCGCCGACCTCGATGTCCGCGTAGCTACGACCGACGAGAACAGTCATGCGAGCACCTCCACACCGGACGCAAGCTGCGCACCCAGTCGCGCGAGGTCGGAGCTGGAACCCCCGAGGGTGGCGGCAATCTGCTTACCCCACAGCAGGTGACGGTGAACCGGGTAGTCGGTGTCGACGCCCATGCCGCCGTGGACGTGCGTGGTGCGATGCACGACGCGCTGTCCGCCGTCGGTGGCCCACCACTTGGCGACCAGTACCGAGGTGCCGAGATCCAGTCCCTCGGAGATGCGCCAGGCAGCCTGCCACAGTGTTACGCGCATCGCTTCGAGATCGATGTAGCAGTCAGCGAGTTGATGATTGACGGCCTGGAAGGTCGCCAGCGGACGGCCGAACTGCTTGCGGCCGTTCAGGTACGTGACGGCCTGTGCCACAGCGCCCGATCCGACGCCCCATTGAATTGCGGCCAATGCCAGCTCGACTCGGTCGATCAGCCACGGAACCGTGGTTCCGTCGGCCGCGCCGATGAGTTGCGCCGGCGTTCCGGCCAAGGTGACGTTGGCACAGATCTCCCAGTTGGTGGACTGCGTCTGTTCGAGCGTCACTCCTTCGGCACTGAGGTCCACCAGCAGCAATGCCGTACCGGTGGACGTGGTTGCCGAGACGAGGGCGAGGTTCGCGATGTGAGTCATCGGCACTACTGCCTTCTCACCCGTCACGGTCCAATTGCCGTCGGCGTCCTGCTCAGCCGTGGTCAGTGGGTCGCCGCCCGTGTACGGGCCGAATTCTTCGAGCCCGATCGTCAGGAATCGACTGCCGTCGGCAACTCCCGGAAGGAGTTCGGCGCGAAGGGAATCGGAGCCGAATTCGTTGACAGCCAATGCCGCAAGGGTCGTCTCCCAGATCGGCACGGCCGCAACGTGACGTCCCTGCTGTTCGAGCAGCGCGTACAGCTCCGACAATCCGAGCCCGCCGCCGCCGAACTCCTCCGGCAGTGCGATTCCGAGCAGCCCGGTGCTCGCGAGTTCACGCCACAGTTCACGGTCGACGCGCTCAGTGGAGAGTTCGATCTCCTTGGTGCGTTCGATCGTCGCCTTGCTGGTGAAGACCTCGTCGGCCAGTGCGCGAATTGCTTCCTGCTCTTCGCTGAAATTGAAGTCCATCAGTGCTCCTCGCGTACGGCCGGCCGGAACGCGGGAAGCGTCAGATCCGGGTCGGCGTCGATCCAGTCAAGTTCCACGGGCATGTCGACCACGACATCTTCGGGCGCGATGCCCACCATGTTGGCGATCAATCGGGTTCCCTCTTCGAGTTCGACGACCGCAACGATCAGCGGGTAGTCGAACGCGTCGATCTTGGGGTGGTGATTGACCACGAAGCTGTACACCGTGCCCCGGCCCGACGCGTCGATCGTGTCCCACTCGAGTGACTGGCACTCCCCGCACATCGGGCCGGTGGGATGACGCAACGTCTTGCAGGACGTGCAGCGCTGGATCACCAGACGGTGTTCCTTGGCGGCTTCGAACCAGAAAGCGTTGTCCGCGTTGAGAGCCGGACGCGGACGCAGTGCACGAGGTGCTTCGGGCGCAGCAGCTTCCTGAGGCTTGAACCGCAGCGTCCGCCACCGCTGGGTGCCGACAACCTGGTCGTCACCGTTGCGGTAGGTCTTGAGCGTCGTGACGAAGTGCCCGACGCCAAGTCCGGTCTTCTTCTCCGGCGAAATCGACTCGATGACCTCGGTGTAGTTCACGCGGTCGCCTGGGCGCAGTTCGGCGAAGAACTCCTGATCGGAATCGGTGGCCACGACGGAGGAGTAACCGGCTGCGTCGAGGGTGGCGATCAGATCGGTCCACACCTGCGAGGGGTCGTTGCCCGCCATCTTGTCGGTGAACGTCCGCATGATCCAGACCTGGAGCATCTGAGCGGGAGCGACGACGCCGTCGCGTCCGGTGGCGCGGGCGGCGTCGTCGTCGAGGTAGATGGGGTTGGTATCGCCCATGGTCTCGGCCCAATGCCGGATCATGGGGATGTTGACCTCGTCGGGTCCCCAGGTAGTGGGAACCAGAGTCTGGCCGACAAAAGCGTCGAGTTGCGCCGAAATGTCGCTCACTTGACCCTCTTTTCGCGAACCAAGCCGAGCCCGATGGTGCCGACCATGTCACGCAGAACCTCGTTGACGCCGCCGCCGAAGGTATTCACGACACCCTGACGCGAGATCTGTTCGATCTGACCGGCCAGCAAAGCGCCCGGGGACTCGGGGCGGATGCGTCCGGCGGAGCCGAGAATTCCGAGCAGGGTGCGATAGACGTCGACATGAGTCTCGGTGCCGTACGTCTTGGTGGCACCGGCGTCGGCCCCGGAGAGCGTGTCCTGTGCGACGGCGGCCGTCATCTTCCAGTTCAGCAGTCGCATGGCCTCGAGCTTGGCGTGTGTGCACGCAAAATCCTGCTGGACCCAGGGGATGTTGATGGCGCCGTTTTCCTTGGCCCAGTCCAGGACCAGGTTCCACAGACCGTAGGTACGGCCACCGATGGCCGCCAGGCCGATTCGCTCGTGGTTGAGCTGCGCGGTGATGAGCTGCCAGCCTCCGTTGACCTCACCGACAACGTCCTTCGACGGGACGCGAATTCCGGAGTAGTACGTGGACGTCACCATCAAGCCGCCGACGGTGTTGATCGGTGACCACTCGAAGCCTGCGTCCGCGGTGGGGACGATCAGGATCGAGATGCCCTTGTGCTTGGGGGCATCCGCGTCGGTGCGGCAGGCCAGCCACACGTAGTCGGCAGTATTGGCGCCACTGGTGAAGATCTTGTTGCCGTCGACGATCCACTCGTCACCGTCGAGAACCGCACGAGTTTTGAGTGACGCGAGGTCGGTGCCGGCCTCGGGCTCCGTGTATCCGATGGCGAAGACGATGTCGCCGGCCAGAATGCCGGGCAGGAAACGTTCCTTCTGCTCTTCGGTGCCGTACTTCATCAACGTCGGGCCGACGGTGTTGACGGTCACGAAGGGGAACGGCAGTCCCGCGCGCTGAACCTCGTCGAAGAACACGAACTGCTCCTCGATGGAGCGTCCCTGTCCACCGAATTCCTTCGGCCAGCCGATGCCGAGCCAGCCGTCCTTGCCCAGCAACTTCACGATCTCGCGGAAGTACTCGCCGCCCACACCTTGCTCGCCGGCCGCGCGACGCTTCTCTTCCGGCAGCAGCGCCGCGAAGTACGCGCGCAACTCCTTGCGGAGCTCCTGCTGCTCGGGCGATTCCCTCAGATCCATCGCTGTTTCTCCTATGGCATTCATGGCTGGCAACTCTTGGCCTGGACGCTAACCAGATGCCCAGGTGGGCGCTGTGAATGTCTCGATGAGCGGGAAGCCGAAACATGAGCGGCGTCACATAGGGTGAGATATGCGCATGGACTCCTCGGATCGCGTCGCTCTCACCGACTTGGCCGCCAGGTATGCACAGGCCGTCGACCGCCGAAACACCACCGCACTTGCCGCTCTCTTCACCGACGATGCGGCATTCGTCTTGCCGCCGGCACTGAACGGAACCGATGCGCCGACGGAGATACGTGGAAACTCCGTCGTCAGTAGTTCCGTGGTCGATGCCGTCTCACATCTGCACTCGACGCGGCACATCGTCGAGCAGCAGATCCTCGACCTCGACAGCCCCACCACCGCACACGGTGAGGCCTACTGCTCCGCTCACCACATCTATCCGAGGGGCGACGGTCACCGGGACAACCGGATCGAGATCCGTTACCAGGACAGCTTCGAAAAGGTCGACGGCACCTGGCTGTTCTCGCGTCGCGAATTGGTCGTCGATTTCGCCGAGGACGTTCCGGTCATCCTGCTCGGACAATAGGTACATGAAAAAATCGCGGTGATTCTGTATCTCCTCACGGGAGGTTTACCGGGCTAGCGTTCAGCAACTGTCACGCCATCTCGGCGTGCGTTCGGCTATGTCTTGGAGATTCACATGTCACGCTCGCGCACCAGAAGATTCCTCGCTGCCTTCGCAGTGGCCGCCGTCGCAGTCGGAACCGTCGCAGCGTGCTCGAGCGACAGCTCCTCCGACGCCAACGCGCCCCTTCGTGTCGTCGCTTCTTCGGTTCCGCATGCCGAGATCCTGAAGTTCGTCGAAGAAAAGGGCCTGCTCGGCGACACCAAGATCGAGGTCAGCGAGATCACCGGCGACCTCGACGCCAACGAGGTGCTCGAAGCCGGCGACACCGATGCCAACTTCTTCCAGCACGTGCCGTATCAGGAATCGTGGTCGAAGGAGAAGGGTGTCGACGACCTGGTCGCAGTGGCGAAAGTCCACGTCGAGCCGCTCGGTGCATACTCCAAGAAGGTCACCAACGTGGCCGACCTACGCCAAGGCGCAACGGTGGCGCTGTCCAACAACGTGACGAACTTCGCCCGTGGGCTGTACCTGCTGCAGCAGGCCGGATTGATCAAGCTGGATCAGCAGTTGGGCGCTCCCGGCACGGACATCACGCAGATCAGCGAGAAGAACATCATCGACAACCCCAAGGGACTCACGTTCACCCAGGTCGATCCCCCGCAGCTGCCGCGCACGCTCGACGACGGAAATGTCGATCTCGCAATCATCAACGGCAACTACGCAATCGAAGGTGGTCTCAACCCGGCCAAGGACGCCCTGGTGCTCGAGAAGGCCGAGGGCAACCCGTACGCCAATGTCCTGACCGTACGCACCTCCCTCGAAAACGATGCGCGAGTGCAGAAGTTGGCCGAGGCATTGACGTCCACCGACGTCGCGACGTTCATCGAGCAGACCTACCAGGGCTCGGTCATTCCGGCCAGCGCCACCTGAGCGAGACCCGTCATGGTCTTCTCGATCGAATCGGTCTCCAAGGAATACCGCAGCGGCACAAAAGTTCTGCATGCACTCGATTCCGTGTCCCTGAAAATCGAAGACGGCGAAATCTTCGGCATCATCGGCAAGAGCGGCGCCGGTAAATCGACTCTGCTGCGCTGCCTCAACCTGCTCGAACGCCCGACCAGTGGCCGGATTCTGTTGGGCGACACCGATCTTACCGCGTTGAGCCCAGCGCAACTGCGCGACACACGCAAGCGGATCGGTGTCGTGTTCCAGCATTTCAACCTGCTGCATTCCCGTTCGGTCGCCGCCAACATCGCCTTCCCTCTCGAAGTGGCGGGATACTCGCGGGCAGATCGACGTGCCCGCGTCGACGAGCTGATCGAGTTGGTGGGCCTGGAAGACCGACGTGACGCCTTCCCCTCGCAACTGTCCGGTGGCCAGAAACAACGGGTCGGGATCGCGAGGGCCTTGGCGGCTTCACCCGACGTCCTCCTGTGCGACGAGGCCACGAGCGCCCTCGACTCGGACACAACCGATTCGATCCTCGATCTACTCGCCGATCTCAATCGACGCCTCGGTGTCACCATTGTTCTGATCACCCACGAACTCAACGTGGTTCGACGAATCTGCCACCGCGCCGCTCTGATCGATCAGGGCCGCATCGTCGACGAGGGAACTCTCACCGAACTGGTCGCGGACCCGGGATCGCCACTCGGCGAGGCACTACTGCCGACCGGAACGGTGCGAACTACCCTGACCGGAATTCCCGCACTCCTCACCTTTGTCGATTCACTGTCCACCTCGCCCGTGATTTCCCAACTCTCGCGAGATCTCGACGTCGACGTCACGGTGATCTCCGGAGGTATCGAGAACATCGGCACTCATCAGGTCGGTCGCCTTCGCGTGGAGTTCGCCTCGCACACCGGACTCACCAGCAACGAAGAGACAAGAAAGTCTGTCGAAGAACATCTTTCGCAGCGCGGAGTGAAGGTGACGTTCTCATGAACAAGACGTCCTGGCAGGATTCCCTGGGCGAAGCATGGGAAGCCCTACTCGACACGCTCTACATGGTCGGCGTCTCGTTCGTGCTCACCGTGATCATCGGTATTGCGCTCGGAGTTCTGTTGCACGCGAGCGCTCCCGACGGAATCCGTCCCAACCGCGTCCTCAATTCGGTTCTGGGCACCGTGGTGAACATCGGCCGTTCGCTGCCGTTCGTCATCTTGTTGGTCCTCCTCATCCCGGCAACGAGGGCGATCGTCGGAACAGCGCTCGGCGCCACGGCAGCGATCGTGCCGTTGACCATCGGTTCGGTGCCCTTCTTCGCCCGCGTCGTCGAGAACGCCTTGCGTGAGGTCGATTCCGGGCGCGTCGAGGCAGCACGGTCCATGGGCGCGACCGACAAGGACATCATCACCAAAGTGCTACTACCCGAATCAGTTCCAGGACTTGTAGCCGGAGCAACCCTGACTGCGGTGATGCTGATCGGTTTCTCAGCCATGGCAGGTGCCATCGGCGCCGGTGGACTCGGCGACTTCGCAATCAAGTACGGCTACCAACGATTCAACACACCGGTGCTGTTCGTCGCAGTCGTGATCTTGATCGTGCTGGTGCAGGCAATCCAGTCGACCGGTGATCTCGTGGTTCGTTCGATGGCGCACAAGCGCTGACTGATCAGCTCGAGACCATTGCGATCGCTGTTCGCAAGCCACGCCGCTTACCGGTCTGCGGATCGACGCCGAACACTTCCTTGATACCGCCTCGGATACGGAACTTCAACTCCGAGTGCGTCTCCGGAGCGTCGTCCTGGGATGCCGAGAGAAACCTGTTGGGCAGCGACAACTTCCAGATGGTGCGCAGAGTCAATCCGTACTGCTTCCACAGCGGCCCGGTCGTGTACGGGAGGTCGTACTTGTCACACAGGTCGCGCAACGGCACCGCAATTTCCGAGTACCGGTTGCTCGGCAGATCCGGGAAGCAGTGATGCTCGATCTGATAGCAGAGGTTGCCGCTCATGAAGGCCATGACCGGGCCGGCGTGAAAGTTGGCGGAGCCCAGCATCTGCCGTAGGTACCACTGAGCGCGCGATTCGTTCTCGAATTCCTCGAGCGTGAACTTCTCGGCACCGTCGGGGAAGTGCCCGCAGAAGATGACGGCGTAACTCCAGTAATTTCGGATGAGGTTCGCAACGACGTTCGCCGTCAACGTGGTCTTCCACGCCGGGCCGGTCAGAGCGGGGAACAGGATGTAATCCTTTGTCACCTGCCGCGCGATCTTCTTTCCGACGTCCTTGGCCATGTCCGATTTCTCGGACCACTTCACCTCGCCCTTGCGGAGTTTGTCCGTTTCCAGGTGATGCAGTGCCACGCCCCACTCGAACAGTGTCGCGAGCACGAAATTCGTGATCGGTTGAAAGAGATAGTCGGCGTGCCACTTCTGATCTCGAGTTACGCGCATGATTCCGTAACCCACATCGTTGTCCAGACCGACGATGTTGGTGAACTTGTGATGAGTGAAGTTATGCGAGTGCTTCCATCCCGAGGACGGGCAGGTGTTGTCCCACTCCCAGTTGCTCGAGTGAATCTCGGGATCGTTCATCCAGTCCCACTGGCCGTGGATGATGTTGTGGCCGAGTTCCATGTTCTCGATGATCTTGCCGACCCCCAGGAGCGCAGTCCCCAGAATCCAGGCGGGCTTCTTCTTGCTGGCGAACAAGACGATGCGGCCGGCCACCATCAGAGAGCGTTGAAACGCGATTGTCCGCTGGATGTATCGAGCATCGTGCGCGCCGCGCTTCTCCTCGATATCGACCCGAATGGCGTCCAGTTCACGCCCGAGCGCCTCGACGTCTTCCTCGGTGAGGTGGGCATATTCTTTGATGTCGGTGATCGCCACAGTGTTTTCTCCGTATCGGTTTTTCTCCGTGCCGCAGGACTGGTCCGTCGGGCGGTACCCCTGGGAGTCGGTGCAGAAACGTCGGCTCCGATATTCATGTGCGTCTTCGTGCAATCTATGCCAGAGTCGATATACGTGAGCCCCGAAAACAAGATCACCATCCGCACCGCTACCGAGAGTGACTGGCCGGCTCTCCAACTACTCGACTCGGTTGGGTTCGGTTTTCATCCGTCTCCCGCGGTCAGCGAGCTGACAAAGGCGCTCTACAAGCCCGAGGACATCATCCTTGCCGTCGACGGTGACGTACCTGTCGGCGTGGCCATCGAGATCGACATGGAATTTACCGTGCCCGGCGGACGCCAACTCCCCACGCGCGGGATCACCTGGGTATCCGTCGCCCCGACTCATCGTCGCCGCGGCGTCCTACGCTCGATGTTCACTGCACTTCACGCCCATATCGAGTCGACCGGTGCGCCGCTTGCAGCGCTGACGGCCAGCGAGGCCGGCATCTACAACCGCTTCGGATACGGCCCGGCCACCGTCAGCGAGGGCATCACCCTCGATCGACGCTTCGCGCAGTTCCGCCCGGAGGTGCCCGACAACGGCGGTGTGTCGATTGTCGACGTGAAGGCTGCCACGACGCTTCTTCCCGAAATTTACGATCGCTGGCGACTGCAGACTCCCGGCGCGCAGGTTCGTCCGCAACCACTGTGGGATCACATGTTCGCCGACCCGTCCGAGGATCGTGACGGAGCCTCCGGACTGTTCTTTCTGACACACGCGGACGGATACATCGCTTACCGGCACACGAGCGAGGGCCGCGACAGCATCGCCCGGATCGACGAGTTCGTGACGATCACCGAAGATGCGCACGCGGCGCTGTGGCGCACGATCTGCGGGCTCGACCTCGTCACCCGGATCGAGACACGCCAGCATCCCGCCGATCCCCTACGGCTGATGCTGTCGGACTACCGCCTCGCCAGGACAACCACGCGTTCCGATCGTCTGTGGCTTCGCATCATGGACGTGCCCGCGGCGCTCGAGGCTCGTGAATACGCTGCTGACCTGGACACCGTCATCAAGGTCGAAGATCCTTTCCTGAGCGCGGGCGGAACTTTTGCACTTCAGGTCAAGGGAGGCAAAGCCACGTGCACGGCCACCGACGCCGAGCCCGCGATCACGATGCCCGCCGACGTTCTGAGCAGCCTGTACCTGGGCGAGCACCAGGCCAAGGCCTTTGCTGCGGCGCACCGACTCCAGGCAACTGATTCGCAGGAAATCCGGAATCTCGACTTCGCGTTCAGCACATCGAAGCCGGCAATTCTCGGGTACGGATTCTGATGATCTGGCCGACACGAGCGTCGACGATTTGTGCCGTCGGCTGTATTCAGGGTTAGCCTCGAACAATGGCGTTTGTCGAAAAGATGGTCAATAGGCTTCCTGAGCGGGTTCTCGTGCGCGTCTTGCCGCACGCAGAAATGCTCAAGTTCCTGGTGGTCGGCGGCATCGCCTTCATCGTCACCACGGTGCTGTTCTTCGGCATCAAGTGGACGGTTCTGCCTCAGCACCCGGTGACGGCAAACATCCTCGCGGTCCTGATCGCAACGGTTCTGTCCTACGTCCTGAACCGCGAGTGGTCGTTCGCTCAGCGCGGTGGTAGACAGCGCCATCACGAGGCTGCGCTGTTCTTCATCGTCGCCGGTATCGGTTTGGCCATCAACCAGGTACCGCTCTGGACCTCCAGGTACGTGTTCCACCTGCGTCAACCCGAGGTATCAGTGTTGATGGAGAATTTCGCGGACTTCATCAGCGGATCGATCATCGGAACCCTGCTGGCGACGGCCTTCCGGTGGTGGGCCATGCGCCGGTACGTCTTCCCCGAAGACGCCACCGACAGCCAGGTCGTTCTCGACATCGAAGCGACTCCTGGCGCCAAGACACCGACAACGGACGCCACCACCCTCGACTGACTTCCGGCTCGACGCACCAGACAGCTGGCGCGTTGATCAGAGTTCGTCGATACGGATCAACCCGTCCTGAAGAGCCCGAGCAAGCAGCGCCATCTTCGTTGGCGCTGTCCGGCCCACTTCGTCGTACTTCCCGCGAATACGCGCAAGGTGCGTATTCACAGTTCCCTCCGCGATGTACAGCTCACGGGAGACTTCGGCTTTCGAGTCGCAGCGAATCCAGGTCAACAGCACCTGTACTTCACGCCTACTGAGGCTGGGTGAGTCGGCAGTTTTCATCGGTGGTGTCCCTAACTTCCAGGCTTTTCGCGCGGTCGAACTCCCATGGAAACGGAGCGAGATCGCCGGGTCACTCCATTTGTTGACTGGGAGAACTCTCGCGCGAGAGCAAACACTCTCAGAACAGCCCCCACGCATGCCTTGACCTCGATAGAGTCTTGTTTGCCCGTTATGTGCGGGCGAGACTGCCGATCGACCGAGGGACTGACGATGACTGATCGCGACGCCACCACCGTGCTGTTCATCGATGCCGGCGTGACGTCGCTTGTCGAGGACCCTCAGGACATTCTCGAACGCGGTCTGCGGAGCGAACAGGTCGTCCTCCGGGCCGGAGCGTCGCAGGCTACGTTCTTCCGCAAGTTCCGCACCAAATCCGAGTTCGTCGAGGCCGTGATCGCCAGCCTCACCGAATCGACCTTGCACAGCGCAGACACGGTGAAGCAGACCGTACGTGCACAGCTGTCCGCAAATGACGACGCGCTTCGTGCGACGGTCACCACTCTCGTCAAAGGGGTATTCGACGCTCTCGTCAACGACGCGTCGACTGCAAGAAGTCTTCTCTCACACATTTTTGCGGGCTCACACAGGCGAACTTCCGCCGCTCTGAAAAACGAATATCGTCGACGCGACGAGCTCGTGTCCGCTGCCTACGAGGCCCTTTTCGAGAAAACCGGCGCAACACTCCGAAGGCCGTTCACCACCAAGACCTTCGCTGTCACCGTCAACGCGGTGATCGACGGCTTCCGCATTCGTAGCCGAATCGATTCCCGCTCCGTCTCACCCGAGGTGATGTCCGACGCACTGCTCGCGATATTGGGCGCCGTCGTCGATACGTCTGGCCTCCATCAACACCTAGACGATGTTGTGGGACCGATCGACCAGCCCGCCGCGCCGCGGCCGCTACCGCGTGATCCGCGAGCAGCCTTTCTCGCCGCTGCCCGTAGCGAATTCGGCAAGCGCGGATACTTCATGACGCAGATCAACGACATCGCCGACACTGCGGCGGTTCCCCGCGCCGCCGTGAACAAACTGTTTCCCACCAAGCCCCACATTCTGGTGGCGGCCCTTCAGAATCGAGTGGACTCACTGCGAGAAACCGTTGCCGACGACATTCTGATCGGCCTTGGTGACGTCGCGATCATCGAGAACTTCCTACTGCGCTGCGCTCAACTAGCTTCTGACGAAACGGAGTTCATGGATGCACTGCTGGTTGCCGTTGCACACGATACCTACGGCGAGCCCGAGAGCCTGCTGTCGCTCAAAGAGAAACTCAATATTCCCTCGATCATCGCGCCGGTTGTGCAGCGGGGCCAGGACAACGGGGTCTTGTCGACCATCAGCAGCCCGATGGACATCGCCGCAGGAATCACCAACACCCTCCTGTTGCGGTGCTTCACCCGTCGATCCGACAGCCCGGCCGACAACGCGGCCTTCGTCGGCGCGATGCTCCTGAACGGGCTGGCTCATCCTTGATCAGGTACGGGATTTACGTTCCGAGCCCCAAACGCGTCGAGCATTCGGCCATCTCGTCGATGATCAGTTCCAACGACGTACCACGACGGCTGGCGGACAGCACGATTCGATCGGCGCCCAATGTGCGAGCCCACTCGAGTTTTGCTTCGTCGAGTCTGGGCAATGTCGCACCGAGAACGAGCGAGACGTCGGCGGGATCTCGATCGACCTTGACCGCAGCAGCTTTCATCGCTGCAACGGACTTGTCGAGGTCTTCACCAGCAAGTCCCAGCGGCTGGAAACCGTCACCCAACCGGCCTGCTCGCCTCGCGGCCGCGAGACTGTGTCCACCGATGTAGAGCGGAACTCCCGACTCCCGGTGAGGTTTCGGCCAGCTGTATGCACCCTTGAACGAGAAGTAATCACCGTAGAAGTCGACCGCTTCCTTGCCTGCCCAGAGTGCGCGCATTACCGCGATTGCCTCGTCGGCTACCTTGCCACGACGCTCGAAGTCACCGCCGCACGCTTCGATCTCTTCCTTCATCCAGCCCAGTCCGAGGCAGATGCGCAGGCGCCCACCCGAAAGTCGATCAAGCGTCGCCAGGCGCTTGGCGAGCACTACCGGATTGTGATTGGGCAGCACGAGAACTCCGGTGGACAGCCCCAAAGTGGTTGTGGCACCGGCCACGAACGAGAGCAGTTCCAGCGGATCCGGGATGTCGCAGTCATCGGGCAGATGCGACTTCCCGGTTGGAGAATAGGGGTATTCACTCTCGGTGTCGGCGATGACCACCGAGTGCTCCACAGCCGAGATCTCGTCGAAACCCAACGATTCGGCCGCACGGGCGAATTGCAGAATCCAATCGGGGTCTCCACTTCGACCCAATTCGACCGGAACGACTACGCCGAGCTTCATACCGTTTCCTCCAGTGTCGCCATCAATTTCGGACCGTCCACGACGCGACCGAGGAACCGGTCCGCATCCGGATCTGTTGCAAGCCACACCGCCGCTGCAGCCGGTACGGATGCCGGTGTGGCAGCGAACCCTGCGTCGACTATCGCGTCTGCGCCACCACGGGCTTTCCCTGATTCCGTAATGACAAATCCCGGACTCAGATTGAACGCCTTGATCCCGGCGCCCTGATACTCGGAGTTGATCGCCCCGGCGATACGTCCGAACGACGCCTTCGAGGCAGCGTAGGACAATCCCCAGCCGCCCTCCCCCGGCGGCGCGGGCGGATCCATAGTGGCCGAGCCCGATGCCAGGTTGACGACAACGCCGTTGCCACTCTTGATCATCGACGGCAGAATCACCTGAACCAGAGCGAGTTGGTGTAGGTAATTCCCGATCACCATCGCCTGAGCGTCGTCGATCTCGATGTCGAGCACCCGGTCCATGTTTCCGACCGTCTGTGCGTAGGCGTTGTTCACCAACACGTCGACGTGTCCCCACTCCTCCAGCACCCGTTCACCGGCGCCGCGGACGGATTCCAGATCGAGCAGGTTCATCGGAACGGCCAATGCGCGCACACCGAAGGATTCGATCTCGGCAACCGTCGTCTCCAGGCTGCCGGGCACAGGAATCACTTGCTCGCCCTGCCTCGTTCGCGGAGCTGCCCGCCCCTCTCCTTCACGAACGGTGCGAGCAGTGATTGCAACGTCGAATCCGGCGCGCGCGAAGGCAAGCGCGCACTCTCGGCCGATCCCCCGGGAAGCGCCGGTGACCAGCGCAACTCCACTCACAGGAACCGCGAACGGCCGTGTGTCTCGAACTCCTTCTCCAGATTCACCACGTCAGCTTCGGTCATCAACGTGTATTCGGGGGCGCCACGGCCCACCCAGTGGAACACCGGTTCGTCGGTACGCCAGCGGTCGACCTGCAATTCACGCTTGAGCACCTTGTTGGACCCTGTGACCGGCAGGTCCGTCGAAACGCGAACGAACCGCGGCGCCGCCTTCGTACCCAGATCCGCTTGCGCGGCAAGATAAGCCGCGAACTCGACCGGATCGAAATCGGCGAGATCGGCGACCTCGATCGCAGCCATCACCTGATCACCCGAACGCGGATCCGGCACCGCGAAGACACCCGTTGCAATCACCTTGGGGTGGCGACGCAGGATGTGCTCGATCATCAGAGCCGACGTATTCTCGCCGTCGACGCGGATCCAGTCACCCTTGCGACCGGCGAAGTAGATGAACCCGGCCTCGTCGACGTAGCCGAGATCGCCTGTCCAGTACCAACCATGGCGAATCTTCTCGGCTATCGCGTCTTCGTTCTTGTAGTACCCCTCGAACTTCTTCGACCCGGCCTTGTCGACCATCTCGCCGATGGCTTCGTCGGGGTTCAGCACGTGAGAGTGCTCGTCGAGGATTGCGCGGGGCCGCTCTTCGCGGGTATCGGGATCGACGATGACGATGTTCTCGTTCGCGGGACGGCCCAGTGCGCCGGCAGGCTGGTTCGGATCGAGCACCACCGAACCGGCACCTTCACTCGAACCGTATCCCTCGAAAAGCTGCGCACCGAAACGGCGGATGAACTCTGCCTTGTCTCCCGGCGACGCCTCGGTCCCGAAGCCGTGAGTGAGGGTGTTCTCGATGTCGTCGGCCTGTTCCGGCGTCGCCATGAGATACCCCAAGGCCTTACCGACGTAAGTGAAATATGTTGCGCCGTAGAACCGAACGTCCGGCATGAAACCCGAGGCGGTGAACTTGCGAACGAGGCAGACGGTGGCTCCCTGTGAGAGCGCCGGCGCCCAGAGGGCCATCAACGCATTCCCGTGGAAGAGCGGCATGCAGCAGTAGCAGACGTCGTCGCGGTCGATGTCGTACTTGGCACAGTTCGCGTAGGCCAACCGCGTCAAACGTCCCTGGCTGCACCGCACTGCCTTGGACATTCCAGTGGTGCCCGAGGTGAAGAGAAGCAGGAACAGCGTCGACGCGTCGACGCCGAGGTCGATCTGAGGTGACTCGACCTGGTGAGCTGAAATCTTGTCCACGTAGGACGCGTCGTCGACGAGTACAAAACGGTCTTCGGTCAGACCGAGGTCAAGGCCGGCCAACTTCTCGTAGCCCGCTTTGTCGGTGACGATCAGCTGGCAGTCCACGTACCGAACCTCGGCCTCGAGTTCGGCTCCACGCCTGGTCGGATTGATGCCGACGGTCGTGGCACCGGTCAGAGCCGCGCCGCCGAGCCAGAAGAGGAACTCGGGGTCGTTCTCGAGAAGTACTCCGATGTGAAACGGTCCAGGCGCGCGAAGCGACTTCGCAAGCGAGCCGCGCGCTGCGCTCTCGCGCACCACCTCGTCCCAGCTCCAGTCCTGTGTCCGCGTGCGCAGACCTAGGTGCTGATCACCGAGACGGTCGATCAACATCTGCGCGACGTCCTCGCGCTGGGGTGCTGCAAGCGCTGCGTTCGAAGATGCTTCGGTGGCGGTGTTCGTCATCGTGTCCTGTGTCCTAGTCGATATCGGAATGTCGATTTCTCCAACTGCGATACGACTCGAACGTATCGACGCCTCAGAGCCGGAACCCTCCCAGTCTCGCTCAGTGGTAACCGCCGCCACAGATATGATTTTCTCGTGAGATTTTGTGACGTGAAAAGCGCCACAATACGAAAGGCCATTCCATGACTGCCCCCGCAGATCCGCAGTTGCTTCTGGACCAGGCGGTCTCACGCCTCACTGGTCCAGGTGGGCCATTCGAGATCGTCGAAGAAGAGGTTCTCGGCACCGTCATGCCCGTGATGAAGAACCGTGGTCGCGCCATCGGTGAGCTCATCTCGGCATCTCGGGCATGGGGCGACGGCGACTATCTCGTCACCAGCGATCGTCGAATCTCGTTCACCGAGCACGCCGACTCCGTCGCCGCTCTGGCAACTGCCCTGCGGGACAAGTACGGGGTCCGTAAAGGCGACCGAGTGGGCATCCTCGCCGCCAATACTCCCGAGTGGGTCATGACGTTCTTCGCGACGCAGGCGCTCGGCGCGATCGCGGTCGGTCTCAACGGTTGGTGGGTTCCGCGAGAGGTAACCCACGGGATCGAGCTCTCGCGTCCGAAGGTTCTTGTCGTCGACGCCAAGCGCGGCGCCGCTCTCCCCGAGCTGCCGGCAGACATCACGGTCCTCACCATGGAAGAGGATCTGCCCGCGCTCATCTCGGAGTATGCAGGCTCCGACGTGCCGAGCACCGATATCGACGAAGACGACCCCGCCGTCATCCTGTTCACCAGCGGAACCAGCGGTCGTCCCAAGGGCGCACTCCACTCGCACCGCAACGTGATGGCCGTCGTCGACTACCACCGCTACAGCGACGCAATCGGCGCCGCATTCACCGGCCGTGAGTACGACGCTTCCAAGCCGAGCCCGCTGCGTTATCTGCTCACGTCCCCGCTCTTCCACATCGCCAGCCTGCATAATCTGGTGGTCCCCCGTCTCGCGACCGGCAGCGCCGTCATCCTGACCGAGGGCGGCTTCGACGTCGACAAGGTGCTCGGGCTGGTCGAACGCGAGCGCGTGACCAACTGGGGTGCGGTACCCACAATGGCGTCGCGCCTACTCGAACACGGCAACATTGCCAAGTACGACGTCTCTTCCCTGACTTCCTTCTCGCTGGCATCCGCGCCGTCGTCGCCGGCTTTCAAAGAACGACTCAAGGAGCAGGTGCCGTTCGCACGCAATGCTCTGGTCGACAGCTACGGCCTCACCGAATGCAGCACCGCCATCGCAGTGGCCGTAGGCGCCGAACTCGAAGAGTTCCCAGGCACTCTCGGCCGTCCGATCATCACCGTCTCGATGGAGATTCGCGATCCCTTCGGCGAGTGGCTGCCGGACGGCATCGAAGGTGAAGTGTGTGTCCGCAGCCCGTTCGTCATGCTCGGGTACTGGGAGAACGACGAGGCAACCGAGTCGGCAATCGCGCCCGGGCGCTGGCTCCGCACAGGCGATTTCGGCGTCATCGAGAACGGGCGTCTCCGTCTCACCGGCCGTCGTTCCGACCTGATCCTGCGTGGCGGCGAAAACGTCTACCCCACCGAGATCGAGCAGACGCTCGACGAACACCCAGACGTGATCGAGTGCGCTGTCATCGGCATGCCGCACCCCGACCTCGGCCAGGAAGTATCCGCTGTGGTGGTCCTGCGCCCCGGAGCAGAGACCACGGAGGCAGAGTTGCGCGACTACGCCGCCGAACGCCTGTCCTACTTCAAGGTTCCGTCGAAGTGGCGCATCACCGGTGATCTGTTGCCTCGCAATGCAACCGGCAAGATGGTTCGGCGCGAGATCACCGTATGACCGCGGAGCTGTCACGGATCGTTGCCGAGTCGGCGATCCGTGACCTGCTCTGTGAGTACACGCATCTGATCGATCAGGGCAGATTGCGTGAAGTCGCCGCATTGTTCGCCCAGTCCGACTACGGGCAGTGCGGACCGGACGGAGTTGCCACCACGCTCATTTCGTCCGACGCCGATGCCGTCTTTGCAGCATGCAGCGGATTCATTCGGATGTACGGAGATCCGCCGATTCCGCGAACCAAACATCTGCTGACCAACACCCGGATTGCGGTCGACGGCGAATCGGCGTCGGCACTCTCGTACATCACGGTCATACAAGGTACTGAAGCGCTTGCCCTGCAACCTATCCTGTCAGGGCGCTACTTCGATCGCTTCACCTGCGTCGACGGAACGTGGCAGTTCAGCTCGAGGCTCTTCTGCCTGGACAATATGGGCGACCTGTCCGCCCACGCCCGACGCGCACTCTGAATCCATCTCGTTGCCGAGGAAACTGGAGACCACGTGTTCAAGGTAATCGCCCTTCTCACTCGCAAACCCGGACTGACGCGAGACGAATTCGTCGACTACTACGAGAACAACCATGCTCCGCTGATCACCGAAACATTCCCTCAAATCATCGAATACCGAAGGAATTTCCCGGACCTGACTCAGGTTCTACGCACCGGCGACACCCCGGATCCACAATTCGATGTCATCACCGAAATGTGGTTCAGCGATAAGTCCGGATACGAAGACATGCTCGCAACTCACGCCCAACCGGAGGTAGGCAACCGGATTCGGGCTGACGAATCCAACTTCCTCGATCAAACGAGGATCATTCAGTTCGTCGTCGACGAGCGCGAATTGCCTCGGAGCTGAGTCCGATGGAGATCGGCGTCAACATTTTGGGCCTCGAGGCCATGTTCGACGGCAAGATTCGCCCCGTTCTGGACTTCGCCGCACGCGCTGACCGTGCCGGGATCGATCTGATCTGCACCGGCGATCACCTGGGGTTCAATGCCGACGCACACGCTCAGCGGGTAGTCGAACACAACTTCTTGTTCCCTTTGGATCATCCTTGGTACGAACCGATCTCACTTCTGTCCGCGATCGCCGCGGTGACAGAGCGCGCTCGCCTCGGGGTATCGGTTCTGATCGCCACTGTTCGCCCGGCGGCCCTGCTTGCCAAGCAGGTTGCCACACTCGACTCGTTGTCCGAAGGTCGCACCGTAATGGGCTTCGGCGTTGGATGGCAAGAAGCCGAATACACCGCCACCAATATGCCATTCGACGCGCGATTCGGCCGCATGGAGGAGACTGTCGCAGCGTGCCGCGAACTGTGGACCAATGCCCCGGCCACCTTCAAGGGGCGCGACTTCGCTTTCGAGAACTACCACAGCCTCCCACTGCCGACCCAATCCCATGTACCGGTGCTCTTCGGTTTCGGACCAAGTCAGCGGAACTTCGACCGCATCGCACGCGTTGCCGACGGCTGGACCGTGAACCCGACCGATCTGGGAACATTCACCGACAGTGTTGCGTTGTTGCGCAGCACGTTCGAGTCTCATGACCGTGACCCGGACACCGCACGTGTGCAGGTGTCCGCAGCACCCGTTCGACGCGACAGCGGATCCGTAGACCTCTCCGCAACCGCGGACAAAGTCCGGGACTGGTTTGACCGCGGCGCGTCCGTCGTCGTGCTCCGACCTGCCGTATTCGATTGCGCTGCTGAAGAACTACCAGAATTGATCGACTGGATGACCAACATCAAGGAGGCGTGACATGGACCGGGCACTGCAGGATCTCATCGACAAGCAGGCTATTCGTGAGGTGGTTCTGACGTACTGCCGCGGCATCGATCGCCTCGACTTCGATCTCGTCCGCAGCGCCTATCATCCGGATGCGGTCGACCATCACACCGGGTTCGACGGCAACATCGACGAGTACATCGCTTGGGTCACACCGAAACTCTCGGCGATTGGCGGCACGATGCACCACATCGGCAATCATCTGGTCGAACTGCATGGCGACCAGGCGATCAGCGAGGCGTACTCGATGTCCACTCACTGGGGCGGTGCTGAAGGCATCGGGATGGTCAACTTCACCAGCGGTGCGCGGTTCATCGACCATATGGAGCGACGTGATGGACGTTGGGCCATCAAGGAGCGGTGGGCCGTACGAGAGTGGACCCGCTCGGACGAGGGCCGCTTCGTCAACCCCGAGGGGCCTGGCCCGCGCGGGCGTCGAGATACCTCGGATCCCCTGACAGCATTACGGCAAACCCTTGAGATGCACCGAGATTCAGGAACCGGACTTTTTCGACTGATTTGAGGATTCCATTCTATTCGAACACGTATTCGAATAGAATGAATGGATGTTCAACCCCGCGACGGAGCTTTTCGGTATCTCAGCACAGCTGACCGGTACCGAAACTGATTGTGCCCTGGTTGATCTCATGACCGATCTGCACAGATGCGAGGCGATGCTGGTCGAACGCAAGCTCGCCGTCGTTGCCGAGTTCTTTTCGCGGCGAAGCTCAGAGCATGTCGCCAGTGGGACCTGGTCGTCGACCGCACACGAGTTGGCGGAATCGGAAATCGGTGCGACGCTCACGATGGGTCGCGCAGCTGCCGGGAAGTTGATCGGGTTGGGTTTCTCGTTGAAGACCCGTTTGCATCGCACTCGAGCGGCGATGGCGCGCGGCGAGTTGGATCTGTACCGCGTGGGATTGATCGATTCCGCAACGGCGAACGTGAAAGACGAGTTGATCGACGAGGTCGAACGACTACTGCTCGAGCAGGTCCTCGCACCACCGGTTGCCGGTGGAACCGGCCTGACGGGTCGGCGCCTGACAGCGGCGATCGATCGGATCGTGGCGGCGGTGGACCCGGAAGGCATGCGAGAACGCCGACGTCGCGCTCTCACCGATCGGTTCGTCGGGGTCAGTGCCGCCGAGGACGGGATGGCCAAAATCTTGGGAAGCGTTCCGGCCGAGCAGGCTCGGGCCTTCGACGGCCGGTTGCGCGAGTTGGCGATGTCGGTGTGCCGAAATGACTCACGAACCTACGAGCAACGACGAGCCGACGCGCTCTTCGAGTTGACCAACGGATCACCGTTCTTGCCGTGTAACTGTGACCGTGCTGATTGCCCGCAGGATCGTAGGGGTGCTGTTGTCGTTCGTCGACCCGTGGTTCACGTCGTGATGACTGATTCCACTCTGCGCGGTGGCGGCGAGGCCGCCCACCTGGACGGGTACGGAGTGATCAGCGCCGAGCATGCTCGCGACATCGCACAAGACGCCGTCATTCGAAAGGTCCGCGTACCCGCTGATGTCGCCACCGAACCGGTGGCTGCGTCGGCACACGTCTACCGGCCAGGTGCAGTACTCGACACGTGGTTGCGGATCATCGCGGGCAGCTGCCAGTGGCTGCATTGTGATGTCCCGGCCTGGAATTCCGACCTCGACCACAATGAACCCTTCCATCATGGCGACCCCGAGCGTGGCGGCAAAACAGTCGAGTCGAATATGAGTGCGTTCTGCCGCAACCATCATCGCCTCAAGCATTCCGACCGGTGGCGGTTCGCGTCGAACGAGGATCGAACCATGTCGCTGACGTCGCCGACCGGGCACAGCTACCGAACGCGACCCGCAGGGCTGACGGCCGGCCTACGCGAACCGATACCGCCGCAAGGTGGTCGAAATCGGCGGACCCAGGCAGAGAACAAGGCTGCCCGTATCCAGATCGAACGCAATAACCAGCGCCGTAGGCGGTGGAATTCACTGCGAGCTCACCGAGAACCCATCAATTACGGGGATGACCCGCCACCGTTCTGAGGCGCGTCGATGCGTCGCAGTGTCAGTCCGACGCCGGCTTGGCGTCGTCGTCTATTGCCGGATCGTCTTCAGCTAGTGGATCAATGGTGTCGACACCTTCGAGGACGGTCAGCTCTTCTTCCGCCTCGGCGAGGAGCCCCTTGGCTTCAGCTTC
This sequence comes from Rhodococcus sp. NPDC056506, assembly GCF_042794945.1. NCBI lineage: Bacteria > Bacillati > Actinomycetota > Actinomycetes > Mycobacteriales > Nocardiaceae > Rhodococcus > Rhodococcus sp. NPDC056506. Next base: position 67,045 of record NZ_JBHTSW010000003.1, on the reverse strand, counting down.
GACCTTCTTCACCCATTCGGACATCCCGAGCCTCTTCTCTTCCGAAGCGAGTTCCCGCTGTATCTGAACTCAGACTACGTCGCCGGCGACGAGTTTCGCCGTCCACTCGGGTCTCTACTCGTGACCGAGAATTCAAGATTTGCGACGGACGGAGCACTCATGCCCGGACAGTTGGAAGGCAAAACCGCACTGATCACCGGGGCCGCCCGAGGTCAGGGCCGAAGCCACGCCGTGCGATTGGCGCAAGAGGGCGCGAACATCATTGCGCTCGACATCTGCCATCAGATCGAATCGGTGGCCTACCCGATGGGAACCGCCGACGATTTACGGCAGACAACAGCGTTGGTCGAGGACCTCGGGCGAAATATCGTCGCACGAGAAGTGGATGTTCGTGATCTGCCCGCACTGCGAACTGCAGTATCCGAAGGAATCGCTGCGTTGGGCAGCCTCGACATCGTTCTGGCCAACGCCGGTATCGGCATGATGTCCCCGGACGTCGACGATGCCCACGCGTTCCGCGACCAGATGGAGGTCAATCTTTTCGGCGTCTGGAACACCGTCCAGGCCGCAGCGCCCGCGATGATCGAGCAAGGGACGGGCGGCGCGATAGTCCTTACCGGTTCGACATTGGGACTCGTCGGACGTGGGGGTGACGGGACCGGCGGATCCGACGGCTACTGCGCGAGTAAACACGCCATCGTGGGGCTGGGACGCACGTGGTCACACTGGCTTGCTCCCCACAATATTCGTGTCAACTCCGTGCATCCGGCGGGAGCAAATACGCCGATGGTCGTCAACGAAGTCGTCGCGAAACTGTTTGCGGACTCCCCCACGTCGAGCGGAGCCGACGTCGGCAATCTCTTGGACGTCGGGCTGATCGAGGCTTCCGACGTCAGCAACGCGATAGCCTGGTTGGTCTCGGATCAAGCTCGATACGTCACAGGTATCGCGTTGCCCGTCGACGCGGGGTTCACGGCCAAGTAACCGCCGATCAGTCGACCGTCGGCGCCCACTGCACACCGTTGATGTGCCCACCACCGTCGACGAAGAGGGTGTTGCCGGTGACGTAGCGGCTGTCGTCACTCGCCAGGAAGGCCGCAACGGGACCGATGTCGTCGAGAGGGTCCCCGATCCGCCCCATCGGATTCTGGGCGGCCATGACGGCCACGTTCTCCGGATTGGCTTCGGCAACACGCTTGTACGCCGCGCTCTGCGCGCCGGGGCAGATGACGTTGCAGGTCACCTGCCGAGGAGCCCACTCACGCGCGGCGGTTCGAGTGAGCGTCCGCAGAGCTTCCTTGGCCGCGTTGTACTGCACCGAATACATGTGGGCGTTGACGCCATTGAGGCTGCACATGTTGATCACGCGGCCCGTGCCGTGACGCTCGAGTTCCGGTAGTGCAGCCTGCATGGACCAGAAAGCCGCCATCACTGCCATGTCGAAACCGCCGCGCAGCTGCTCGTCGGTCATCTTCTCGAACCGAGCGAAACCGAAAGTCCGCCAAGCATTGTTGACCAGAATGTCGAGGCGTCCGAACCGCTCCACGGCCCGGTCGACCATGGAAACAACCTGCGCTTTGTCAGTGACGTCGGTGCGGATGAACTCCGCGTCCACGCCCCATTCGTCGCGCAGCCACTGCGCCGTCTCGATACCAGCTGCCTCGTCGATCTCGGCAACCAGGACCGACGCGCCTTCACGTGCAAACGCGCCTGCCACTCCGCGACCGATGCCCATACCGGCACCGGTGACCACTGCTACACGTCCGTCGAGCTTGCCCACGGGGGCCTCCTTCATCAGAACCCCTACCTGGGGCGCGGCACCGTCTTGTCGATGAACAATCCCTCTACGGACACGCACACTTCGCCGTCCGCCGTCTTGATCTCGCCGACGGTGTGAATCTTGCGGCCGTCCTTGGAAAGGAACTTGCCGCTGATGGTGAGGGGCTCGAACAGCGGAGTCGGGCGGTGGTAGCGAGTGCTCAATTGTGCTGTCATACCGGAGGTTCCACCCCAGGCATTGGCGACACCGAGAACGTGATCGAGCAGCAGCGCCGAAACGCCGCCGTGCACGTGACCGGGAGGTCCCTGGTACGGCAGTGTCAACGTGACGACTCCCTGCACCGAACCGTCAGCAAGCCCTTCCAGGACGAGCGGCGGCGCAATGGCGTTCTCGGGACCGGTCACTGGATCGTGACGAGTCACGCCCTCACCGTTCCACATGTCGATCAACCGCTCGGCCACCTCGGGCGAGTGCTGCTCGAGGTGCTCGGCAATGCTGTTGAGCTCCTCCGCAACCCGGTCCAAATTGGCGTTTCCGCGGTCGGTCCGCAGCATCGCGTCGACAACGCGACGCGCCGCTGCCGTCGCCCGGTCGACCGGGGCGTCCTGCGGCGGCGACGTCAGAATCGTGCCGCCCGGATGTGTTGCTGCCGTGGGGTGCGTACCGAGGTCCATCAGTTGATCTCCATTGTTGCGTGTGTGAGAACCGGGGAGTTCTCGCGCTCGGGGCACGTCGCCGCCAAGGTCAGTATGTTGCCGTCCTGCCATACCGAGGTGGTGATGGATTCGCCGGGGAACAGCGAACCGGCAAACCGCACTGAGTAGTTCTTCACCCGGCTCGGATCTCCGTCGAGAATCCCGTCTACCACTGCCTTGCAGACGATGCCGTACGACGCGAGACCATGCAGGATCGGTGCGTCGAAGCCCGCCATCTTCGCGAAGGCAGGATCGGCGTGAAGAGGGTTCATGTCTCCGCTGAGTCGGTACACCAACGCTTGCGAGGGACTGGTACTCGACGTCAGTACCTTGTCCGGCGCTCGATCAGGCACCCCGGCAACAACTTCGGGTCCGGTATCTCCGCCGAATCCGCCTTCGCCGCGCGCCCAGATCTGCATTCCTGTGGTCCACAACGGATTCCCGTCAAGGTCATGCGCTGCGGTCTCGAGAACGATCACAGCCGCCTTTCCCTTGTCCCAGACGTCGGCAACTCGGGAGGAAATACGCGCGGTACCCGTCGACGGGATCGGGGCGTGAAGTGACAGCGACTGCCCGCCGTGCAGGATCTTGCGCAGGTCGATGTCGATTCCCGGCATGCTCATCGACGGCGCCGGCAGTACACCCGCCGAAACTCCCTGGCCTGCAACCATTGCAAATGTCGGTAGTACCTTCAGGCCCTTTTCGTACACCCAGGTGAGTTCCGCAGGATCCAGCGCGTTCACGCCGGCCCCCAGACCCAGTTGGTAAAGCATGACGTCGCGGTCGGTCCACGACGCCTCGCGCACAGTCGGTTCGGCAGCCAATGCCACCGCAAGATCGATAGCCATCAGTTCTCCAAGGTTCCGGATCGGTAGACCGTCACGACGCACGCGCCGCCCAGTCCGAGGTTGTGCTGCAGTCCAATTCGAGCGCCCTCGACCTGGCGGGCATCTGCCGTCCCGCGGAGCTGCCACGTGAGTTCGGCGCACTGTGCCAAGCCCGTCGCACCCAGCGGGTGTCCCTTCGAGATCAAACCACCCGACGGGTTGACGACCCATTGGCCGCCGTACGTGGTCGCGCCGGATTCGACGAGCTTTCCGCCTTCTCCGACTGCGCACATCCCCAGGCCCTCGTAGGTGATGATCTCGTTGATCGCGAAGCAGTCGTGCAATTCGATGACGTCGACATCATCGATGGTGATCCCGGCCTGCGCAAAGACCTGTTCGGCCGCGGCTGCCGTCATCGGCGCACCGACCACGTCGATCATCGACTTCTCGGCGAACGCTGCCTCGGTGTCGGTGGTCAAAGCCTGCGCGACGATCTCGATCGCCTGGTCTTCGAGACCGTGCTCACGCACGAACTTCTCGCTCACGACCACTGCGGCACCAGCACCGTCCGAGGTCGGCGAACACTGTGAGCGCGTCAGCGGCTCGTGAATCATCTTGTCGCCCAGTACCTGTTCGAGGGTGTACTCGTCACGGAACTGTGCATACGGATTGTTGACCGAGTGCTTGTGGTTCTTGACCGCCACGGCTGCAATCTGCTCGATCGTGGTGCCGTACTTCTTCATGTGTTCGACGGCAGCGTTGCCGAACAACTGAGCGGTCATGGGCGAGCGGGCGAAGCCGTAGTCCTCGACCATGATTTTCAGCTGAGAGTCCAAAGTGGTGACCTTGGGCATCTCACCGTTGCCGGTCAACGCCGTTTTGGTCATCCTCTCGAATCCGACAGCCAACGCGCAGTCCGCTTGTCCTGCCTGGACCCATTCGCGCGCCATCATCAGCGCCGTCGACCCCGTGGCGCAGTTGTTGTTAACGTTGAAGATGGGGATGCCGGTCAGCCCGGTCTCGTAGAGGGCTCGCTGGCCGGCAGTCGACGCGTTGAACACGTAACCGACTGCAGCACGCTGGATCTGGTCGTAGCCGATCCCGGCATCGGTCAGGGCATTCGAGACTGCCTCGGTCACCATGTCCGGGTATTCCCAGTCGCGGGTCTCGATCTTCTCGAACTTGGTCATGCCCACGCCGATGACGAAGGTGCGATTGCTCATGCGCAGATCACTTTCCCGGTTCGGGGTCACGGGGCAGACCCAGGATTCGCTCACCGATGATGTTGAGCTGAACATTGGTTGTACCACCGGCGATGGACATGCACTGCGAGTTCAGGAACATCTGCGTCGCAGACATCCGATGCTGATCGCCCAGAAGGGAACTGGGACCAGCCCACTCCATCGCCACATCCCAGACCTGCTGGATGTGCTCGACGCCGATCAGCTTTGCCACCGAGGACTCAGCCCCCGGCTGTGCGCCGGTAAGCGAGCGCAATGTGGTGCGCAGACCGAGCAGACCGCCGGATTGTGCGTCGCACAGCACCTTTCCGAGAACCGTCAGCTGCTCGTCGTCGATACCACCGGGAAGTCCGTCGACCAGGCTCAGCAGAGCCTCGCCGCCCGATCCCAGAGACGAGTCGTTGGACAGCGAGACACGCTCGTTGGCCAGCGTGGTGCGAGCGAGCTTCCAGCCGTCACCCGGCTCGCCGACCAGGCACTCGTCCGGAACGAAGACGTCGTCGAAGAACACCTCGTTGAAGAGTGCCTCGCCGGTGATCTCGCGCAGCGGACGAATGTCGAGACCGCTGTTCTTGATGTCGATGAGAAAGTAGGACAAGCCCTTGTGCTTGGGGGCGTCGGCGTCGGTGCGGGCGAGGCAAATTCCCCAGTGCGCGTCGCGTGCCATCGACGTCCACACCTTCTGGCCCTGCAACTTCCAGCCGCCATCTACCTTGGTGGCCTTGGTGCTCAGAGCCGCGAGGTCGGAACCTGCGCCGGGCTCGGAGAAGAGTTGGCACCAGACGATGTCGCCGCGCAGTGACGGCGGGACGAACTTGGCAAGCTGCTCCTCGTTGCCGTGCGCGATGAGCGTCGGGATGACCCAGTTGCCGATGATCATGTCGTGCGGCTTGATCTTCGCAGCGCGTAGCTCTTCGGCAATGACCAGCTGGCTGACGGCATCGGCGGACTTGCCCCACGGAGCCGTGAAGTGTGGCGCGGTGTAACCCTTTTCCGCGAGATATGTCTTCTGCGCGGCACCTTCGAGGTCCAACGCCGGTGCGAGCTCGGCTCGAACGTCGGCGCGGATCGCCTCGGCCTCGGGCGGCAATTCGATGCTGAGCACGCGCCGGGTACCGGCAATGGTCAACTCGGCAACGCGTCGACGCCAGGATGCCGTGGAACCCAGCAGAATTCGCAAGGACTGCGCACGACGCAAGTAAAGGTGTGCGTCGTGCTCCCAGGTGTAGCCGATACCGCCGAGCACCTGGATGCAGTCGCGCGTGACGGAGAAGCCGGCCTCCAGAGCAGTTGCTCCGGCGACGGCTGCTGCGAGAGAAGCCTCTTCGGCACCGACACCGTTCGCCGGCGTCAGGGCACGTGCAGCATCCCAGGCGCAGACGCGTGCCTGCTCGGCAAGAGCGAGCATCCGAGCAGCCTTGTGCTTGACGCCCTGGAACTGGCCGATCGGACGACCGAACTGCTGACGCACCTTCGCGTAGTCGGCTGAGGTCGTGACTGCCCAGTCCGCCAAGCCGGATGCCTCGGCCGCGAACAACGTTGCGGCAATGTCGAGTACGCGCTGGGTGTCGATGGTGAGGATTTCCGCATCAGCGAGAACTAGTCCGTCGACGGTGACCTCGGAGTTACGACGTACAACGTCGTAGCTGGCCAGGTCTGTCACCTCGAGACGATCGCGTTCGAGCAACACGAACCCGCTGTCCGTAGCGAGCAGGAACACGTCGCCGACATGACCGCCGAGAATCTGACTGGACGTACCGCTCAGCGTGGCAGTGTCACCGTCCCGCATGATCTTCAGCGAACCCGGCTGCAGTGCAACAGCTCCGAGCGTGCTTCCGTCCACGAGTGCCGGCAGTCTGCCCGATACTCCGGCATCACTGAGAACAGCGCTGATCACTACCGTCGGCAGGAACGGACCGGGAACCATGGAGCGTCCCAGTTCCTCGACGACGATCGCGAGTTCGACCAGTCCGTAACCGGCGCCACCGAATTCCTCGGCTACGTGCAGTCCGAGAAGCCCCTGCTCGGCAAGCCCGTTCCAGAGTTGCGGGCGGGTTTCGATCTTCGCCTCGACAGCTTCCCGGATGACGGTGGGTGTTGCGTGGCGCGCCGCCCAGCCCCGTACGGAGTCGCGGAGGTCGCGATCTTCTTCACTCAATCCAATAGTCATGTCTACCTCGTCAATTCGACAGTGTCAGTACGGGTCAGATGCGTTCGATGATGGTGGCGGTCGAGAGAGCGCCACCGGCGCACATCGTGACCAGAGCCGTCGACTTGTTCGAGCGCTCGAGTTCGTGCAGCGCAGTGGTGATCAGACGAGCGCCCGTGGAACCGACGGGATGTCCGAGCGCGATCGCACCACCGTTGACGTTGACCTTGGACAGGTCTGCGCCGTGAACCTGCGCCCAGGAGAGCACGACCGAGGCAAACGCTTCGTTGATTTCGACGAGATCGATGTCGTCCAAGGTCATTTTGGCCTTGTCGAGCACCATCTGGGTGGACTCGATCGGTCCGTCCAGGTGATAGAAGGGATCGGATCCGACCATGCCGGACGCGACGATCCGCGCGCGGGGCTTCAATCCCAGTTCCTGTGCGCGCTCTTCGCTCATCAGCAGTACCGCAGCCGCGCCATCACTGATCTGCGACGAGTTGCCGGCGGTGTGGATATGGCCTTCGATAACCGGCTTGAGCCCAGCGAGCGCTTCGGCCGTCGTCTCACGCAGGCCGCCATCGCGAGTGACGGTGGCGATCTCGCCGGTACGCACGCCTTCCTTGTCTACGACCGGAGCCTTGACGGGAACGATCTCCCGGTCGAAACGGCCTTCTGCCCAGGCCTGGGCTGCACGGCGCTGCGACTCGAGACCGAAGGCGTCGACGTCCGCGCGTGTGATGCCACGCTTCTCGGCAATACGCTGAGCAGAGGTGAACTGGTCACCCATGTCGATGGTCCAGTCGTCCGGGTACGGGTTTCCCGTTCCGGGCGCATTGGCCTGGCCCAGGAACACACGACTCATGGCCTCGACGCCGCAGCCGATACCGGCCGAGATCTGACCCGAGGAAATGAGTCCGGAGATCAAATGCACTGCCTGCTGGGCAGATCCACAGGCGCAGTCGATGGTGGTTGCGGCCGTGCTGTACGGCAGGCCGGCGTGCAGCCACGCCTGACGCGTGACGTTGTTGGACTGTTCGCCCGCCTGCGTGACACAGCCGCCGATGATCTGTCCGATGTCTTCCGGTGCGACGCCTGCCCGCTCGAGGACCCCGAGCTGCGCTGCTCCCAGAATCTCGGCGGGGTGCAGTCCCGCCAGGGCGCCGCGACGACGTCCGATCGGTGTCCGCGCGGCCTCGACGATGACTGCATGACCCATGATGTTCGCTCCTTCGTGGAGTTTTCGGTCGGTGAGCTGGCTCACCGTCAACTTTTTTGCAATGTATTCTATTAAAGAGAGGAGGGCAATGCCCCCACAAACGGCCACTTCGGCACCACGACACCTTCAATAATAGAATTGATTTCAATTTTGAAGCTATGACGAACTCACCCCCGAGAGGGCGAGGTCACGTCAGTGTCGTGAGAGATTCACCAGAAGCAGGTCACACCCTTTGCGGATGTCGTACTCCGCATCGGGGATGGAGATTCGACCATTGAGGCAGGACTGGATGACCCCGAACCACAGCTGCATCAGCAGACGCAGACCTGTGTTGTCTTCCTCGGTGGGGTTCTCGATTCGGGCCGCATCGAGGATGATCTGCCGGAATCCACGATCGATCTTGCCCACGTCCGGCACCGTCGCGACATTGGCGGTACTGGACGACTGCAGCATCGCGGTCGAGAGAGCCGGCCGACGCAGTAACCCGCGAGTGGCGCGAACCAACACCTCGTACACCGCGTCCTGCGGATTGTCCGACTGAACCTGATGCTTGGCGAAGCTGTCGCCGATCTGATCGATCTGCTCGACCATCACCGCGACGAAGAGGTGCGTCTTCGAGGGGAAGTAGCGATAAAGGGTGCCGATGGCCACGCCCGCCCGCTTGGCGACTTCGTGCATCTGAACCCGTGAGAGTTCCTTCTCGGTCCCCAATTCGGCAGCCGCTTCCAACATTCGCACATGGCGCGCCCGCTGCTCGTCCGAACTGGGCTCGGCAGCGTCCCTGACCTCGGCAATTCTCGGCAACGTCGCCCCCATCATCGATTCTGTGTCTCGGTCGCGAACGACCTCGCCAATTCTCGCATCTCGATCACCCATCTCGGCATATTGCCCGCTCAGTGGGACCTGGCATGGCCTTCTCTCTCCGTGCGGTATTCCGTGGACACCCCACCCTCTTGGAGTAAGGACGCAATGATGCAGGACTGGACCACCGAGTGCGACGTGTTGGTAGTCGGCTCCGGCGGCGGCGCGCTGACCGGCGCATACACCGCGGCAGCTCGAGGATTGACGACGATCGTCCTCGAGAAAACCGATCGCTTCGGCGGAACTTCCGCGTACTCGGGCGCATCCATCTGGCTGCCGGGAACCCAGGTACAGGAACGCGCGGGACTGCCTGACTCGACGGAGAACGCACGCACCTATCTGCGCGCGCTGCTCGGCGACTCCGAGTCCGATCGCCAGGACGCCTACGTCGAGACCGCACCGGCAGTGGTCGCGTTGCTCGAGGAGAACCCGAACATCGAATTCGAGTTCCGGGCGTTTCCCGACTACTACAAGGCCGAGGGCCGGATGGACACGGGACGCTCCATCAACCCGCTCGATCTTGATCCCGCCGACATCGGTGATCTCGCCGGCAAGGTGCGTCCGGAACTGGACCAAGACCGCACCGGTCAAGGCCATGCTCCCGGCCCGATGATCGGTGGGCGCGCACTGATCGGCCGTCTGCTGGCCGCAGTCCAGAGCACCGGCAAAGCAGAACTTCGAACCGAATCCGTTCTCACCTCCCTGATCGTCGAAGACGGACGAGTCGTCGGGGCCGAGGTCGAATCGGGCGGCGAAACCCAGCGAATCAAGGCCAACCGCGGTGTCCTGATGGCAGCGGGCGGTATCGAAGGCAACGCCGAGATGCGTGAGCAGGCCGGCACCCCTGGCAAGGCAATCTGGAGCATGGGCCCGTTCGGTGCCAATACCGGCGACGCGATCTCTGCCGGTGTCGCTGTCGGTGGCGAAACCGCGTTGCTCGATCAGGCATGGTTCTGCCCCGGCGTAGAGCAGCCCGACGGCAGCGCAGCCTTCATGGTCGGCGTTCGGGGCGGCCTCGTCGTCGACAAGGCGGGCGAGCGCTACCTCAACGAGTCGCTTCCGTACGACCAGTTCGGCCGGGCAATGGATGCTCACGACGACAACGGTTCTGCCGTACCGTCGTTCATGATCTTCGACTCACGCGAGGGTGGCGGGCTGCCCGCCATCTGCATCCCGAACACGGCACCAGCCAAACACCTCGAAGCCGGAACCTGGGTGGGCGCCGATACTCTCGAAGAGCTCGCCGCCAAGACCGGACTACCGGCCGACGCATTGCGCAGCACCGTCGAAAAGTTCAACGATGCAGCAAAACTGGGCGTCGACGAAGAATTCCACCGCGGAGAGGACCCGTACGACGCATTCTTCTGCCCGCCCAACGGCGGCGCGAATGCGGCGCTGACGGCCATCGAGAACGGTCCGTTCTACGCAGCTCGCATCGTCCTCAGTGACCTCGGCACCAAGGGCGGATTGGTCACCGACGTCAACGGTCGAGTCCTTCGCGCCGACGGCAGCGCCATCGACGGCCTGTACGCCGCCGGCAACACGAGCGCGTCACTGAGCGGCCGCTTCTACCCCGGCCCCGGAGTTCCACTGGGAACGGCAATGGTCTTCTCCTACCGAGCAGCCCAGGACATGGCGAAGTAACGTAGTTCAATCACACTGTGTGGCAACAGATCGTGGGGCAGTCGATATCGCAATCGGCTGCCCCACTTTCTTTCTCACGGCCTTTCTTTCTCACGGCGTCCCGATGTTGTCACTACGGGTCGATACCGGGCAAACCGTCCACACTCTTCGCGTTCTTCTCGGCGCGATAGGCGATGAGCCGCTCCGGGCCCTTCTTCTCCGCCACGCGGTCGAGCACGCCACGGTCGGATTGGTAGTCCATCAGCGGTACTGCGTATCCGCACGAATCCGAGACGCGCGTCAGATCAACCACGACGATGGACCGCAGCCCCGGGTGGTCGGGGAACTTACCGACCAGCTCGTTGAACGGTTCCGACCCTGCCAGTAGAACGCGCGCATTGCCGTGAAGCCGTACAATCTTCGGTGGTCCGCCAAATGCCATGAACATCAGAGTTATTCGCGAGTTCTCGCGCACATGCGCGATAGTTTCCACTCCGCTACCAGTCAGGTCGAGGTACGCCACCTGGGTAGATGTCAGCACCACAAACGATCTGACTCCCCCTTTGGGTGAGCAATTGACCAACCCGTCAGCAGACAACGGTGCGGTGGCAACGACGAACAACGGTTGAGCCTGCAACCACGTGGTGAGCTTTTCATCGATGCCTTCGTAGACGCGCCCCATGCCGAAAGTGTAGATCGCGCCGATTGGACGTCACTGGGCAGACGCTGCGGCGGCTCGAAGCTCCTCACACATCGCTGTGAAAGCGACGTCGTCGGCGGGATCCGTCGGCACTGCCAGTGCAATCCCGTCGCAGAGGTGCGCGTACTTCGAACTCAGCGCTTCGGGGAGTTCGGCGTAAGTGCATTGCGTGACCAAGATGTCGAGAACCTCGTCGGCGAGAACGGCGGGTAGTCGAGCCCAATCGCCCGTTCGCGCCATCGCAGTCAGCTTCTCCCCGACCTCGGACAATCCGAGGACCTCCAGCGCAACTCGGTACGCCGGTGTGGAGTAGAGAAAGGCAAGTTCACTGCGCACCGCTTCTCGTTGAGCAAGTATCGCAGCACGATCTTTGCCGGTGATCGTCTTCGGAGCGGCAATCAATCGAGGCTTCCTTCCGCCTGCCGCCAAAGCCGGAATGATCCTCTCCGCGAGCACCTTCGGATGGGAGCTGGTGGGGTGAGCAACAAAACCGTCGGCGACGGCTCCGGCCAATGAGCACATGCGAGAGTTCACTCCCCCTGTCCATATCTCGGGTGCGGGGACGCCGATCGGCCCCGGGTTGAAATAGGGTTGCAGACGGTTGAAGGTGTAGTGCGTTCCGGCATGGTCGAGTTCACCGCCCTCCTGGAACACTCGGAAGATCTCACGTACCGCGCTGACGTAATCACGCAGTTGCGCAACAGGATCCGTCCACGGCATCGAGTACCGCCCGACGATGTTTCCCCGCACCTGCGTCGCGAGCCCCAGTTGGAATCGGCCACCCGAGAAGTCCGCCAGATCCCACGCAGCCAAAGCCGTCACCATGGGACTGCGCGCAAACGCGACAACCATCGACGTCCGGACGGTGAGGGTGGTGCTGTGCTCGACGGCGAGTGCCGCCACCGCAAACGGATCGCGAATGGTCTCGGAGATGTGCACCGTGTCGAAACCGAGATTCTCGATGCGGCCGACGTACTGAGCTACCTGCCGCAGCGGGGTGTCGGCAGGTAGCGAGGTCACCAATTCCATGTCAGGCCAACGGCTCCAGTCGAATCGACAGCAGCTTTCCTTCGGTAGCCACCTTGCGAGCGTGTTCGTTGAAGTCCGGGGCGGCACACACGAACAGCGTACGACCGTCGGAACCGCCGAGCCCGCAAGCGAAGACGCCGCTCTCGAAGGCAATTTCATCGATTATCTTGCCAGACGGGTCCACGTGGAGAATTCGACTTCCGAGGGCATCGGCCACCCACATCGAATCGTCTCCGTCGATGCAACAACCATCGGCTGCAACAACAATCTGTGCAAGAGTGGTCTCCATCTCGGGGCCACCAGGCACCGGTCCGAACGACGCCCAGTCGCGGCGCTCCCCCAGCGAGCCATCCGGTTGGACGGCAAACGCGCTGATTCGATTCCCCAAGGTTTCGTCCACGAGTAGATCTCCGGTTGACGTCAAAGCCATCCCGTTGGGGAAGTGGAGATCTCGTGCCACAACGTGCACCGACCCGTCCGGGTCGACGCGGAGGAGATCTGCCGTCTCGACGGGAGCCAGGTTCATCAGATCGAACCCGAAGTTGCCCACGTACGCTCGTCCCTGCGAGTCGACCAGCATGTCGTTGACGTTGGCACTGACGTACCCGGACAAGTCTGCGTGCACCACCAACTCGCCGTCGGATTCTCGCCGCAGAATCTTCTGGTCCCGCATGGAGACGACCAGCAATCTGCCGTCCGGAAGCCACCCCAGCCCGGACGGCTGCCCTGGAACCTCCGCCTCTACGCGTATGTCGGTCCCGTCCTCGCGGGCCGAAATCACCTGGTAGGTGTAGAAGTCCGACACCCAGATCCGGTTCTCGTGCCAGCGCGGGCATTCGAAGTAGGTGTATCCCTCGAGAACTACCGCAACTTCTGGTGCCATCAGGCTCTCCTGAGTCGGTGATGAATGAAGTATCAGTCTCATTCAATCACCGGCACCGCTGTCGCGGTGTCCGATTCCCGACTAGTCGCCGGTTCGAACTTCTTCCAAGACGCCGAAAGCGGATTCCCAACCCCTCAGGTCCAGGTGTATCGAAGCCGCTCGACGGTTGTCGCCTCGTCCATCTGGGAAAACGTCTTCCGCTCAACTCCCTTCACGGACACCATCGCTTCGATGATCGACTCCCCGAAGATTTCCTTCGCCACCGAGGAGGAGTTGAACTTCTGCACTATCTCGCGCAGATCGGTGGGGACTCGGGTCACCCCGCGCTCATCACGTTCCGCCTCCGTGAGAGTCGACGGGTTCACCACAATTTCCGGCGGCAATGGCGCGGCATTGCCGATACCGATATGCGAAAGGCCAAGTATCGCAGCGGTCGCCAGATACGGGTTGGCCGATGGATCGACGATTTTCACTTCGGCGTTGGCGCCGTGCGGATTCGACGGCGACTCTGCGCAGAACCTCAGTGCCGCTTCGCGGTTCTCGAGCCCCCAACAGACGTAGGCCCCCGACCAATTGTCCGGGCGCAGCCTGAGGCCGGAGAGCGGTGAAGACGCGAAGACGGCCGTGAACTCCGTCAGATGAGCGAGGATTCCGCCCAAAGCGGAAGCTCCAGCGTCGGTCATTCCATGCTCCCGACTGCCGCCGGAGAAGACCGAACTACCATTCGCGGTCAACGAAAAGTGCTGGTGTGCGCCGTTTCCTGCGCCGCCCAGGGTGGGAATCGGCGAGAACGAGGCCGCCAATCCGTGCGCTCTGGCCGTACGGCTGATCAAGATCCGAGCCAACACCACGAGATCGGCGGCTTGAACAGGAGCGCTCGGAGCGATCGATATCTCGAATTGATCGGGCCCGTATTCGGCATGGACTTGTTCGATATGTAGTTGTGCGCGTTCGGCATTGTGCAGGAGGTCCTTGAGAAAGTCCTCATGCCGAACGACCGCATCCAGCCCGTAGGCCGACCATTCACCGCCACACGCGTCACCGAAAAGCGTGAACTCGACCTCATGGCCGACACGGGCTTCGAGGCCGTCGGAGGCGAGCCGCGCAGCGACGGCAGCAAGCGCGGATCGCGTGCACACGGCAGCCGTCGAACCGTCCTGCTCATGCAAAGTCGCGGGCGCCCAGGACACACCACCACCGAGATCGCGGAGATCGGATCGGTCGATACGTAGTCGGAGATCGCCCACGACGGAGAAGGAATCGGTGAAGGCAATCCGATCATCGCTGCAGAAGACGTTCCAACTCGGTGACACTCCCGCACCGACTTCCTCGAAGACACCAGTTCGGGCCGCAGGCATCACTTTCGCTCGTGCAACACCTGCCATGTCGACGAGCGAGCCGATGGTCAGAGCCGGAACTTCCCTCATTCAGAGGCAAATACCCCACCCGGTGACGCGCCAACCCGTCAGATCAGGTTGTCCTCCACCGGCAGCCCGAACGCTGCCCGGCCGTACAGCGCCAACGCGCGCTCCGGTTCGTTGGCAACGTGAACGCTCCCTGCGTGAACGTCGCGCCACGCACGCTCGATCGGGTTTCCACGAGAGAGGGAGTTACCGCCTGCTGTCTTGAACAGCATGTCGATCGCTTCCACCGAACGTTCCGTCGCGCGAACCTGATCACGACGGGCCCGAAGCCTCATCGAGAGCGGAAACTCCTGGCCGGCTACAGCAAGTTCGTACATCTCCCGGATGTTGCGATCCATCTGCAGAATCGCAGCGTCGATCTCCGATGACGCACGTGCGACGGCAACTTGAGCGAACTGATCCTCGCTGAACCGTCCACCACCCAAGCTCAGACGGACGCGCTCACGCATCACGTCCAGGTACCCCTCGTAACAACCGGCAACGATGCCCACACACGGGGCGGCCACCGTCGAGGTGAAGATGCTCCCGAACGGAAGTTTGTACAGCGGGCCAGGATTGACCGCTTGGCCGGGTCCACGCAGTTGTGCGGTCTCGTAGTTGCGCTTCAATCGGTGCTCGGGAACGAAGGCCTCGTCGACCACGATCTCGTTGCTCGCGGTGCCCCGCATACCCACGACATCCCACACGTCACGGATTTCGTAATCGGTGCGCGGCACCAACACCGTCATGAAATCGACGGGACGGCCGTCCATGCCGACCACCATCGCTCCCAGCAACGCCCAACTCGCGTGATCACAGCCGGAGGAAAAGCCCCACTGGCCCGAAAGCTCGTAGCCGCCATCCACCGCCGTCAGCCGTCCGACCGGTGCGTAGGCGGACGAGATGAGCGTCGTCTGATCCTCTCCCCACACGTCGGCCTGGGCTTGGTCGTCGAATAGCGCCAGATGCCACGGGTGCACCCCCACCACCGAGGCGACCCAGCCCGTCGAGCCACAGGCAGCGGAGATTGCCCGGATCACTTCGTAGAAGTGGACCGGGTCGCTTTCGGCGCCTCCGTATCTCTTCGGCGCCAGCATCGAGAAGACGCCGGCTTCGGACAGTTCTCGGATGGTCCGTTCGGAGATCTTGCGCGAATCGTCGACCTTCTGAGCGCGGGCCGCGATCTTCGGAAGCAGATCACGGACTGTGCTCAGAACCTTGTTGACCATGGGAGACACTCCTCGCACCGAACCGTGAGGGAGCGGATCGGCAGATAGACATAACGGCTGCCCCGTCACGATATGTCGGTCATGCGTTCCGGTGATCCGAAGTCCCGGAGGCCGGGATCAGCCGCCCGATCCTCGTGCTCTCCGCTGGTCCCGGCCAGTGAGACGACGCCCCAGAGGCAATTCACGCTCCCCTAGCGTCGGGCGTCGACACTGCCCCTGGAAAGGACGGGACTCATCGTGACGATCACTCAGTCCGACAACGACGAGGTTCGCGAGATCCAAGCTGGAACCGCGCCCACTCGCTTTGCACGTGGATGGCACTGCATTGGACTCACGGAGTCCTTCAAGGACGGCCAGCCACACTCGATCGAGGCGTTCGGCACCAAACTTGTCGTCTTCGCCGACAGTGAAGGCAACGTCAAGATCCTCGACGCGTACTGCCGCCACATGGGTGGCGACCTGAGCCAGGGCACGATCAAGGGCGACGCCATTGCCTGTCCGTTCCACGACTGGCGTTGGGGCGGCAACGGCAAGTGCCAGAAGATCCCCTACGCACGACGCGTTCCTCCACTGGCCAAGACGCGTGCTTGGCAGACCCTCGACCAGGACGGCATGCTCTTCGTCTGGCACGACCCCGAGGGCAACCCGCCGACCGACGACGTGGCCATCCCCCGCATCGAAGGCGCGCTCAGCGACGAGTGGAGCGACTGGGTCTGGTACACAACCACCGTCGACACGAACTGCCGAGAAATCGTCGACAACATCGTCGACATGGCGCACTTCTTCTACGTGCACTACTCGTTCCCGACGTACTTCAAGAACGTCTTCGAAGGCCACGCAGCAACGCAGTACATGCGGGGCGTCGCTCGCTCGGACATGCGTCCCCACGCAGCAGGCACCCCGAAGATGGTCGGCAGCAACTCGGTTGCCACGTACTTCGGTCCCTCCTTCATGGTCGACGACCTGACCTACGAGTACGAGGACTACAACGTCGACTCCGTGCTCATCAACTGCCACTACCCGGTCAGTGCGGACAAGTTCGTGCTTCAGTACGGCATCATCGTCAAGAAGTCGGATCGTTTCCAGGGCGAAGCCGCCGACGCGATGGCCGCGAACTTCGGCACGTTCATCGCCAAGGGCTTCGAGCAGGACGTCGAGATCTGGAAGAACAAGACTCGCATCGAGAACCCGCTCCTGTGCGAAGAGGACGGCCCGGTCTACCAGCTCCGTCGCTGGTACGAGCAGTTCTACGTCGACGTCGCTGACATCGCTCCCGAGATGACCGAGCGATTCGAATTCGAACTCGATACCGCACGCCCTGTCGCCGCCTGGCAGAAGGAAGTCGAAGACAACCTCGCGGCGAAGAAGGCCGAAGAAGATGCAGCCTCTTCAGTGCGCTGAGTGCAAGGCGCAGGTCCTGGTCCAGAAGAACAGTTGGGAACACACCACTGTTCAGTGGAGCGACCAGGCCCGCGCCAAGTGCCTCGAAATTGCCGACGAACGAGAATTCGGGCAACGAGAGGGTCGACCGGGTGCTCCCCGCAAGGAGTGCGGCGCCTTGATCGCGTCCATCGTCGATGCGGCCAGGGCCGGGGAGATCGAGATCCTCGACGAAGACCCGGTACCCAAGCCGATCGTCGACGACAGTGAACCCGTACCGGCTCCGTTTCACTAGCCAAGCCAACATCTTTCGAAGAAGGTAGTAATGATCGATCCTCAGTACTACGGCCCGTGGGCAGTCATCGCCGGCGGTTCCGAAGGTGTCGGCGCAGGGTTCGCCGACGAGCTCAGCAAGCTCGGCATCAATCTGGTGCTCATCGCCCGCAAGCCGGGTCCGCTCGAGGAGACCGCGTCCAAGGCGCGCGCCAATGGCGTCGAAGTACGCACTCTCGCATTGGATCTGCTCGTTCCCGACGCGCTCGATCAGATCAAAGCCGTCACCGACGACGTCGAGGTGGGTCTGCTCATCTTCAACGCCGGTGCCAACAGCTACGGCCATGAGTTCGTCACCGGCGATCTGAACGGATTTGCCGGAGTCATCGAACTGAACATCAACAAGCAACTCGAACTCTCGCACCACTTCGGCGGTTTGATGAAGGATCGCGGACACGGCGGCATCATGCTGCTCGGTTCACTTGCGGGCTTCATGGGTTCCGAGCACCAGAGCATCTACGCGGCGTCCAAGGCATTCGGGCGCATCTTCGCCGAAAGCCTGTGGCTCGAACTCCAGCCGTACGGCGTTCACGTCGTCGAGTTCATTCTCGGTGTCACTCGCACACCGGCTATGATTCGCGCGGGACTGAATTTCGACATCCCGGGTATGAACGTCGCAGAACCCGAAGATGTTGCACGTGAAGGTCTCGAACACCTTGCCGACGGCCCGATCTGGGTTGCTGCAGGAAACTACGAAGGCGCCAAGAAGCGCAGTGGCTTCCCCCGCGACAAGATGGTCAAGGGCGCTGCCGAAGCGATGCGCAAGCTGCTCAACCGCTGACATCTGCTGTGCGCCTTTATTAACCCCCCGACGTTAAGAAAGGCGCACAGCATGAGCATCGACATCACCACTCTCCTCGACGAACGCGAGATCACGCGCGCCGTCTTCGAGTTCGCGCGAGCCATGGACGCCCGCGACTGGGATGAACTCCACCGGATCATGACGCCGGACGCTACGGCGGAACTGGGCACCGGAACTCTTCGCGGGCCTGCCGAGGTCGTGGCATCCATCCGCTCGTTCCTCGACGAGTGCGGACCCACCCAACATCTGATCGGCAATGTTCTGGTCGAGGTGGTCGGCGATCTCGCCACCAGCCGCTCTTATGTCAGCGACATGCATGTGGGCACCGGGAGCAAGGCTCACCTGAACTTCTTCACCCTCGGCGACTACCACGATTCGTGGGCTCGGGTGGACGGCGCGTGGCGAATGACGCACCGCACCAAGCATTCACACGCCAGTCAGGGATCTATCGAGGTTCTGGGCGCCGGCCCCAGCGGTTGGCGGAGCTGACTCAGCTCAACATCGACGAACGGCCGGTCGCGAGCGGACTCTTGCTGGTGAGTCCGCCGTCTAGCACCAGAGTCTGCCCCGTCATGTAGCGAGATTCATCCGACGCCAGGTAGACCATGGCTTGTGCGATGTCTTCGGGTTCGCCGAGGTAAGGCAGGGCGTTTGCCTGCTTCATGCCTTCGATGACGTCAGCTGGGATGTTGTCCACGAGTGCGGGTGTCATGATCGCACCCGGCGCTACGGCGTTGCACCGAACACCGTTCGCTCCGTACTGGACTGCAATGTACTGAGTCAACCGGATGACCGCCGCCTTGGCTGATCCATAGGCAGATTGCAGGGAATCGCCGATCAATCCACCTACCGAGGCCGTGTTGACGATCGATCCTCCGCCGGCGCTGTTCATGTGCGGAATGGCAAGGCGTGAAGCGACCACGGTGCTACGCACGTTGAGCGACATCACGCGATCCCACTCGTCCAAGTCCATCCGGAGCAGGTCGAGATCCTTGCGCGGGTTACTACCGCCCACGTGATTACACAAGACATTGATGCCCCCGAATTCGGCGACCGCCTTTTCGATCATCGCAGCCAAGGAGTCCTCGTTCATGACGTCGACGCCGAAACCCAGTGCATTGCCACCGGTCTCGCGAATCGCCGCCGCCGCTTCCTCGGCTCGCGCCGGATCGAGGTCGGCGACCAGCACGTTGGCGCCTTCTTCCGCCATGAGTTCTGCTGCTGCACGCCCGATTCCACTGGCGGCGCCTGTGATCACTACATTCTTGCCTTCGAGCCTGTTCATATATCTGTTCCCTTCGCGGAGAATCGCCATACCCGGATCTCACGTGCCCGGAATTGACAGCTAGGCGATTACCCGATCACTACCAGTGAACGCAGGTTCGACGGCTGCGTCCAACTTTCTTGAATGAACTCACAAGTACGTGACCGCGGCCCGCGCACCTGCTACACCGCCGAAATCGAGTGGCGACGTCAGGCTCGACTGTGCTGAAGTGGCGCTATGCAGAATTCTGTTCGATCGCTGTCCACCGACCTCGACCGTGCCGCCGAGGTCCTCGGTGAGGCGTTTGCCGACTACCCCTGGACGAACTGGTGCGTCGCCGAAGACTCCCACGTGGAACGCGTCGCGGCTATCAACGGTTCGGTTTCACGGTCGCAGGCAAAATCTCACTGACCGACGGACCGACGGTCTGGCGGATGCACCGTATTCAGAGCTGATTCGTCGATTTCAGTAGTCTCCGAATCAATTTCGACAAAGACGCATATTGGGTGATCGTATTGACGGCAATCCACCTCGACACCGGCCACGTCCTGGTCCACGAGAAAACCCCGACCGACAGCAGTTGATCGTCGTCGAGGGTCTCGACGTATCTGCGTAACAACGCCACGGCAGCTTCCAAGCGATCCCGAAGCACCGGAATCGGAACGTCGGTGCTCGCGTCGACAACCGACTGATTCAGTGCAGGAGTTTGCGTCCACTTGTAACCTGCAGCAGGCGTTTGTGGTGTCTCGTCACGCAGTCCGGCGCCTATCCACTCTACGACGGCCTCTGCCCACCAGACACGCACCGCGAGTACGTCGTGCACCGTCCACGCATCGACGGCAATGGCGTCGAACAAATCGGCCTCGGCGGCGCCGTCAAGTAACACGTCGAGTTTCAAATACGCCGAGTCCAGCTCACTCATCAGTTCGAGGCGTGAAAAGTTCTGCGCCACAATGCCTCCAAACGATCGGTAGAGATGGAAGAAGCGGAGTCACCGCAATGCGATGACTCCGCGTTCAACTCAACGTCTACCAAATCTAGTTCAGCTCGCCCAAGAACCTGTTGACGTTCTCGGCGATCTCCTTTGATCGGGTGTGGTGCAGGTAGTGGTCCCCGTCCAGCAAGATCAACTCTCCGTGATCAACGGAGGCGGCCTGCCCTTCGTGCAGCGCAGTCCAGCCCTCGACTTCGGAATTTTGCACGGCGAACAACAGAATCGGAAGATCGGCCGGGAACGTCCTGCCGATTGCTTCTGCGAAGTTGCTGGAAAGATGGTCCATCTCGTTGAGGTAGGTGTCGCTGAAGTTGTTCTTCGCAGTCAACTGTCGCATCTCGTCCTTTGCTGCGGCGTCGAGGTACTCGTCCGAGTTCTCACCACCGACGAACTTGGACAGCAGTTCCGACAAGCCCAACTGCCTTCCCACTCGGAGTGCGTCGATCGGAAATTTGGTATCCATATTCGGCTGCCCTGGAACACTGCTGTCGATGCCCACGAATGCGGTGACCTCGTCGCGGTACTTCGCGGTGTAGTCCAGTGCATAGACACCAGTGATCGAGTGTCCCATGAGGATGTATTCGTCAATCCCCAGCGACTGTACTGCCGTATGAATCTCTTCGACGATGTTCGCAGTCGTGCGGTCCTTGTCCGTTTGGTCACTGTGCCCGTAGCCGAAGGGCTCGATCGTGACGACGCGGTAGTCAGGCGCCAGCTCGTTGACAAGCGGTGTGAAGTCGAGAATCGGTGCGGACGTTCCGAACCCGGGTAGCAGCACTATGGTCTGATCGCCGTTGCCGCGGATCGAGTAGCTCATGTTCTTTCCGTCGACGGACACGAACTGGTTGCCCGTGTCCCCGGTCGGAACGCTCGCCTTGCTGGAGCTGACATTGAACACGAGCGCAATCGATACCAGCACAACTAGAACTACGGACACCGAAGCAACCACCTTCAGTGCAACGGTACGAATCTTCTTCATTCTCATCCTCATCTTCTCGGGCGTCGATACGGCTAGGAAAGGCTCGATATCGAGGCCGCACTGGTCTCGTCGAGCACACGCAACACGTTGTTGCCCATCAGCTTTGCCAAGTCCTCCGCGGACCAACCGCGTTCCGCCAGACGGTCTATCAACACCGCGAAACCGGATACGTCCTGCATACCGTCCGGAAAGTCGTCGAACCCATCGTAGTCACTACCCAAACCGATGTGGTCGATGCCCGCGACGTCTCGGGCATGCTCGACGTGATCGGCCAGATGGTCCACCGTCATCGCCGGCCGTGGGCCGACCCGTCCGCCCTTGAACCACTCGTTGTATTCGGCAGAAAGGAACATGGGCACAAAGGCGATCATGATCACGCCTCGGTTGTCCGCGAGCAACCGCATAACGTCGTCGGGAACATTGCGGGGGTGACCGCACAGCTGAGTGCAGGACGAATGACTGAAGATCACCGGTGCCGACGACGTCTCGATGGCATCTCTCATCGTTTCCGCCGAGACGTGCGACAGATCGACGAGTACGCCGAGCCGATTCATTTCGCGCACGATCTCGCGACCGAAGTCGGTGAGACCGCCGTGCACTCGCGTATCCGTCGCGGAGTCCGCCCACCCGGTGTTGTCGTTGTGCGTCAGGGTCATGTACCGAAGACCAAGGCGCGCCATCATTCTCAGGACACCGAGCGAGCTGCCGATGCTGTGACCGCCCTCCGCGCCCAACAAGGACGCGACCTTGCCCTCACTCCAGATTCGACGCACGTCGTTGCCGGTGCGCGCGAATTCGAAAGTATCCGGGTACCGCTCGATCATCCGGTACACGAAGTCGATCTGTTCGAGGGTGTACTGAACCGCCTCTGGCTCGGTCATGTCACACGGGGTGTAAACCGACCAGAACTGCGCACCGACTCCACCACGACCGAGTTTGTCGATATCGGTTTGGAAGATGGAATCCTTCTCGAGATTCTCCACCGAGTAGTCGGCGCTCTCGCGAGCCGTCCATGCCAGATCGTTGTGACCGTCGATGACCGGCGCAAGGCCGTAAGCATCCAGTGCCGCTGGGTGATTCACGTCCGGAAAGGGAGCGAGAGGTTTCATCATTAGCTTTCCTCGAAAGTAGTGCGGGCAGGTCGAGGGCCCTCATCGCCCTCGACCTGCCCGAGATTTCATTCAACGGAGCGAATCATCTCGCCGCGGCTAGTCGGAAATCTTCTTGAAAAGCCGTGTCATGTACAAGTATTCTTCGCCATCGATCGTGAGATGTGCCATCTCCCCCGAGGCGCTCTCGTTACTGATCGAGAACCGGGAAGCAGACAGCGGCACGACCTTGGTGGGCGCGGCCGGGGGCTCGCCGTCGATCTCGATCTTGGCGAAGTTCTGAACCTGGAATCCGCCGTCGTCGCCGCGCGTGAGTTCGATTCGAACGGTTGTCGATTCATAGGTTCCGAGCATGTGCGACAGGTCGATCTCTGCCGCATCCGCCTCGGACTTCGGTTCCGGCAGAACGAGATCAAGCTCCTGGGCGATCTCCTTCTCGATGTCGTGGGCCAGGGCACCGCCGCCACGCGAGTTGGTGACAACGGCCATGGCCAGGCCGAGTTCGGGGAAAGTGTGGAAACGAGTGATCTGGCCGATCGTCGCACCACCGTGCTGCGCGGATGTCACACCGCCCCAGTCGGACAGGATCCAGCCGAGACCCCAAGCCTGATCGACGCTCGAGACCGCAGTCAGGTCGAACTGCGGGGTTCGCATCAGGCGTGCGGATTCTTCGGACAGAATGCGCTCACCCGTCAACGCGAGGCCGTCACGCATGTGTGCAGCACCGAAAGTCAGCAGAGAGCTGACAGATCCGGTGATGATTCCGGCCGGTCCGATACCGCGCGGGAGCAGCCACTGCTTGGTCGGAACCACCTTGTCAGGCGACGTCCGATCCGGGTTGGCCACGTGGCCGACGGCCGTGCGGAACAGCGGCGCGTCCTTGGCCTTGGTGATGATGTGCGTCAATCCGAGTGGCTTCCAGAGATATTCGACCAACGCCTCGTCCCACGTCATCTCACGAAGGACCTCGACGATGCGGCCGGCAACGGCAAAACCCGCGTTGCTGTAACTCAGATGCCCGCCGGGCTCGGTGACGCTGATCGCGGTAGCGAGTTCGTCGACGTACTTCTCGACGCAGTCGTCGCCGTCACCGGTGTCGTTGAACAAGTCTCCGTCGATACCGCTTGTGTGCGTGAGCAACTGGCGGATCGTGATTTCCTTCGTGTTGGAAGGGTCTGCGATCGTGAACTCCGGAAGCACCTCCACCACCAGGGTGTCCAACGTCAGCTTGCCCTCGTCGACGAGTTGCATGATCAGCGTCGTCGTCCAGATCTTGCTCGCGGATCCGTACTGGAACAGCGTGTCTGCGTCGACGTCGACGCGCGTGTTCAGGCTCGTCACTCCGGTGGTGATGACACGAATGTCCGCAGCGCCGTCTTCGCCCAGCGCGATCACGCCGACCTGCGCACCCGGTACCGAATGCTTGGCTGCCAGTTCGTCGAGGCGTTCCTGCCACTTCGGGGCGACAAGTAGGTCCTTGGGCAAGTCGGTCACAGGTCGAACTCCTTCGATCATGGAAGCGAGTGGCTTGGACGGTGTTGCTGCGATCCGCTCTGGTCTCACTCGTCGGGACGTGAGGTTGCGGAAGCGATAACCGTCCACCCATGATCTCAGTGTGCTCGCAGTCACGTCCTGGTCGATTGCACCGAAGTTGCACCCGAAAATGGTGCGATCGGACGAGCCTGTGTTCAGGTCTCGCCATTCGAAGCGATCAGCGCTCGAAGGTTCCTTCCAAGCGATTGCGTGAACCCGGATGGATCAAGCGCGCCGCACTGACCAACCCGTTGGCCGACCAGGTGCGGCGGCGAATCAGCAGGCACGGTTCCCCTCGATCTATGCGGAGCAGTTCGCATTCGTCCGGGCTCCCCAACACCGCTTCCACGACGTGTTCGCCGCGAACCAGAGGCGCAACGTCACTCAGGTAGTTGTTGGGGGTGATCGCAGTGAAGTCCTGGCGCAGATAGTCGGGCGCCTCGTTCGGATTCACGAACCGGTCTTCCACCTGAATCGGAGTTTCGTCCTCGAAGTGCACCATCAGCGAATGGAACACCCGTTTGCCCACCGATTCACGAAGGAACGTCTGCCCGTGGTCGGTTTCTTCCTCACGAACGAACACGACCTCGGTTCGATGACGGTGGCCGCGCCGCTGAATCTCGTCGGCGATGTTCTTGACTTCGAACAGCGGGGACGCGGTCTTCGTGGCGGCGACGAAGGTGCCGACCCCCATCATCCGCACGATCAGACCGTCGCTGGTGAGTTCGCGAAGCGCTCGATTGATCGTCATACGTGACAGCCCCAGCGCACTGACCAGTTGATTCTCCGAAGGCAACTGATCACCTTCGGTCCACCGACCCGAATTGATCTGCGAGATCACGAGGTTCTTGACCCGTTCGTAGGCAGGGGCGGACTCGCCGCCTGCCTCGTTGAACAGCACGGCGAGTTCTGCGTCCACTTCAGCAATCGCCATCGCCACCACCCGTTCGTCGAAAACCACCGAGTCGGTTCTCCCGTTCGGCCTCCGAAGTCTATCCGCCTGGTGCACCTTTCCGATCCAACCGCGAGTGCCGGCGCCCGACCTAGCCCACCATGCGCCGCAATTGGCTCGTCGCAACCGAAAGCGCAGCAAGATCGTGTTGCCCGGATGCCTCGATCTCTGAGAGCGCGAGAGTGGACCTCTCTATTCTCGACGCATTCCTTTCTTCCCACCTCGAGAGTTTTTCCGCTGTCGAGTCACCTGTTTCCGCGTCGGCCAAGACGTCGAGGGTCAAGGCTCGCACCGTCGAGTACAACTCGTCACGCAACGACAACCTCGCCAACGCATTCCATTTTCCGTCCTTGCTCAATGCAGACACGCGGTTGAGCATCGGGACGAGCCCGACGTGCTCACCGAGCCGGAAGTAGAGTTCGCCGGTCTCCGAGATCGCGCGATCGGCGAGGTCCGCGATCTCCACCACGTCGAGCAGACCGAACTGATCGAGCAGGATCTCCACTCGCCTGACCAGGTTCTCGGGTGCGCCCTTGTCCGTGATGAGTACCGTTCGCGCAGCCAGGTTCCGCTGATCGGCGCCCACCAGCCAGCCACCGAGTTCTGCCGACGCCTCCGCGATGCGATCACCGAATCGGCTGATCTCGGCCCCGACGGCCAGCGGTTGAGGCCGACGCGTCAGCATCCACCGTGACGCCCGGTCGAGCAGTCGTCTGGTGAGCAGGATCAACTCGTCGGACACGGCAGTCGAGATCGAGGCTTCGCTGATGTCGTTCCACAACTCCCACAGTCCGAATACCTCGGAGACCACGGTGAAGGCACGTACTGCGTCTTCCGGATCGGCGCCGACTTCTTCACCGAGCCGATACACATAGGTGATGCCGCCACGATCGACCACGTTGTTCGTCAGCACGGTCGCAACGATCTCGCGCCGCAGCGGGTGCCGGTCGAGGGCGTCACCCCCGGCATGTCGAACACCCTCCGGAAAATAGTTCGCCAGCGCCTGGCGGTAGATCTGATTGTCTATCGAACTTCCCGCCAACAGCGTGGATTTCAGATCGAGCTTGACGTGCGCCATCAGTGTGGCGAGTTCCGGCGACGTCAGCCCCGTTCCCGTCTTCTCGGCCGCGGCGAACTGCTTCTTGGTCGGAAACCCCTCGATTGCTCGGTCGACGATCCCTCTGGATTCGAGGCTGGAAATCACCCTGCCGTGCACACCGATCATCGCCGCCGCGTCCGCACGCGTGGTGCCCATCAGTTCGTTCTGTGAACGGTTGTCTGCAAGAACGAGTTCGGCGACCTCGTCGGTCAACGATTCCAGTAGTTCGACACGATGTGAGTCTGCGACGGCGCCTGAACTGATGAGGGAGTCGAGAAGAATCTTGATGTTCACCTCGTGATCGGAGCAATCGACTCCCGCGGAATTGTCGAGCGCGTCTGTGTTGATCCGCCCGCCGCCGTGTGCGTACTCGATTCGTCCCGCCTGGGTGAGGCCGAGGTTGCCTCCCTCACCGATCACCCGAGCACGGACTTCGTTGCCGTTCACCCGAACCGTGTCGTTGCTCTTGTCTCCGACTTCGAGGTCGGACTCACCGGACGCCTTGACGTACGTCCCGATGCCGCCGTTCCACAACAGATCTGCCGGTGAGCACAGAATCGCCCGAACCAGCTGCGGTGGAGTCAGTTCGGTGACGTCGTCTTCGAGACCGAGTGCCTGACGCATCTCGTCACTGATCGGGACGCGCTTCGCCGAGCGTTCCCACACTCCGCCGCCTGCACTGATCAACGCCGGGTCGTAGTCGGCCCACGAGGATCGTGGGAGAGCGAACAGACGTGATCGCTCGACGTACGAGCGCTCCGGCGACGGGTTCGGGTCGACAAACACGTGCCGATGATCGAACGCCGCGATCAGGCGAATGTGCTTGCTGCACAACATGCCGTTGCCGAAGACATCGCCGCTCATGTCTCCGATCCCCACCGCAGTGAAGTCGTCGTTCTGGGTGTCGACGCCGAGCTCACGGAAGTGCCGCTTGACACTTTCCCAGGCGCCCTTCGCGGTGATACCCATGGCTTTGTGGTCGTACCCGACCGACCCACCGGATGCAAAGGCGTCGCCGAGCCAGAATTCGTACTCCGCGGCCACCTCGTTCGCGAAGTCGGAGAACTTTGCAGTTCCCTTGTCCGCGGCGACAACAAGATACGTGTCGTCACCGTCGTGGCGAACGACCCTTCGCGCCGCAACAACTGCGCCGCTCTGCTTGTCGACGTTGTCGGTCAGATCAAGTAGTCCGCTGATGAAGGTTCGGTAGCAATCGATCCCGGCCGCCAACGCAGCTTCCCGGTCTGCGTCTGCACCCAGTCCTGGAACCGGTGGGCGTTTGACGACAAATCCGCCCTTCGCGCCGACAGGCACGATGACTGCGTTCTTGACTGCCTGCGCCTTCACCAATCCCAGTACCTCGGTGCGAAAGTCCTCTTTCCGGTCCGACCAGCGCAAGCCGCCGCGAGCCACCGCACCGAAGCGAAGGTGCACACCCGCGACATCGGGTGAGTACACGAATATCTCGAACTTCGGTCGAGGGAACGGCAATACGGACACTTTCTCCGAATCGAACTTCAACGAGAGCGCACCGATCGATTCAGTGGGATAAACGAAATAGTTGGTACGCAACGTGTTACGGACCAGTTCGGACAATGCGCGCAGGATCCGATCGGCGTCGAGTCCTTGCACTTGTGCCACGGCCGTTTCCACCTCCGCTGCTGCACGTGTACCTCTATCGCCGTCGACGACGTCGGGATCGAAACGGCTCTCGAACAATTCGCACAATCTGCCGGCGATCTCGGGATGATCGGCAAGCACCTCGGCGACGCGACTGGTGCTGTACGGAAATCCCGCTTGCTGCAAGAACTCCGCATATGCCCGCAGCACCACTACCTGTTTCCAACCGAGTCCCGCGATCGCGACAAGTTCGTTGAACGAGTCCGGCTCGGCGGAGCCGTTTCGAACCGCGGCAAACGCCGCCCCGAACCGCGCGGCAAAGTTGTCGAAGCGCTCGACCGGAGCGCTCGGATAGTCGAGCGTGAACTCGTAGATCCAGGACTGTTCCGATCCCACCGGTGCGATCTCGTACGGCCGCTCGTCGACCACGTCGACACCCAGGCTCTGCAATACCGGCAGCACCTCGCCCAGTGAGAGCGGGTCACCCGATACGTACAGTCCGAGTCGGTGAGTACCGAGTCCGTCGACAGATCGGGCCAGTCGTGGGCTTACCTCTCCGGGCGCGAGGCCCTCGAACACCACCATGTCCTCGGCGGCTCGGACGGCGTCGAAATCCTGCTTGTACGCCACCGGAACTCGCTCGGCGAACTGAGCACGCCTGCGCCGCTCGTCGTAGTTCGAAGCATCCAGAACGAATCGCTCGTCCCAGGTCAGGCACGCGTCGACGACGAGGTCCCGAATCTCCCGTGCTTGTCGCGCCGACGCGAAGTTCGCGCCGCCGCCGACCGTGGCCGTGAAATGTACGACGGCCAAGGGGGATTCCGAGACTCGACTGGAGAACTCGATGTTGCGGGCACCGAGTGCGTCGGCGAGTACCGACTCGGCCGTTGTCCTGATCGTCGTACTGAATTTCTCGCGCGGAACGAAGAGCAAAGCCGACAACTCTTGATCTCGCCCCGTCGCCGGGGAACTTCCCACCGGTTGCAAGAACAGATGGATCGACGTTCGGCCGTCCACAGAAGTGAGTTCGTCCAGCGCGTCCGCGATTCGGGCCGGCTCGGCTGCCAGGAGCACTGTGACCGGAATCGACTGGATAACTGCCAGCATCGATTGTCCGACAAACGAATCGACGGTGGATCCGGAGGCATCGAAGATGTCTGCGACGCGTCCTCGCACGAGCGGGGTTCGCCTGACGTCGGCGACCAGACCGGCCGCGGTGAAGAACCCGATGAATCGGTACGCACGGTCACCGATGGACACGTCGATCTCGGTGGCGTATTCGGATCCACCGAACCCTTGCCGGAGGTACACCACTGCGATCGAGAGGGGCGCCGCTTTCGCATCCGAAGAGCCGGTCGGATCGGGGAGCACGCCGAGGGCGTACGGCTCGTCACTGTCGGCAGTCCTCACACCGCCGACGACACTGAAGTTTCCGGCGCTGCACCACCGGAGAAAGTCAGCTTCTTCGGCGTAGCCGTTCGAGTCCAGTTGCTCGCGCGCCTCGTCGACGAGATCCCGCAGGGGCACGGAATCGCGGAAGGCACGCGCAATACGGTCGAGGATTCCGGCGACGTCGTCAGCGATCACCTGCGCCTGCTCGTCCGAACAATGCGCGGGTAGTCCTACGTGGATCCATGATTCGGTCCGCTCCCCAATCGGGGCGTCTTCAGTGCGCAGCACGGGGTGCACCACGAATTCCGGTTCCACGCGGGCGCGGGCAAGTGTCGCCAGTACCGCTTCGACGAGCTGCGGCATGTCGTCGCCGACGTATTGAATCGCCGGGCCATCCCCTAACTCCCCGGCCGGCGCGAGTCGCGAGATCGACGAATTGAGTCCTCTTCCATGCGAAAGGTCCATGTGCGCCGCGACAATCGCCAGCTTGCGGTCTTCGGCAAGCGCCGCGTATCGATCAGCCGACAAGCCCTCGAAATACGTACTGGACACCCTCCTCACATTCTCGGAGTCCGGTGTCGTGTCGACTGAAACGAGGCTCATGTCAGCACCTTCCGCCGAAAGCCACGCTGCTTCCGACTGGTAGTGGGTTCCATCCGCGATCAACTTGTCTATACAGGCTTAGACAAGTTGATCATTGCAGAACGTGAGCCGCGACACAACAGCTTCACCCCTGGACAAATTCGCCACCCTCAGCCATAGTCAGATCATGCCAACTAGTGGCAATTAGATTTCATTAGATGAAATTCATAACTACCTCGCCTCGAAGGAGCCCCCGTGACTACCCAGACCGCGCACGACATCGACAGCGTTGATCTCGCAGAGTTCCGCAGTACCGTCCGAGCCTTCGCCAACGCCGAGATTCACCCGGGAGCAGCCGCACGCGACGAGTCCAAGGAGTTCCCGGCACAACTGGTCAAGCGCCTCGGGCAGCAGGACCTCATGGGCATTTCCGTTCCGGAGGAATTCGGCGGACTGGGTCTCTCGACACGAACCCAACTGGTCGCCATCGAAGAAGTTGCACGCACCGATGCCGCGCTGGCATCGATCTACACCGCCCACTACCTGGGCCTCGAGCCGATCCTCGTCGGCGGGTCCGAAGAACAGAAGCTGCGCTGGTTGCCTAAGCTCGCCTCGGGCGAACTGCTGGCGGGCTTCGCACTCACCGAACCCGATGCCGGCTCCGACATCGCCTCGATGCGTACCGTCGCCCGACGCGAGGACGACGGCTGGCATCTCTCCGGATCCAAGACGTACATCTCCAACGCCAAGGAAGCCGACCTGGTCGTGCTCTTCGCCAAGACGGACCCGAGCGCAGGATTCCGAGGCATCACCGCCTTCGTCGTCCCCAAGGGAACTCCCGGAATCAGCTACTCGGAGCCGCAGGACAAGATGGGAATTCGTTCGGCCCCGACGTACACCGTCTACCTCGACGACGTCGTTCTGCCACTCGACTCCGTGATCGGCACCGAAGGTCGCGGCGGCAACATCGCCTTGACCGCCCTGAACCGCGCGCGCATCGACGTGGCGGCAATGGCAAACGGCATCGCTTTGCGCGCTTGGGAATTGGGACGCGAGTACGCAACGGAGCGAAAGCAGTTCGGCACGCCGATCTTCGACTTCCAGGCAATCCAGCTACTTCTCGGTGGCTGCGACGCGCAACTTGTCGCATCACGCGTCACCGCCGACTGGGCCGCCGACGTCAAGGACGCCGGCCAGGACATCCGCCGCGCCGCATCGATTTCGAAGTACGTCGCCACCGAAGCCTGCTTCTCGATCGTCGATCAAACCGTGCAGATCCACGGTGGCGCAGGTTTCATGCGCGAATCGGAAATCGAACGCCTGTACCGCGATTGCCGCATTCTCCGCATCTTCGAGGGCACCTCGCAGATTCAATTGCTCACCATTGCCGGCAATGCTCCGTCGCCGCGTTCCACCGAATTCTGAAAGGCGCGGACATGACTGCACTTCCCCCACTCGACGGCATCCGGGTCATCGACCTCTCACGTGTCCTGGCCGGGCCTTACTGCACCGCATTGCTTTCCGATGCCGGCGCAGACGTCGTCAAGATCGAATCCGAACACGGTGAAGACTCTCGGCACCTCGGCCCGTTCCGCGACGGCGAGAGCATCTACTTCAACGTGCTCAATCGCGGCAAGCGTTCGGTGGCGCTCAACCTCAAGAACGACGAGGACCGTGAGGCGCTGCTGACGCTCGTCGAGACCGCGGACGTCGTCGTCGAAAACTTTCGCCCGGGTGTCACCAAGCGCCTGGGAATCGACTACGAGGCTGCGCGGGCTCGCAATCCGCGGATCGTGTACGCGTCCATCTCCGGTTTCGGACAGGACGGACCGATGTCCGGAGCCGCCGCCTACGATCTTGTAGTCCAAGCTCTTTCGGGAATCATGAGCATCACCGGTTCGGAAGAATCCGGGCCGACCCGGTTGGGTGAGTCGTTCGGAGACCTGGTCGCCGGGCTGTTCGCTGCCTGGGGAATCAGCACCGCCCTGTTGAGCGCACAGGCGACCGGACTCGGGCAGCACCTGGACGTCGCGATGTTCGACAGCATGCTCGCCATGCTGCCGACAGCGCACAGCCAGCTGCAGTCCACGGGGCTCACTCCCCCACGCGTCGGCAACCGACATCCGGTCTCCACACCCTTCGACACTTACAAGGCCGATGACGGACTCTTTGTCCTCGCGGTTGCGAGCCAATCGGGCTTCGAGAAATTGGCGCAGACGATGAATCGCGTCGACCTGATCGCAGATCCTCGTTTTGCCGACGACACCGCCAGGACCGAGAACGAGCCGGCGTTGCGTAAGGAGATCGAAAACTGGGCTGCCGGAAAGACCGTCGCCGACGTGGTCGGCATTCTCGGCGACGCGGGCCTCGCCGGGTCGGAGATCTGGAACGTCCAGCAGGCGCTCACCTCCGCGCAGGCCGAGTATCGGGGGGTCGTCGAATCGTTCGAGCACCCGGTAGCAGGAAAGATCTCCTACGTACGACAACCCGTCGTGTTCGGTGAGAGCCGACGCCCGCAGGTTCGCCGCAGCCCCCTGCTGGACGAGCACCACGGTGAGGTGCTGCCGGGCTCGCGATAGATTCAGCGCAGACATCCCTCGGCACTTGGAGTAGGACATGGCCCCCGGCGACGTGACCCGCAGCGCGAATCGCACCTTCGAACTTCTCGGTGCGATCGTCGAGCACGGCGGGTTGACTCTCGGCGACGCCGCCAAGGCGACCGATCTGGCAACCAGTACCGCGCTTCGCCTGATCAGAAGCCTCGAACAGACCGAGTTCGTAGTCCGGGGCGAGGACAACGTCTATCGCGTCGGCCCGCGGCTACTGCAGATCGGGGCTCGCGCTCTCGGTGACAATCAACTGTTGCCGAGAGCCCGGCCCGCGATGAAGGCCATCGCCGAAACCACGAGGGAATCGACCTACCTGTCGACGATGGGACCGAAAGATACTGCGCTGTACCTCGATCAGATCGAGGGCACACACGCGATCCGTCACATGGGTTGGGTTGGCCAGAGCGTTCCCCTGGACGGCACCGCCGTCGGCGCAGCGTTGAGCGGCAAGGTAGGCGAGAGCGGGTACGCCATCGCCCACGACACCATCGAGGATCACTCGACCGGAGTTGCCGCGCCGATCTACAACGCGGTCGGTCAGATAGCCGGAGCGCTCAGCGTGGTCGGCCCCACCTTCCGTCTGACGGACGAGGTCTGCGCCAGCCACGGCCGCGTCTTGGTGGAGCACTGCGCCCGGTTGTCCGCTGAACTCGGCAGCCAGACTCACTAACCGCCCCGAACACTTGGCGATCCAGTCTCGTATCCGAGACAATGTGATTCCCCCGCTCCGCCTTCCGACCTACCTGTAAGGACATACCCCCATGAGCACGAGCCGCGTGAAATCCGCTGAGCGTGTTCTCGACGTGCTCGATCTCCTGGCTCGCCGGGGTGTGCCGCTGGCGACCGCGGAAATCTCCAGCGCCCTCGACCTGCCCAAGAGCACGACGCATCATCTTCTCAACGTCATGCGAGATCGACGGTTCGTCTCGTACTGGGCTGATCAACGCGCCTGGACCCTGGGTGTCTCGGCGTTCGAGGTCGGTGCGTCGTACATGCGCTCCGGCCCACTGCACCGCGAGGGCCAACGATTCATGCTGGCCCTTACTCAGTCGACGGATGAGACGTCCCATCTGGCGGTACTTCAAGGTTCCGATGTCATCTACCTCGACAAACGTGAACCGCTCAAGCCGGGCGTGCGGTTGGTGACCGAAATCGGGACCCGCCTTCCGGCTCACCTCACCGCAGTCGGGCGGGCGATTCTGAGCCGTCTGGATGCAGAACAGATCAGCGCTCTCTACGAGGGATACACCTGGCCGACGCGGACCGGAACGGGGCCGTCGTCCCTCGCCGAACTGCGAGAACTGCTCGCCGAAGCACGCGAGAGCGGGTATGCGGTCGAAGAGAATGCGACGACATCCGGGATCAATTGCATCGCCAGTCCGGTGATCACGCGGGACGGCCGTCCGGTCGCAGCTCTCGGCGTCACCTTCCTCTCCGGATCCAAATCCGCCGCGGAGAGTGCACTGATCGCCGACCGAGTACGCACGGTCAGCGCCGAGTTCTCCGCCGACCTCGGCGATCGAATGGTGGAGACTCCGCCCGCCGACATGTAACAAATTTCTCCGTTCCGGCCTTCTCGGGTCTTGTTTTCGTCTCATATTCAAGACTAGGGTCTCGTATACAAGACTTTATTCGACAGCCATCGCATCATCATTGGAGTCCCATGAACGCCACCCCTGCCACCCGGACAGCCACCCGAACCATCGAGGTCGGAATCGGCGCTGTCACCATCGCCGACGTCGTCGACGTCGCGCGCAACGGTCACGGCGTCGCATTGACCGCGGACTCACTGGCCGCGATCACCGAAAGTCGCGCACGCATCGAGGCCCTGGCTGCAGACCCCACGCCGGTCTACGGAGTTTCCACGGGATTCGGCGCACTTGCCACCCGCCACATCCCAGCGCATCTGCGGACGCAGTTGCAGCGCAGCCTGATCCGCTCACACGCGGCAGGTTCGGGCCCGGAAGTCGAACGCGAAGTGATTCGGGCCTTGATGCTCCTGCGCCTGTCGACGCTCGCCACCGGACGGACCGGAGTGCGCCCCGTGGTCGCGCAGGCCTACGCCGACCTACTCACTGCAGGCATCACCCCGGTGGTCCACGAATACGGCAGCCTCGGATGCTCGGGAGATCTGGCGCCACTGGCGCACGTGGCGATGGCGATCATCGGAGAAGGTTCCGTCCGCACCGCGGACGGTGAACTCACCGATGCGGCAACGGCATTGGCTGCCCATGGCCTCGAACCGGTGGTTCTGGCCGAGAAGGAAGGCCTCGCACTGATCAACGGCACCGACGGGATGCTCGGCCAACTGGCCCTCGCGATCACCGATCTCGATCATCTGCTCAAGTTGGCCGACATCGCGGCCGCGATGAGCGTCGAGGGTCTGCTCGGCACCGATCAGGTATTCGCCGCCGATCTTCAGGCTCTTCGTCCCCACCCCGGGCAGGGCGCGGCGGCCTCGAACATGGTGCGCTTGCTTGCCGACTCCCCGATCGTCGCCAGCCACGCGGGCCCTGACTGCACCCGAGTTCAGGATGCGTATTCACTTCGCTGTGCCCCGCAGGTCGCCGGCGGCGCACGCGACACCGTCGATCACGCCCGCCTCGTCGCCGGACGCGAATTGGCCAGTGCTGTCGACAATCCCGTCGTCACCCTCGACGGAAGGGTTCGTTCGAACGGCAACTTCCACGGAGCTCCCGTGGCTTACGTCTTGGACTTCCTCGCCATCGTGACCGCGGACGTCGCCGGTATCAGCGAACGCCGCACCGACCGATTCCTCGACGTAGCACGCAATCACGGCCTGACCCCCTTCCTCGCCGACGATCCTGGAGTCGACAGCGGACTGATGATCGCGCAGTACACGCAAGCTGCCATCGTGTCCGAACTCAAGCGACTCGCGAGCCCAGCCAGTGTCGATTCGATTCCCTCCTCGGCCATGCAGGAAGATCACGTCTCCATGGGATGGTCGGGTGCACGCAAGCTCCGCCGGTCCATCGACGGTCTCACCCGAGTACTTGCGATCGAGATACTCACTGCAGCAAGAGGAATCGACTTGCGCTCCCCACTCGAGCCCTCCCCCGCCACCGGAGCAGTACTCCGAACCCTGCGCGAGAAGGTGCAGGGACCGGGTACCGATCGCTTCCTGTCGCCCGAGATCGAAGCGGCAGTGGACTTGGCCGCGTCCGGCGCACTCGTTGCCGCCGCGGAGAACGCGATCGGCGCCCTGGCATGACCGCGCCCGGAGCGCTGAGGCCTCGTCCTCGACCCGAAATCGAAGCACTTCCTCGATACTCCAAAGCAGCCGGCCTCGAGCAGGTTCGGTGGCGGGCGTCGAGCAACGAGTCGACGGTTGCACCCTCGGCCGCAATTCTCGACGCCGTCAATCTCGCGGCGTCACAATCACACTTGTACCCGTCGTTGTTCGGTGACACGCTGATCGCCCGGTTGAGCGATCGCCTGGGCGTCGGCGACGACCAGGTCTTGGCCGGCGCCGGGTCGTTGGCACTGCTCCAGCAGGTATTGACTGCGTACACGGGTCCGGGCACCGAGGTCGTCTACCCGTGGCGCAGCTACGAGGCGTACCCGATACTGATCGGAATCGCCGGGGCGAGCGGTGTACCCGTCGCACTCGATTCCGAACATCGGCACGATCTGAGTGCAATGGCGGCAGCCGTGACCCCGCAGACCCGCGCGGTACTCGTCTGCAACCCCAACAATCCGACCGGAAGCGAGTTCTCGACCGCCGAGTTCGTCGCGTTCGCCCGCGCAATCCCGGGTGACGTCCTCATCCTCCTGGACGAGGCCTACCGGGAGTTCGCGACCAGCGACGTCGACGGCGTCGACCTGCTTCGAACCTTTCCCAACATCGTCGTCTTCCGAACCTTCTCCAAGGCTTACGGATTGGCCGGACTCCGTGCCGGCTATGCCGCCACCACCTCGGCGATCGCAGCCGATCTTCGCAGCGCTGCACCGCCCTTCGGACTCAGCGCAGTTGCCGAGGCCGCGGCCTGCGCGGCCTTGACCGATCCGGCGCACACCGATTCGATAGTCGAAACGGTCACTGCGGGTCGCGCTCACCTACGTGAGCAATTGACTCTGCGCGGCGTCGAGACCGTCCCGAGCGGCGCCAACTTCGTGTGGATCCCCCTCGGCAAGAGAGCGTCTGCACTCGAAGCGGCCTGCGTCGCGCAAGGTGTCTCGGTCCGAATGTTCCCCGGCGAGGGAGTGCGGGTCACCGTCGGCGAGCGGGCAGCAGAAGACGCCGTGATCGCCGCTGTGGACACACTCGCACACAACCTTTGACCGACTGGAGATAAGAATGTCCGTCCACGAACTCGCTCGGTCGATCGGTTCGAGTCGCCTGATCACCGACCCGTCGGTAATGGACTCGTACCGTCGCGACGAGGCCCATCTCGCCAAACCCGGCCAGCCGGCGGCCGTCATGCTCGCCGAAACTGCGGCCGACATCTCGGAGGCTCTGAAATGGGCTACTGCTCAACGGGTCCCGGTGGTAACTCGCGGCGCGGGAACCGGTTTGGCGGGCGGTTCGACAGCCGTCGAGGGCTGTCTGGTCATCTCGACCACTCGCATGCGCTCGATTCTCGAGATCAATCCGGACGATCAGCTCGCGGTCGTGGAAGCCGGGGTGATCAATGCCGACATCAGTCGAGCGGCAGACGAGTACGGGCTGATGTACGCCCCCGATCCGAGCAGTTTCGAGTTCTCCACGATCGGTGGAAACATCGCCACCAACGCCGGCGGACTTCGATGTGTGAAGTACGGTGTCACCCGCGATTCGGTCTTGGGTCTCGAGGTGGTGCTAGCCGACGGTCGGATCGTGCGGACGGGCCGAAGGACCGTCAAAGGTGTTGCGGGATACGACTTGACCAGCCTTCTCGTCGGCTCGGAAGGAACTCTCGGAGTCGTCACGAGCGCCACCCTCAAGTTGCAGCCCAAGCCCAAGAGAGCACCGGTCACCGTCGTCGGCAGTTTCGATTCTCTCCGCTCCGCAGCGGACGCCGTTGCCGCTGTCGTTCGTGACGGGATCGGGCCGAGTCTGCTGGAGCTGATCGATCGCGCGACTCTGCGCGCAGTCGACGACTGGAAACGAATCGGATTGGAAGACAACACTGCCGCGATGCTCATCGCACAGGCCGACGGGGTCGACGCCGACGCAGCAGCGGCAGCGATGGAGAACCACTTCGAGCAGGCCGGCGCAGATTTTGTCGCCGTCTCACAAGACGCAGCGGAAGCCGCGCAGCTACTCGAGATCCGTCGGCTCGCCTACCCCGCGTCCGAACGACTCGGGCAATGCCTCGTGGAAGACGTCGGAGTTCCGCGGTCGAAACTGCCCGACATGCTCGAAAGTATCGACCGGGCGGCGGCCGAGCACTCGGTGAAGATCATGACGGTCGCGCACGCCGGTGACGGCAACGTCCATCCGACCTTCGTCTTCGACCGCACTGCCGACGGCTCGGTCCCCGACGCCGTGTGGACCGCCGCGGACGAGGTCTTCCGGCGCGCTCTCGAACTCGGCGGAACCCTGACGGGCGAGCACGGCGTCGGCGTTCTGAAGCGCCGGTGGCTCTCTCTCGAGATCGGCGAGGACAGCATGCAACTGCACCGATCGATCAAGGCCGCGTTCGATCCGCTCGGAATCCTCAACCCGGGTAAGGGTTTCTGATTCCCGAGTGGTGTTACACAGCATTTACGTGAAAACGGGTCGCGGGTATTGACGCCTGTATATACAGGCATATACATTTATCCGCAGTGACAGTGACCCAGCGCACAGAGCGCCGAGCAACAGGCACAAAGCACGAAGAAGGTGGGCAATACCCCGACGTCGATTCCGTCGCTCGACGGGCTCGCAGCAGAAAGACAGGCCTATGACTCACGATGGACCGGCCGAGGTCATCCTCACTCCGGAACGACGCACTATCGACGTCGTCCCGGATGCAGAACGACACGGCACCCCGCGCAGCCAGTTCACTCTCTGGTTCGGCGCCAACATGCAGATCACTGCAATCGTCGACGGTGCCCTCGCCGTCGTATTCGGCGCCGACGCCATCTGGGCGATCGTCGGACTTCTGATCGGCAATATCTTCGGTGGCGCTGTCATGGCGCTGCACTCCGCACAGGGTCCGCGCATGGGCCTCCCCCAGATGATCTCGAGTCGCGCACAGTTCGGTGTCAAGGGAGCCGTCGTCCCGCTCGTTCTCGTCATTTTGATGTACCTCGGCTTCGCTGCCACGGGCACCGTGTTGGCAGGACAAGCGGTCAACAAGATCCTGCACATCGACAGCCCCACCGTCGGCATCGTCGTCTTCGGTCTCCTCACCGCATTCGTCGCGGTCACCGGCTACAAGCTCATCCACATCGTCGGCAAGGTCGCCACCGTCGTCGGCATCGTCGGATTCTCCTACCTGGCCGTTCGACTGTTCCTCGAGTACGACGTCGCCTCGTACGTCGGCATCAAGGGCTTCGACATCGTCACCTTCCTGCTCGCGATCTCGTTGGGTGCCGGTTGGCAGCTCACCTTCGGCCCGTACGTCGCCGATTACTCGCGTTACCTGCCGCGCAGCACCTCCGAGAGCACCACCTTCTGGTCGACGTTCCTCGGCAGCGTCATCGGATCGCAGTGGTCCATGACCTTCGGCGTCCTCGTCGCGGCCTGCGCCGGCGATGCGTTCCTGGGTAACCAGGTCGGCTTCATGGGAGACCTGGCAGGGCCGGCCGCCATCGCCTTCCTGATCTACTTCGTCATCCTGGTCGGCAAGCTGACGGTGAACGTGCTCAACGCCTACGGCGGATTCATGTCGATTCTGACCACCGTCACAGCCTTCAACGGACAGTCACGAATCTCGAGCACCGCGCGCACCCTCTACATCCTCGGTTTCACCGCGATCTCGGTACTGATCGCGATCGCCGCCAGCGCCGACTTCCTGGACAACTTCAAGAACTTCGTCCTGGTGCTGCTCATGGTGTTCACGCCGTGGAGTGCGATCAACCTGATCGACTACTACCTGATCTCCAAGGAGCGCATCGACATTCCGGCGCTGTACGACGTCAACGGTCGATACGGCGCATGGAACTTCACCGCGCTGGCCTGCTACGCCGCCGGCGTTCTCGCCCAGATCCCGTTCCTCGCACAGAAGCTGTACACCGGCCCCGTCACGGACATGCTCGGCGGCGCCGACATCTCCTGGATCGTCGGAATCGTATTCACCGGCCTGATCTACTACCCACTCGCCAAGCGCACGAGCAATCCGCCTGCGTCGATGATCTACCCCGATCACACCGCGATGACCGACTCTCGCGTCTGATCCCCCACCACTTTTCGAACAGCTCGAACTTCAGCAAGCTAGGAGAACACAATGGAAATCAGCACCCCCGGCCACGAGCCGCGCCCCGTCCGTGCTCCCCGCGGCCCCGAGCTCACGACGCTCGGTTGGCAGCAAGAGGGCGCCCTGCGCATGCTCATGAACAACCTCGACCCCGATGTTGCCGAGCACCCGGACAGCCTCGTCGTCTACGGCGGAACCGGTCGCGCAGCACGTAGTTGGGCTGCCTTCGACGCCATGGTCGCCACGCTGAAGACGCTGAAGAACGACGAGACCATGCTGGTGCAGTCCGGCAAGCCGGTCGGTGTTTTCCGCACCAACGAGTGGGCACCGCGAGTGCTGATCGCCAACTCCAACCTGGTCGGCGACTGGGCGAACTGGGAAGAGTTCCGCCGTCTCGAAGACCTCGGCCTGACCATGTACGGCCAGATGACCGCAGGCTCTTGGATTTACATCGGCACCCAGGGAATCCTGCAGGGTACGTACGAGACCTTCGGCGCCATCGCGAAGAAGCGCTACAACGGATCGCTCGCCGGAACGATCACCCTCACTGCGGGTCTCGGCGGCATGGGCGGCGCTCAGCCTCTCGCCGTCACGATGAACGACGGCGTCGCGATCTGCGTCGACTGCGACATCACCCGCATCGACCGTCGTATCGCCCACAAGTATCTCGACACCAAGGCCGACAGTATCGAGCACGCGCTCGAATTGGCGACCGCGGCACGCGATGCGAAGAAGCCACTCTCCATCGGCCTCGAAGGCAATGCGGCAGAGATCTTCCCGGCGCTGCTGGAGATGAAGGCCCCCATCGACATCGTGACCGACCAGACCTCGGCGCACGATCCCCTCGCCTACCTGCCGATCGGCATCGACTTCTCCGACATGAAGACCATGTCGGAGAAGGATCCGCAGAAGTTCACCGAAGATTCCCGCAACGCGATGGCCGCACACGTCAAGGCCATGGTCGGATTCA
The DNA here is from genome assembly GCF_042794945.1 of Rhodococcus sp. NPDC056506. Classification (NCBI taxonomy): domain Bacteria; kingdom Bacillati; phylum Actinomycetota; class Actinomycetes; order Mycobacteriales; family Nocardiaceae; genus Rhodococcus; species Rhodococcus sp. NPDC056506. Next base: position 26,445 of record NZ_JBHTSW010000003.1, on the reverse strand, counting down.
TGGATGCCGGCGCCGAGGTGTTCGACTACGGCAACTCCATCCGCGACGAGGCTCGCAAGGCGGGCTACGACCGCGCTTTCGACTTCCCCGGATTCGTTCCCGCCTACATCCGCCCGCTCTTCGAAGAAGGCCTCGGTCCCTTCCGCTGGGCAGCGCTCTCCGGTGATCCCAAGGACATCGAGGCCACCGACAAGGCCATACTCGAACTCTTCCCCGAGAACGAGCACCTGCGCCGCTGGATCACCATGGCAGGCGAAAAGGTTGCCTTCGAGGGTCTTCCGGCTCGCATCTGCTGGCTCGGATACGGTGAGCGTCACCTCGCGGGTCTCAAGTTCAACGAGATGGTCGCCTCGGGCGAGCTGTCCGCACCGATCGCCATCGGCCGCGATCACCTCGACTCCGGATCGGTCGCCTCGCCGTACCGCGAAACCGAATCGATGATCGACGGGTCCGACGCGATCGCCGACTGGCCGCTGCTCAACGCCCTGGTCAACACCGCATCCGGCGCTTCATGGGTTTCACTTCACCAGGGTGGCGGTGTCGGTATGGGACGCTCCATCCACGCAGGACAGGTGTGCATCGCCGACGGCACCGAACTCGCAGCCAAGAAGCTCGAAGCAGTTCTCACCAACGACCCCGGTATGGGCGTCATCCGGCATGCCGATGCAGGATACGACCACGCCATCGACACCGCAGCCACCCGCGGCGTCCGTATCCCGATGACCGAGAACTGAACCAGCTCCACCACCTCACCCTGAGTTAGGAATTACATTGACCACGAATGGTTCTCGAACCACAGTTCTGACCAACATCGGAACCCTCGTCACCAATGACCCGACTCTGGGTGAGGGCATGCTCGGCGTACGACACGACGCGGCAATCGTCTTCGACGGCGGCGTTGTTGCTTGGGTCGGCGATTCCGCCGACGCCCCGGCTGCCGATATCGGTCAGGATATCGGCGGCCGGGCACTCCTGCCCGGCTTCGTGGAGAGCCACTCGCACTTGGTGTTCGGTGGCGAGAGGGCCGAGGAATTCGCAGCTCGGATGGCGGGCGAAAAGTACGCTGCCGGCGGCATCCGCAACACCATCGAAGCGACACGCTCGGCCACCGACGAACAATTACAGGCCAATGTTCGACGCCTACTCGACGAATCCCTGCGCTCGGGCAGCACAACCGTCGAATGCAAGACCGGGTACGGGCAGAACACCGAGAGCGAACTACGCAGCGCGATGATCGCCGGGCAGTTCACCGACGAGGTCACACTGCTGGCGGCCCACGTTCCACCACCCGAATATGCCGGCCGCGCCGATGATTACGTTGCCATGGCGTGCGACGAGATGATCCCTGCCTGTGCGCCACACGCGAAATGGATCGACGTCTTCTGCGAGCGCGGTGCGTTCAATCGCGAACAGGCACACGCAGTCCTGAGCGCAGGCGTCGCCGCCGGACTGATCCCCCGCGTCCACGGAAACCAACTCGGCGAAGGACCAGGAGTCCAGCTTGCCGTCGAAATGGGTGCCGCATCCGTCGATCACGTCACGTACGTCACCGCCGAGGACATCGACGCCCTGGCTCAGAGTTCCACCGTCGCAACACTGTTGCCAGGTGCCGACTTCTCCACCCGCAACAAGTACCCCGACGCCCGCGCACTGCTGGACGCCGGAGTCACCGTAGCTCTCGGCGCCGACTGCAACCCCGGCACCTGCTACACCACCAGCCTCCCGTTCTGCATCGCAATTGCGGTGCGAGACATGCACATGACGCCCGCTGAAGCAGTCTGGGCCGCCACTGCAGGAGGCGCCCGGGCGTTGCAGCGCTCCGACGTCGGAACCCTTTCTCTCGGAACACGTGCCGACGCCATCGCGCTCGATGCACCGTCGTACCTCCACCTCGCCTACCGCCCGGGAGTGCCGCTGGTGCGCGACGTCTGGAAAAACGGCGCACTCGCAACCAGCTACTGAAATACACTCACCGGGAGGCCGTTGTGGCACATCAGATCGCAGTCGACATCGAACCCACGCCGTGGACAGGGCGCTCCGACGGCACCACTGCCGAGCATTTGCGTTGGCACCATGCCGTGCAACCGTATTCGGTAGACCAGACGCCCGGCGACTGCGTCCTGATCGGTTTCTCCAGCGACGAAGGCGTCCGGCGCAACAAGGGACGGCGCGGTGCTGCAGACGGCCCGGACGCTTTGCGAGCGGGTTTGGCCTCCATGGCGCTGGCCGAACCGCTGCAGATTCAGGACGCGGGAACCGTTGCCGTGTCTGGTGAAGAGCTCGAGGCCGGTCAAGCCTCGCTCGGGAACGCCGTCAGCGCTGCGCTCGATTCGGGACACTTCCCCGTCGTTCTCGGGGGAGGACACGAAATCGCCTACGGCACGTACCTCGGCGTCGCAGGATCCGAGATGCGTACCGCCGGAGCCAAACTCGGAATCCTCAATCTCGACGCGCACTTCGACCTGCGGGGCGACCCGATACCCAGCTCCGGCACACCCTTTCGTCAGATCGCCGAGGACGAAGCAGCGGCAGGCACGTCGCATCAGTACAGCGTGATCGGAATCAGCCAGCCGAGCAACACCACTGCATTGTTCGACACTGCTCACCGCCTTGGCGTTCGCTATCTGCTCGACGACGAATGCGGAGCGATCGGTCGAGGCGTCGTGGATCAGTTCCTCGCAGGCTTCCTCGACGACGTCGATCTGGTCTACCTGACCATCGACCTCGACGTCCTCCCTGCTGCCGTGGCGCCGGGCGTCAGCGCACCTGCGGCCTACGGAGTCAGCCTCGAAACCATCCAATACGTCTGTGACCGAGTCACGTCCAGTGGCAAGCTCGCGGTTCTCGATGTCGCCGAACTGAACCCGAGCCTCGACGTCGACAATCGCACTGCCCGAACGGCTGCTCGCCTGATCCACCGGATAGTCACGAAGCACGTGCCGGTTCAGCGCTGAACTCGGCGGGCCTCCAGCAGATCTACGGAACCGCCTGAAAACTGGTTCCACGAGTTCTGTCCGAGCACTTCAAACTGAGCCCTTCGACCTCGCTGGCGGTTGCAGTCAAGACACTGCACAGCCAACCGTCGAACTCCGCTGACCAGGTGTTTTCGCCATGGCTGAGCGACGTGTCATTCAGGTACCTTTGGGCGACATCCATTGACCCCTCACAAGTGATACCGCCTTCCAGATTGTCGATGGAGGCGATGACGCCTGTCTGGGGGTACGTGATCGTTCCGCACCCCTCGGATGTGGACGCCGTCGGCAATTGTGAAGGGGACCACGGTGCAACTGAGAATTGAGCAACCGTTCCGGCTTGACTTCCCAAGGACGACAAAGCTTCTGCTTGTTTAATACCGAGCGTGAGCGGACCGAAATGAGCGAAAACACCAGACACACGCCGGCCACTACAACCCTGGTTGCAGTGGCTGCGTCGTTCCGAACTCGTCCAACGGGTGTGCGCGGTCGGCTTCTCGGCATGTGGAAATCCTTGGTCTGAACGGGTCCCCGTGAGGCCGAGGCACGCCTGACTTCGCGACGTTACCCCGGCCCGCGTCCTATCGATATCGTCGGTTCGACCGACGACGAGAACAACACCGGGCCTTCGATCATGGCACCAGGGAGTTCTCCTGCAACCAGTCCTGAGCGATGTCACTCATGTCGTCGAGATCAGCGACGCGCTGGTTCATCTCGATGAGGTCCTCGGTGGTCAGCGCCGCCGAAACGCCCGCGAGCACTGAGCGGACGTCATCGCGAGCCTTCAATTCGTTGATGATCGGCGTGATGTTCTCGGCGAGAAAGAGGTGCTTCGTGTCCTCGAGCGCGACCAAGTTCTCCGAGCGCATCGCAGGATCGGTGCTGAAGACATCGGCTACCTGTATCTGCCCGCTCAGAAGCGCGTTGAGCGTCAGGGGCCCACCTGCATCGAGGGCCAGGAACTCCCGGAAAGTCAGGCCGTATTTGGTCTTCAGCCCCGCAACGCCGTTCTCACGCGTCTTCCATTCCGGCGGACCGCCGAGAGTCAACTCGTCGGCATGCTGCACCAAATCCTCGATGGTCTCCAGCGAATATTTTTCCGCTGTCTCCTGTTTGACGGCAAGTACGTCCTTGTCCTCTGCGGGTGATGGCTCGAGAGCCACCAGGCCCTTGGGCAGTTTCGCATCGATTTCAGCGGACACTTCATCTGACGCCGTCGCCGTTGTCTTACTGTCCAGATATTGCAACAAGGCGCCGGAATACTCGGGAATCAGATCGATGGAACCGTCGCGCAATGCCGGTACGTAGAGTTCTCGACTACCGATGTTCAACTTCTCGGTAACGTCGATACCGTTGGCACGAAGCGCTTCGGCGTAAATGGTCGCAATCAGTTGACTCTCGGGAAAGTCGGCGGATCCGATCACTATGGCGCCCTCGGCACTACCACCACCATCGGTAGCCAAGGGGTCCTTGCCGATTCCGCAACTGGACAACGCAACAGCTGTCACACCGACCAACGCGGCGATCAATACCTTTTTCATCTCGAATGTCCTCAGATCGGTGCGGGCGCAGGCACAGCAGTGCGCGGTGATGGGGCGGCGGTCTTCTCTGTCTTCTTCTTCCGATCGCGCCTGGTGATGCCGGGCGAAACGACCCGCGCGGTCAGTGCGCCGATTCCGAGATCGAAGACCAGGGCGATCAGCGATACCAGCACGGCTCCAGCCGCCATCTGGCCGTAGTCGCTCTGGGCCTTTCCGTCGATCAGCAACCGGCCGAGTCCACCCAACGAAATGTACGCGGCGACAGTCGCCGTGGAGACGATCTGAAGAACAGCACTTCTGATGCCGGACAACATGAGTGGCAGGGCGCACGGAATTTCGACCTCGGTCAAGATCCGCATCGACCGAAATCCCATTCCCCGCGCGGCGTCGACCGCAGCCTGATCGACCGCTCGGACGCCGGCATACGTATTGGTGAGGATTGGAGGGATCGCGAGAAGTACCAGGACGATGAGACTGGGAATCAGGTACGCGAGTTTGTTCGGAAAAGAGGGCGCGATGATGAGAACCAGCAGGATCAGCAGACCGATGGTCGGCAGCGCTCGCAGCGAGTTCGCCAGTCCAGCAACCACAACGGATCCCCGTCCGGTGTGTCCGATGTAGAGACCGAGCGGGATCGCGATGACCGCCGCCACCGCCAGCGCAGCGAATGTATACATCAGATGTTGCACGAGAAGGGTGGGGATGCCGTCCGGCCCGGTCCAGTGGGATCCGTCGAGAAGGTAGTTGATCATGATGTAGTCACTTTCGGGGTCCACGGTGTCAGCAACCGATTCGCCAACATGATGAGGAGATCAAGGATCAACGCCAGCACCAGGCACAGAGCGATACCCGCGATGATGGGAGTGTAGAAGCGCAACTGAAATCCCTGAGTGAACAACGAACCAATCTGCGGGATCCCCAGAAGTGCGCCGAGTGAGACAAGACTTACGTTCGAGACGACTGCTACGCGCAAACCCGCGCAGATCACCGGAACTCCAACCGGCAACTGCACTTTCAACAGCGTCTGGTATGGCCGGTAGCCCATCGCCGTTGCCGCCAGAACCGTTTCCGGCGGAACCGAATCGAGCGCATCGGCCACTACCCGTACGAGCAGGGCAACGGTGTACACAGTGAGCGCCACGATGATGTTCATCGGATCGAGAATCTTGGTACCGAGGATCGGAGGCAGGAGGACGAACAGCGCGAGCGAGGGGATCGTGTAGAGCAATCCGGCCGTGCCCACCACGTAGGGATGCAATCGGCGACTGCGATAGGCGACCCAGCCGATCGGCAACGCGACCACCAAGCCGATCACCAAGGGAATCAACGACAGAAGAATGTGCCAACCCACCAGGTCCATGATCCGATCGGACTGGCGTCCGAGCCACTCGAAGTTCATCGGAGTGCTCTCCCCGCGTCGGCCAGGTCGGCGGCCTCGATGGCTTCCACCGCAGCGTGGGCGGTGACGGTTCCCACCAGGTGTCCGGCATCATCGACGACAACGCCACGCTTACTCGGCGCTGACAGCGCCGCATCCAACAGAGCTCGCATCGTGCCTTTGGAATCAGCAAGTGTTCCACTGAGATTCAAGTCGTCCGGGCGAATACGATCCATAAGTGCGTCCGGCTTCACCCACCCGAGCGGCTTGTTCGCGGGGTCCACTACCAAGAGCCACGTATCGCCTGTGAGTGCGCGGGCCGCCGCAGCGGAATCGCCCAAATGTGCGACGGGTTCTGAAACTGTCGGCAGCTCGCCGTCCAAAGTCGTGAATCCCAACGATCGGTACCCACGGTCACGCCCGACGAAATCGGCAACAAATTCGTCGGCGGGTTGAGTGAGCAACTCGAGGGGCGTCGCCGCCTGCGCAAGAATGCCTCCGGTACGCAGAACCACTACTTGATCCCCGAGTTTCAGTGCTTCGTCGATGTCGTGGGTGACGATGATGATCGTTTTTCCGATCTCCTTTTGCAGGCGGAGAAACTCGTCTTGCAGTTGGCCACGGACGACCGGATCCACGGCGCTGAACGGTTCGTCCATCAGCATGAATGACGGATCCGCGGCCAACGCTCGCGCGACACCGACTCGCTGTTGTTGTCCACCGGAGAGCTGCCACGGATAGCGGTCGGCAAAGTTAGTTGTCAGACCAACCGTTTCGAGCAGTTCCATAGCGCGAGTTCGTGATTCCTTCTTGCTCGCCCCGAGCAGGCGGGGCATCGTCGCAATGTTGTCGACGATGGTGCGATGGGGAAAGAGACCGGCGTGCTGGATCACGTACCCGATGCGTCGACGCAGAAGTGCCGGATCCATTCCCGCCGTGGACTCACCGTCGAGCGAAATCGCGCCTGACGTAGGTTCGATCAACCTGTTGATCATGCGAAGTGAGGTTGTCTTGCCGCAGCCGGAAGGACCCACCAACGCGGTGATCTTTCCCGTCGGGCACTCCAGATCGAGAGCATCGACGGCAATCGTTCCGTCTGGATACGCCTTGGTGACTTTGTCGAATTTGATCATCTACGAACTACTTTCGTGTCGACCTGAGTCCGGACGCACCCAGGAAAATTGGTCGAGTTCTGTTCGAGCACACACCTACTTGTGATTCAGTTCACCTGCTTACGGGCCGATCGGCTGAGAAAGAAAGTTCACACCGGCACTCAGATCGGCACTGAGCGAACGATCTTCGGTCCTCGCATCCAGCACCATGCGCGCACGCGCAAGGTACGCGCCGAGCTCGGTCGCCGGATCCAACTCACGTTGCTGTTGCGAAAGTGCGCGAACGGCGGAGATCAGTTCGCACGCCAGCACCAATCGAGATTGGCCGAGGATGTCCGCCAATTGAGTTGCAGCTTGGGATGCGAAACTTGCATGGTCCTCGGTACCGCGCGAAATTACCGTGTGGCCCAACGACCCCGGAGCTGCCGACGAGCGGATCTCGGCGATGGCAGCAGAAGTCGTGTATTCGAGAAGCATGGTGCCGCTGCTGCCGTCCGGACCGTCCGCGAGGAACGCACGAAGGCCGGTGACTGCAGGATCGGAGAGGTTGGCGAGCCGACATTGCGAGAGCAGGGCAGCACTGGCGATCGCCAACTTCGCCTCGTCGACTGCAAGCGCGATCGGCATCGCATGGAAATTCCCATTGTGGAACACCATGTCGTCTTCGACCGACACCAGCGGATTCTCCGAAGACGAATTCATCTCGATACTCAGCGTGTTCTGCAGTCGATGCACCGCTTGCCAGGTGGCACCCAAGATTTGAGGTAGGGCGCGAAACCCGAACGAGTCCTGAACCCTCGCTGGTGCGATGTCGTGTGGTGCCAGCAGATCGCGAACCCTCTCTGCGACTTCCGCTTGACCGAAGTGCATTCTTGCCGATTGCACCTGTGCAGCAAACGGTTCGACAGAACTTCGCGACGCGAGCACGGAAAGGACGCTGACAACCAAGCAGTGCTGAAGCCACCCCGCAACTTCGATGCTGGTGTCGCCGGCGATCGCCACCGTCATCGCGTTGGTGGAGATGAAGGGAAGTGCATCACCGTGGTGTGGAGTCCAACTGACCCCTGTGCGTCCGTCACGAAGCGGGCTCTCGCCGATCAGCCCCAAGGCAATTTCGGAGAACGCACTCAGGTCACCCGTTCCGATCGCGCCGCGTGCGTGCACTGTCGGCAGGTTCTGTGAAGCAACAGCAGCAACCAGACCGTCGATGATGTCGGGATGCATACCGGAGCCGCCGTTGAGGATCTGGTTGGTGCGGATGACGATCGCGGCGCGCACCAACCGGTCAGGGAGCCTGGGGCCCGATCCCGTTGCGTGACTTCTCAGAAGCCTCAGATCCTGCTGCACACCGTCGGAGACGGATGTTTCGCGATTCCCGCCTACCCCGGTAGTGCGCCCGTACACCGCCTGACGGGAGGAAACCCGAACCGCGGTCTCCCATGACCGCCGAGTCAGGTCGAGCGCCGCATCGGCAGGTCGAATCAACGCCGGCTCTCGAGCAACTTCGTTCACTCGGTGAACCGAGAGCCCCCTCCCGTCGAGCAGGACACTGTTGTCTTCCGTCTGGTCTTCCGCAGGAAGACGTTCAGTCATCAGAACTCCATCGATCGAAGGACTCGGCCACCGCGGGCGTGCATCACATCATCTACGCAATGTGCCTTGGGTCACTTTTGATGAATGTATAGTCCTGTATATACAGCCACCTGTCAATAGGGACACTGCAGCTCATCCGCGTGCACACACCTTGCGTCACCTCAGTAGGAGTGAGCAACTGGACACGAATCGTCGCTATTCGAGGGCCGGTGTCGCCGATGCCCGACGCGCCTCCAGCGCATCGAGGATGAGATCGAGACCGTAGGCGAACTCACTCGTGTGATCGTAAGCCGGACTCAGACCGTGATCGACGATCATCTCGTGAAGGAAGGGCAACTCTTCAGCCGGAAGGCGCTCGAGGATGTCACTCGCAACTTCTTCGACGCCGCCGGGCCCGCTGATCGGTAGATTCGCCTCCTGGAGAACATATCCGCCGATGTAACTGTCGATCAGCGAGACCCCGTGAGCGGCCATCGGCACCGTGAACCCGGCCTTCCGGAGAACTCCGAGCACAGCGTCGAGGTGACGCAGCGTCGCCGGGCCAGGGTTGCGCCGCGAATCCAGCAGACCGAGAGCCCAACGGTGCTGCGACAGGACTCTGCGAGCGGAAGACGCGCGTCCACGAATTGCATCTCGCCAATCCGCACACTCGCTGTCGGGTAGGTCGATCGCCTCGAACACTGCGTCGACGACGCCGTCCAGAATCGCGTCCTTGTTCGGCACGTGGTGATAGAGCGACATCGCCTCGATGCCCAATTCCTGGGCCACCCGTCGCATCGTGACGGCCTCGACGCCACCCGCGTCGGCAACGCGGATCGCCCCCGCGAGCACGCGAGCTCTGTTCAGCGGCTGCCGCTGCTGTCGTGACACACAGACCCCCTCCGAGGAACGAATACGTTGACAACCTTACAGGCGTAAGTCATCCTTACAGCTGTAAGCCTGCCTTACGCCCGTAAGGCTATCCTGAAGGGAGATCACAATGCCGATGCCGAGATGGTGGGGACACGTCAACAAGCGAGTGTTCAATCCTCGCGCAATCTCGAGCGGGAAGTGGCCGGTGCTGACGCACGTCGGACGTACATCCGGCACGACCTATCGGACGCCTCTCGACGCCTATCCGGTCGACGGCGGCTACGTCTTCATCCTGGTGTACGGATCAGGCTCGGACTGGGTGCAGAACGTCTTGAAAGCGGGAAGCGCTCGACTGTCGGTCGACGAGACGGAGGTGAGCCTTGGCGCCCCGCGTCTCGTCGCGAAAGACGAAGCATTTCAGGCACTTTCCTCAGACGTATCCCAACCCCCGAGACTGCTCCGCATCACCGAGTACCTCCGCATGGATCTGACTACTGCCTGAGGCTGCCCGTCACGCGAGGACCTCACGCACTGCGGACCTGACTTCCTCCATGCTGCAACCGGATTCGATCAGTTCAGTACCCGCATGCACCAGCGAGTTGATCAGCTTGGCAGTGAGCTTCGGGTCCGAGACACCACGGAGACGGAGGGCCTCGACCAGAGGAAGCACAAGACTGTCGTGCATTTCCATGATCCGCGAATCTCGAAACGTTTGCGGGGTCAGCGTCGCCAACGCTCCGACGATCGCGTGCTCCCCGTCGGCAACCAATTGGAGGTTTGCTTCGACGTAGGCCCATACCGGATCGTCGGCGCCTGCCATCGCCTCGACGATTTTGTCGTTCCAGCGCGGGAACATGTCTTCGACGACGGCGCTGAGGAGATCTTCCCGGGACCGGAAGTAGTGGTAGGCACTCGACCTGGCGAGCCCGGCCTTCGCCGCCACCTCACCGAGCCCCGGCGGCCGGTCCGGAGCCTCGGACAGAAGAGTGTGTGCAGCGTCGAGGAGGGCTCGGCGCTGAGCAGCACGATGCTCGACCACAGTGGGCGCATCGATCCTCGGCACCGAATCTCCTCCAGTCCCCTTGCGGGCTTACTCGCTCTGACGCAACCGACCGTCAACCATTTCGAGGATGCGGTCGCAGTGCCCGAGCACGTCGTGATCGTGGGTCACCATGATCGTAGCGACGCCGGCCTCGTGGGTTTCGCGCGAGAGCAGTTCGACCACCTCATGGCTGCGCTTGCGGTCGAGAGCAGCCGTCGGCTCGTCGACGAGCAGTAGCGAGGGATTGCTCATCAAAGCCCGAGCGATACCGACGCGCTGGCGTTCACCGCCGGAGAGTTGACCAGGTCGACGATCTGCACGGTGACTCATACCGACCGAGTCGAGCAATTCCTCGGGATCGCGACCCGGCCTCCCCGTGAGCTTGGGAATGAGCCGAAGCTGATCGCGCGCCGTCAGTGCTGGAATCAGATTGCCGGATTGAAAGACGAAGCCGACCTTGTCTCGTCGAAGTTTGGCCAGGGCACGGGCAGGCATCGCCGACACGTCGACGCCGTCGATGACAATCGTTCCACTCGACGGCCGACCGAGTCCGCCGGCCACAGCGAGCAAGCTCGACTTTCCAGCGCCTGACGGTCCGACGATCGCGACAAGTTCGCTGCCCGAGACCTCGAGGTTCACGTTGTCGAGGGCGAGCACGGTGGAGTCACCGTCACCGAATCGAAGACTGACAGCGGTCAATACCAATCCGGTTGTGGTCTTTTCGACTGTGGTCATCGGTTTTCTCCCAAAGCGGTGAGCGGGTTGACACGGGTAACGCGGACGATGGCAACGGCTGCGCCGACCAGCCCGAGTACCGCCAAGAGCACTGCGCCGTTGACGACAGGGCCGGACTCGAGGGCGAACGGCATCCCCCCGCCTTCGAGTCCCGAACCGAGCCCCAAGCCCAGCAACACACCGATGCCGATGGAACCAAGCAGCACTACCAGTGCCTGCGCCATGCCGTCACGAAGCAGGAAGCCGGTGGAGGCTCCCATTGCGCGCAACACTGCGAGTTCACGACCACGCTGAACCGTCCAGATACTGAAGAATGCACCGACCACCAGCGCCGAGATCGCGTACAGAAACGCCTTGATCATCGACATTGTCATCATTTCCGCGGAGAAGCCTGGTGAGGAGTCGAAAGATTCCTCGAGCGTCTTTGCGGACGTTCCCGCCGCCGCATCGCCCGACACGAGGTCCGGCAACGCGCCACCAATACCCCGAATCGCAACAACACTTGCTTCGGAATAGGCACTGGCATTGGCGGTTTCGCCGATATTGGCACCGGCGTGAACCTCCTGCCAAGTACGCAGTGGCAGGTAGGCGACGTCGACGTGACCGAAAGTGCGCTTGTCTTCGGTGAATCCGACAACTGTCAGCTCCGTACCGAGTCGATCGAGTATCACGGTGTCACCGATCGCAACACCGTCATCGCGGAAGGTAGAGCTGACGATGATGTCCGTGTCGGCTTGCAGTCCCCTCCCGTCGGCGGAGACCGGCTCGAGGAAGGAGCCAGGTTCGATGCCGAAGAGCGTGAGATCGACAGGCGTGCCACTGCGAGTTTTTGCATTGACGATCATGTTGCCGAAGAGCTCGGCGTCTTGGACATCGGGTTGCGTGCGCCACGCTTGCGCCTGCTCCTCGGTGACGACCGAGCGCGAGAACGCCGAGTCGGCTTTGGTGTCCGGCGCGAAGGCAAACGCCTGAATCGGCGTCCGCTGCAATGCGGAGACACCGTCATTGACCAGGCCGGACGAGAGTCCGGACAGGATCACCATCAGGATCGAGATGAGGGCAACCACGGCACCCATCAAGAGGAAACGGTTTCGCGCGAACCACAGTTCACGCAGGGCGAGGAACATTCGGGAAGCTCCAAAGTCGTCGGTCCGAGTCACGCCGACTTTTATCGACGCCTTGTCGAAATCATATCGACAAGGCGTCGAAAAACTATGTGAGCTGCATTACTACTACCCGTAGTAGAGGTTGGGGCTCGTCAGTCCGCAACACCCATCGGTCGATCTCCGACTATCGAGATTCGGTCCATCACGCGTCGCGCCGGGAAATAGTCACTGGCGGCATAGTGCTGACACGTCCGATTATCCCAGAAGGCAACGGTATTCGGCTCCCACTTGAGACGGACCTGAAACTCCGGACGGTTGACGTGTCGATACAACATCGTGAGGAGTTGGTTCGACTCCTCTTCTGACACTCCGAGGATCCGTTGCGTGAAGGTCATGTTGACGAACAACACCCGCCTGCCGCTTTCGGGAATGACCCGAACCACCGGATGTTGCACAGCGGGGAACTTCGGACGCAACATCTCGACCGCATCCGCCGGCATCGACCTACCGAAAGAATTGATCCAATCATGTTCTGCAACAAGCGGGTCGATACGCTTCTTGATGTCTTCCGGAAGTAGGTCGTAGGCGGCTGCGGTATCCGCCCACAACGTGTCACCACCTACCTCTGGCACCTCGACTGCACGAAGCACCGCTGCGAACGACGGAAACTCGTGCCACGTGACGTCGTTGTGCCAGTTGTTCTCGACTCCGCCGACCATTGCATCCTTGGCAAGTGTCGTGACATCGACGTCCGTCTGCCCGGGTTGCGTGTATTTGAAGAACGGATGCTGCTCGAGATCGCCCCAACGCTCGGCAAAAGCTCGATGATCCGCTCGGCCGAGGTCCTGATCCCGAAAGAAGAGGACTTTCCATTCGAGGAGGGCTCGGCGGAGTTCCGCAATCACGGAATCCGACAGGTCCCCACGGAGTCGAATACCGGAGATTTCCGCTCCGATCGTCGGAGTGACCGCCTTGACCACAAAGTGTTCGTACGGCGCCGGGGTAACCGACTCGGGATTCCGGCGAGCAACGAGTGGACCGTAGGCCGCAAGCGGATCGGTGGGAATCGGAAAGATCGTTGCCGCAGGAAAAAGGGTAGCCATCAGGGCACTTCCTCGAAATCGACGATGTCGTAACGGACAGAATCCAGGTTAAGGTCAAGTCCTTAACGTGTCAACGGTCACGTTCTTCATTCGAACCTTGACCCTGACGCCGCGTCAGGGTTGGAGAATGGTTTCCACAGACGGAATCCGCTTCGATCACGGGAGGGCAGAACGATGATGACCATCGGCGAGCTGGCCAATTTGGCCGGCACCACAGTCAGATCCGTGCGCTACTACCACTCGAACGGGCTTCTCGAGGAACCACAACGCCAACCCAACGGCTACCGCATGTACCGGGCGGTGGACCTGGCACGACTGAGCCGGATCCGTCGTCTGCGCGATCTGGGGATCCCCGTCGCCAAGATCGCCGAACTCCTGGACGGCGATGCTCACGACACTCGGTCCGCGCTGGACGCCCTCGACAAGGAATTGGCAACCAAGGCCGAACAGATCGCTGTTCAACGTGCCCACATCGAGTCACTACGCCGCAACGCCGATCCCGAACTACCCGATGCATTTTCCGAAGTGCTCGCACAGTACGTCGTGGCCGGTGCGCCGACAGCATGGATCGACAACGAGCGCGAACTTCTGATCCTCGCGCTCACGGTCTCCGGGGGCGATCCCGAGGTCTGCGATTCACTCCTGAGCGCACATCACCGAGCGTTGGCCGAGCCGAACCGCGAGCAGGCAATCGAATTGATCACTCGCATGGACGCCCTCGCCGACGCCCCGGCGGACGCGGACACGATTGCGGCCCTTGCCATTCAGTTCTGCGACTTCACCGAGAGCGTGCTACCTGAACAGGCTGCACCGGAGAGTGCTTCACCCACTCGTCTGGTAGCGGTACTGCGCGAACACCAAGCGGATCGACGAACCGCCACCCAGGAAAGATTCGCGAAGGCAGTGGCGGCCGAGTTCGCCGCCCGCCAATCTCGACCCTGAACCCCCTCATAAGCCCCCACATTCGAAGTGGGGTGATCAACGCTGCCCGAATCGGGCTCGACACAAGGACACGACAATGACTGGATCCATCATGCCCAGATCACGCATGCCTCGACCGCGAAAATGGCTGGCTTTCACAGTCGCCGCTGCCGCACTCGCCGTACCCGCCTTGGCTGCATGTTCGGAACCTACTGCCCCGCAGACAGATCCACAACCAAATCTCAGCGCGTTCTACGACCAGGATGTCGAATGGGGACCATGCGCCACAGACACCGGAACGTCAACGGCAAGCGACTGCGCCATGGTCACAGTGCCTTTGGACTATTCTGCCCCTGACGGGAAGACAATCGAAGTGGCGATCTCGCGGGTCGCGTCCACCGACCCAGCGCAGCGACGTGGAATCCTGCTCACCAACCCCGGCGGCCCGGGTGGCCGTGGTCTGGGCTTGCCCGAGATCTTGAATGCGGGCATGACACCGGAAGTCGCTGCGGCATACGACGTCATCGGCATGGACACTCGGGGACTCGGCAAGAGCACGCCGATCGACTGCGGCGTCGAGCAGATGTCATGGATGCGTTCACCGGGTACCACGGACGAAGGGTGGAACGAGAGTGTCGCGCTCGCACGTGAGGCCGCTGACAAATGCTGGGACAAGTATCCGGACTATCTGCCGCACATCAATACTCAGAATATCGCCCGCGATCTCGACGTGATTCGCGGCGCCCTCGACCAGGAGAAGGCGTCGTACTTCGGGTGGTCGTACGGCACCTATCTTGGTGCGACCTACGCTCAGATGTTCCCGGACAGGATCGATCGTGTGGTTCTCGACAGTGCACCGGACCCGAAGAAGTACGGATACGAGATGTTCCAGGACATGGGCCCGGCCAACGAGAAGGCGATCGACGGATTCTCGCAGTGGGCAGCGGAACGCAACTCCACCTATGCGCTCGGATCGACGCCCGCCGAAGTTCGCGCCCTCATCGAGAAGCTGATCTCGGACGCAGCCACCACTCCGATTCGGATGGGTGACTACGCCGTCGACGATCACGTCCTTCCATTCCTGATGTACGTCAACGGAACCGGGGACACCGAGAAGGAAAGTGAGGCATTCGCACAGGTATTGGTCCAGTTGCGCGATCTCGCGTCCGGCAAGACCGTCGAGAACATCCACCCCCAGCTGACGGGTCTGATGCAGGCGTGGTTCCAGACCGAACTGGGTACCGGCCCCGACTATGCCGGAACAATCGCCATCGTCTGCGGCGACGTATCGATGCCGAGTGATCCCCAGTGGTATCGCAACAAGTTGGAAGAGCACCGGGATGATCAGCCGATCTTTGCCGGCACCCACAACACGATCATGCCCTGCGCGTTCTGGCGCAGTGAGCCCCCGAAGCGGATCGACATCGACAGCAATGTTCCGGCATTGCAGATCCAGGCAACCGGAGACACCCGCACGACGTACGAGGAAGGACTTGGTATGCATGAAGCCATGAAAGGCTCACGGCTGGTGACAGTTCCAGGCCGTACCCATGCGGTGTTCCCCAGCTACGGGAACACTTGCGCTAACGCCGCCGTCAACTCGTATCTGCTCGACGGCTCACTGCCGGCAGAAGACGTGGTCTGCGAGTCGTGATCTCAGCCCGTCAGCTCGCTCTTGATCTCGTTCTTGAGAACTTTGCCGACCTTGGAGCGAGGTAGATCGTCCCAGACGACGACTTGCTTCGGAGTCTTCACACTCCCGATGCGAGCCTTCACGAAAGCCATTACCTCGGCGCCGTCGATGTCGGCGCCGAGGTGCGGTTGCACCACTGCCACAACGCGTTCGCCCCACTTGTCGTCCGGCAACCCGATCACTCCGCAGTCCTGAATCCCCGGATACGCCATGAGCGCCTGCTCGACCTCGACCGAGTAGACGTTGAAACCGCCCGTGATGATCATGTCCTTGGCGCGATCGACGATGAACAGGAAATTGTCCTCGTCCAGGTACCCGATGTCGCCGGTGTGATGCCAGCCGTGGGCTGACGCTTCCGCGGTTGCGTCGGGGTTCTTGTAATAGCCCGCCATCACCAACGAACTGCGAATCACCACCTCGCCACGCTCGCCACGTCCGAGCAGTGCGCCTTTGTCGTCCATGATCCCCACTGTCACCAACGGCGACGGTCGACCCGCCGACGAAAGTCGTGACGTTGCGACAGTGCCGTCCGAGCCGAAGTGCTCCTTCGGTGACATCGTCGAAATCATCATGGGGGCTTCACTCTGCCCGAACAGCTGAGCCATGACCGGGCCGATCTTGTCGATCGCCTCCGCGAGTCTGGTCGGGGAGATCGGCGCCGCTCCGTACCAGAAGCATTGCAGCGAGCTGAGATCCGTGGCCGCGAGGTCCTCGTGCTCGAGCAGCATGTAGATGAGCGTCGGCGGCAGGAAGGTGTGAGTCACCTTGTGCTTCTGAACGTTCGCGAGGAAGTACCCGAGGTCGGGCTTCGGCATGATCACTACTTCGCCGCCGAGGGCCATGATCGGGAAGCACAGAACACCGGCGGCATGAGTCAACGGCGCGAGCGCCAGATACACCGGGCGCCCCTCGAACGGATAGCTCATCAAGGTGATGGCCGTCATCGTCTCGATGTTGTGCCCGGTCAACATCACACCCTTGGGCCGACCCGTCGTACCACCGGTGCCGACCAGCATGGTGACGTCGTCGGGCGCCGCGGCGTCGAGTTCTTCTTCCCCGAGCCAGCTTTCGAGAGACTGAGCCGAATCCCATTCGCCGTCGATGCAGACGAGCGTCACCAACTGGGGAAGCGCGTCCTTGATCTGGTCGACCAGCGGGGCGTACGACTTCTGGAAGAAGAGAGCGCGACAATCGAACAGATCCAACAGGTCTCGGTTTTCCACAGCTTCGTTGCGAGGATTGATCGGACACCAGACGCCGCCGGCCCGGCTTATTCCGAATACGCACGAGAACGAGATCGGATCATTGCCGGACAGAATCGCGACCTTCTCGCCCGGCGCGATGCCCGATGCCGCTAGCGAAGCTGCGAAGCGACGGCTGAACTGTTGCACCTCGCCGTAGGAGAGAGTGCGCTCTCCCATCGTCAAACACGGTGCGGTGGAACCAAGAGAGGCTCCCTTGTCGAGATAGTCGGTCAAACGCATGGGGAGCCTCCAGGGCGGGGCTCCCGGCGCGATGTACGCCGGGAGCCGTGAACGTGATGACGAGGACGTGGGCTAGGTGTTGATGGTTACTTCCGGTTCCAGTGCCAGCCCGAAACTGCGTAGCGCGCCGAGCAGTTCGCGATGCCCGAATGCCTGGCAGGCCGAGGCGAGTCCGGTGCGCTTGGGTGCCTGCTGAATTAGAGAATGCGCTGCGTATGCGTGCAGGAGTCCGGTCTGCTTGTAGTTGCAGTTGCCGTGGATCACGACGTGTGAGCGACCGAGCGGGCCCGACGCGTAGACGGAGTCCATCGAGGTGTTGATACGTGGGTTCTCACGCGGTGGCATGCCGGCCTGCACCGAACCTGCGATCTCGGCCAAGGCGGCTTCCTGCTCGTCGGCGGGCAGGGTCTTGATCTGCTCCTCCACGATCTTCTGAGTCGCGACAACGCCTTCCATCACGGTGCGGTCGAAAACACCACCGGCAGCTTTGACGTTGGAAACCCGAGGATCGTTCTTGAACCACACCGGGTGACATGTCCCGCCCCACGGCAATGCCAGCGCAGTTTCGTGCTGGCCGGGAACGACGACGTCGAAGGTCTGGCCGGGCGCCCACTGCACGTACTTGTTCTGCTCGAGGTAGTACCAGTTCGCCTTGAGGATGGTAAAGATCGTCTGAGTGGACGCGTAGGTGGGAAATCCCTTCCACAGCACCAGAATGTCGAGTGTGTCGAGGCCCGGCGTTTCCAATGCGATGTTGGCCGCGATCTCACCGGTGGTGTACATCTGAGCGATGCCGGGCGAGAGGAGCAGGCCCTTCTCCTGGTACTTGTCGCTGAACTTCTCCTGGACGTCGAGTACCCAGTCCTGCTCACCGGTGGTGTCCATATAGTGGCAACCGGCATTCAAGGCGGCCTCGACGACGGTGCCGCCGAGCTTGATGAACGGCCCGACCATGTTGCTGACAACCTGAGCACCGGTGAACAGTTCGGTGAGCGCCTCGACCGTGTGCTCGACCTCTACGACCTCGTGATCGACGGTGTCCAAACCGGGGATCTTGTCGAGAA
The DNA here is from genome assembly GCF_042794945.1 of Rhodococcus sp. NPDC056506. Classification (NCBI taxonomy): domain Bacteria; kingdom Bacillati; phylum Actinomycetota; class Actinomycetes; order Mycobacteriales; family Nocardiaceae; genus Rhodococcus; species Rhodococcus sp. NPDC056506. The sequence goes on along the minus strand of NZ_JBHTSW010000003.1, from coordinate 7,849 downwards.
CCTCTTGAATGCGAGCGGCGTCGCGGCCGGCCGCGATGAACGGGATGTTGAACTCGCGCAGGTATTCACACACCAGACGGCCGGTATACCCGGAGACGCCGTAGACGATGACTGGCTTCTTTTCGGACATGTTCGTGGAACCTTTCGGAGACGTGAGAAGGGGGACGAGAGAAGGGCGTACGTGCGAATTGGGGGGGGCGAGTTACATGCCCATGCCACCGTCGACGGGAAGGCCGATACCGGTGATGAATCGTGCGGCGTCGGAGGACAAGAACACCACGGCGTCCGCCATGTCGTTCACTTCGCCGAGACGGCCGAGCGGGGTGAGACCGATGACGTCGCCGACGGCTGCTTCGGCACTGGGCCAGAGGCCGAGCTTCTCCATGTCCGCTGCGAGTCCGAGACCCATCTCCGTGGCAACAAGACCCGGGTAGATGCAGTTGACGCGGACTCCGTAGCCGAGCTTGCCCGACTCGGCTGCAGCAACCCTGGTGAAGCGGTCGACCGCGGACTTGGTCGCGGAGTAACCACTGATGCCGGGAAATGGAATGGTTGCTGCCACCGACGAAATGTTGATGATGGATCCGCCGGTTCCGGCGACGCCACCCGGACGCATGCTGCGCAGCCCGTGTTTGGTTCCGAGCGCCGTTCCGAGGATGTTCACCTCACACATGCGGCGGATGTCGCCCGGATCAAGGTCCACCACCAGCGAGGAAATCTCGATGCCGGCGTTGTTGACGAGGATGTCGAAGCCGCCCAGAGTCTCCGCGGTTGCAGCAACTGCTTCTTCCCAGTTGGCGTCGTCGGTGACGTCCAGCTTCAGGAAGCCGGTCTTGACTCCACCCGAACCGACGGCTTCCGCGGTGGCGCGACCCTCGTCTTCGAGAACGTCGCCGATCATCACCGACGCTCCCGCCTTCGCCAACGCCTCAGCCATTCCGGCTCCGAGCCCCTTGGCACCACCTGTGACCAGTGCTTTTCGTCCCTCGAGATCAAACACGCTCATTTTCGACTGCCTCCATGACTGAAACGACTCTCGCGATGCCACCGTTCACAGCGACGCTGCCAAGTGGTGTGAGTCACAGAGTATTCAACTTTGGACGAGTGTCAAGAGAAATCTTGACGACTGTCAAGATTTTGTTACACGCTCGTCAAAGACCAGGGGTTACACTGATTCGGACGCGGCGATCGTGCCGCTGTGGAAACCGCAGGGAACAGGACGTGCCATCGTGACCACGACAGTCGAGAAGCCAAGTGGGGCAGTGAAAAATGCTGTGCCCACCTTGTCGGATAAGCGGTCCAACACAGACAAACGGTCCAACGCAGACAAGGTGTCGCGTCGCCAGGTCGACAAATTCTCCGAGCGACGTGATCAACTCGCCGAGGCCGCACTGCAAACCCTGGCCGAATTGGGCTACGCGCGCACCAGTCTGCGCGAAATCGCCCAGAATTCGGAGTTCTCACACGGCGTCCTGCACTACTATTTCAGCGACAAGGTCGACCTGATCACCCACTGCGTCCGCCACTACAAGGCGCGCTGCGTCACCCGCTACGACGGCATCGTCGCCACCGCTCAGACGCCGGAGGAACTGAAAACCGGTTTCGGGGCACTGCTGGCCGAGACCATGATCGACGAACCGACGATGCACCGTCTCTGGTACGACCTGCGCGCGCAGTCGATGTTCGAGGAGTCCTTCCGAGCCGACGTCGCCGCGATCGACGAGAGTCTCGAAAACATGATCTGGCGCATCGTTTCTCGTTATGCCGAGCTTCTCGACGTGGAACCCTCGGTCACCTCGCCGGCGATGTACGCGATTTTCGACGGCCTGTTCCAGCAGAGTCTGCTGCGTCATCTGTCCGGCGATCAGACTGCTGCGAACTATCTTTCGGAGAGCGTCCAGCAGATGCTGCCCCTGGTAGTGCCCACTCCCTGAGTCAGTTCAGCGAGCGGCAATGCCCTCGGCCACGTACTTCGCTCCGCGATCGAATTCGCCGACCACGTCGTAGTCGGCGTCTTGCCGCCAGAAGCGAACCAACGCGCCGTAAGTACCGCCGATCATCTGCGCGAGAAACAGCGGCGGATAGTCCGATCGCACTTCGCCGGCTTCGATCCCGGCGGTGACGATCCGTAGAAGTTCCACGTGGAACCGATGATCGTGGGCCGCCCCCGCTCCGGAGGAGGCGAAGTCGCGCTCGAGTTCCGCAGTCACCATGCGCAGATAGCGCGGATGCATGATCGCTTGCTGCGCAAAGTCCTGAAAAATCCGGGAGATCCGATCAGAAGTCGACATCGGCGATTCCATGAGCTGATCCACCAGTGTCGCAAGCTGATCGAGATGATCACTGTGCAGCGCCTCGAGAACCGAGTCCTTGCCCTGGAAGTAATTGAAGAAGGTGGCTCGTGACACCTCGGCTCGCTCGGCGATGTCGTCGACGGTCGTGCTGGCGAAACCCTGCGCCGAGAACAGAATTCGTGCAGCCGAGAGCAACCTGTCGTTGGTGTCGCGCTTGTTCTGTTCTCGTTTGGAAATCACGTCGACCTGCCCTTCTCCGCCTCAGAACACAGTCTTCGCCACAGTCCGGAATGTGTCCAATGTCCGTCCCGTCAGGTGACGCACCTCCGCCTCCGATAGGTGGACTACAGTCCAATTATGTCGACTGTTTCCACCGAACGCCATGACCGCGTTCTCATCGTCAGGATCGAACGCGAAGAACGCCGTAACGCGATCAACCGTGAGACTGCCGAGGGAATCGAAGCCGCGCTGAATCTTCTCGACGACGACCCTGATCTGTGGGTCGGCATCATCACCGGAACCCCCAACATCTTTTGCGCCGGAACCGATATCCGAGAGCGGGCCGACCTTCGCATGCCTCGCGGCGGTGAGTACGGCGTCATTCGGCGTCAGCGGAACAAGCCCCTGATCGCTGCAGTCGAGGGATACGCACTGGGTGGAGGTTTCGAAATCGCTTTGGCCTGTGATCTCATCGTCGCCTCTGCCACAGCACAATTCGGCCTTCCCGAAACCAAGCGTGGTTTGGTTGCGACGTCCGGTGCACTCTTTCGGGCACCTCGGGCACTTCCGATCAACATCGCCCGCGAACTCCTGATCACCGGCCGCACACTCGATCCCGAACGGGCCAGGGACCTGGGCGTCGTCAACGTGGTCACTGCGCCAGGCAAGGCACTCGACGAGGCGTTGGTGATGGCGGCCGAGATCTGCGAGTCCTCCCCCACCTCGGTGAGCTTGAGCTTGAAGGCGATCGACGCTCTCTACGCCGAAGCCGATGCCGTCGGATGGAACGTCACCGACGATGCCAAGGAAGCAGTGCTGCGTTCCCCGGACATCGCCGAAGGACTCGACGCTTTTGCGGGTCGTCGGACACCCCGGTGGAGCGGACTGTCGCCTACATGACGGACCACGATCCGAGACAGATTTCCTATACATCTGGTCGGAAAGGGTGTGAACCGGTTACAGTCTCTCCTGTGACGGGAACTGGCGCATACGAGACGGGCACGCTGCTGACGCGGCGACGCCACGTCGATTTTGCGCATGTCTGTACCTCCGGGTGTCCGATCTTCTGATCGGACCTACGACGTGAGCGCCGCTCGCGTCGATACTCGTATGTACGCCCAGATCAGGGGACATTTCTGTCATGACCACCGCTTCCATCTCCCACCTGAGTTCCGTCGTAGCAGCCAACGCCGACGCCATCGACAAGGACGCGAGCAAAGCGCACGTCGTCTTCAAGGCTTCCGCCCAGGCGCACGACGCCGTTGCCAGCACCATTTCTCTCGGTAAGTACAGCGTCGAGGTCGACGAGCCACCGGCTCTCGGCGGCGAGAACACCGCAGCCAATCCAGTCGAGTACTACCTCGCTTCTCTTCTGTCCTGCCAGGTGGTCACCTACCGCGTCTGGGCCGACAAACTCGGTATCGCGCTCGACGACATCTCGGCCAGAGCCGAAGGCGATCTCGACGTCCGTGGATTCTTCGGCTTCGACGACGCGGTCCGTCCGGGATTCTCCGAGGTCCGCGTGGTCGTCACCCTGACCGGTCCGGAAACTCGCGAGCGCTACCTGGAGCTGCAGGAGACCGTCGATGCCCACTGCCCCGTACTCGATCTCACCCGCAATCCCGTCCCAGTGCATACAGTCGTCGAAACCGCCTGACCCGCATCAACCCACCCTTCACCACGGAGTATGAATTCATGAGCGAGAACACCCCCGTCGAAGCCGATCCGACTGCCGATTGGTCGTTCGAAACCAAGCAGGTCCACGCCGGGCAGGGCCCGGACAGCGCCACCAACGCTCGGGCACTGCCGATCTACCAGACCACCAGCTACGTCTTCGACAACACCGACCACGCTGCCGCGCTCTTCGGCCTCGCCGAGCCGGGCAACATCTACACCCGCATCATGAACCCGACGCAGGATGCCGTCGAGCAGCGCATCGCCGCCCTCGAAGGTGGAGTCGCAGCTCTGCTGGTTGCGTCCGGTCAGGCCGCCGAGACCTTCGCGATCCTCAACATTGCCGAGGCCGGCGACCACATCGTCTCCAGCCCCCGTCTGTACGGCGGCACGTACAACCTCTTCCACTACACGCTGCCCAAGCTGGGTATCACCGTCGACTTCGTCGAAGACCCGGACAATCTCGAGCACTGGCGTGCGGCCATCCGTCCGAACACCAAGGCGTTCTACGGTGAAACCATCTCCAACCCCAAGAACGACGTGTTCGACATTCCCGGTATCAGTGCGGTCGCCCACGAGAACGGCATCCCGCTGATCGTGGACAACACCGTCGCAACGCCCTACCTCATTCAACCGCTCAAGCACGGCGCTGACATCGTCGTCCACTCCGCCACCAAATACCTTGGCGGACACGGCACCGCGATCGCCGGCGTCATCGTCGACGGTGGCACCTTCGACTGGACCCAGGGGCGCCACACCAACTTCACCACCCCGGATCCCAGCTACCACGGCGTCACCTTCGCCGATCTCGGTGCACCCGCCTACGCCCTCAAGGCACGCGTTCAGCTTCTGCGCGACCTCGGCTCGGCCATCGCACCGTTCAACGCCTTCCTCATCTCGCAGGGCATCGAAACCTTGAGCCTGCGCATCGAGCGCCACGTGTCCAACGCCCAGAAGGTCGCGAAATTCCTCGAGGGCCGCGCCGAAGTCACGTCGGTCGCGTACGCCGGACTGGAATCCTCGCCCTGGCACGAACGCGGAAAGCAGCTGGCACCCAAGGGCACCGGCGCAATCGTCGCATTCGAGCTTGCCGGTGGTGTCGATGCGGGCAAGAAGTTCGTCAACGCCCTGACACTGCACAGCCACGTCGCCAACATCGGTGACGTTCGCTCACTCGTCATCCACCCCGCGTCGACGACGCACTCGCAGCTCACCCCCGAAGAGCAGCTCGCTTCGGGCGTCACCCCGGGGCTCGTCCGCCTCGCGGTTGGCATCGAAGGGATCGACGACATTCTCGCCGACCTCGAAACCGGTTTGGCAGCAGCAGCTTCCTGATCGAACACACGAAAAAGCTCGGCCCCGACATGCATTGGGGCCGAGCTTTTTCGTTGCGAAGAGCTAGCTCTTGGGAGTGAACGCAGCCAGCGGTTCACTGTCGGACCAGTCGTGGCCCCAGTAGCTGTCCGCTGTGATTTCCTCAGCGGTGTAGAAGGTTTCGTCGACGAGCATGCCCTCGCACCCGAACTCCAGATCCCAGCCACCCGGTGCACGCACGTAGAACGACACCATCTTGTCGTTCGTATGGCGACCCAACGTCGAGGAGATCGAGAAGCCGAGCTTGGCAACACGATCGAGAGCCTGACCCACAGCGTCGAGAGTCTCGGCTTCCATCATCAAGTGCACGAGACCGGGCTCGTCCACGGGCGGCGCCGGGCACAGCGCGAGGCTGTGGTGACGCTGATTGACACCCATGAAACGGACTCGACGGGCCGGCGGCGGCGCGTCGATTCCGCCGAGACGGATGGAACCGCGCGGGAGGAATCCGAGCACCTCGGTGTAGAAGGTGTATGCCTCGTCGAAGCGCGTAACCGGAAGCACCACATGGCCGAGGCCCTGATCGCCGGTGACAAAACGGCCGCCGTGCGGGGTGACCAACGGGCTGTGGTCGAGCACCGGCCCGAAGAACACCTCGACGCGATTGCCGTTGGGATCGTCGAAGGCGATGACCTGCTCGGCATCGCGGTAGCTGGCGTCGACCTCGGAGAGTACCTCGACCTCGACTCCGGCTTTCTCGACCGCTTCACGAACACGCTGGAGCGCGAACTGATCTCGCACTTCCCAGCCCACTGCGAGAGCCTTGTCCGTCTCGCCGGGCAGGACGATCAGTCGCGCACGACGCTCGTCCAGGCGCAAGTAGAGGCCGTCGGCTTCCGGGCCACTACCGACCGCGAGGCCGAGTCCGTCGACCACGAGCTCGCGCCAGCGAGCCACGTCCTGCGTTTGGATCCTGAGATATCCCAGACCCCGAATTTCAGTCATTCCTAACCGTCCTTGCTTCGAGAATGTTTGTGGGACTAGATCATCGAGCGGTGGATGCCCTGCGGCTCGCCACCGAGCTGCGAGAGCGTCGACGCATGGAAAATGGAACCGGGCACGTGAATCGCATGCGCCAGACCGGCATGAGCATCACGCCAGAACCGCTGCATCGGCGTGCTCAACTGCAAAGCGCCACCACCGGAACGAGCAAAGATCTCATCCACCGCCCGCACCGCCCGCCACGCCGCAGCAGTCTGCGTACGCCGACCGATCGCACGAAGCTCGAACGAGACCTCCTGCCCCTTCTCCGTCATGTCCCAGAAACGATCCACCGTCTCCAAGATCGCAGCCCGAGAAGCAGCGATCTCGGCAGCCGCCTCACCGATCGCGAAGAGCACATACGGATCTTCCTTGATCGGAACACCACTGACCGTCACCCGCTCACGCTGCGCAGCCATGTTGCACGCCAACGCACCCTCCGCGATACCGATCAACGACGAGGTGATACCGAGCGGGAAGATGCACGAGAACGGGAACTTGTACAACGTCTCCGTACGGCCCGCTTCCTTCCATGCCGTTCCGTCGTACACCTTTCCGGCGTCGATCGTGCGGTAGGTGGGCAGGAACGCGTCCTTGACGATCAGATCCTTCGAACCGGTTCCGCGCAGGCCCACGACGTTCCAGCTGTCCTGGTCGATGTCGTAATCGGAGCGCGGCAACAGCACGTGCAGGTGCTTCGGCGGCATCAGCGGCTTACCGGTCTCGTCACCGACCATCGCACCGATCATGATCCAGTCACAGTGATCGGTACCCGAGGAGAACGACCAGCGGCCGTTGAGGATGTACCCACCCTCGACCGGCCTCGCGACACCCATCGGCGCGTACGGTGACGCCATCCACGTATCGGGATCGGTTCCCCAGACCTCTTCCTGAGCCTTGCGGTCGAAGAACGCGAGCTCCCACGGGTGGACGCCGACGATGCCGCTGACCCAGCCGGTGGCACCGTCCATCGCGCCGATAGCCATTGCGGTCTCGGCGAATTCACGCGGATGTGCCTCGAGGCCGCCGAACTCCTTCGGCTGGAACATCCGGATGACACCGGAGTCGCGCAGTCGCTTCGCGCTGCCGTCCGTCAAGCGCATCAGCTTGTCGCCCTCGACTCCGTCGGCGCGGATCTCGTCGGCGAACTGTGAAATGTTGTCTAGAACCTGACCCATGATCTTCCGGCTTTCTGGTTTCGGTACCCGGCGAGCGCCTAGGCAGAATGAAAATCTGTTGATGAAACGGTGGCAGGGAGCCCGCCGAAGTGCAGAAACGCTTCCCGGTGAGTGGGAGCACCCCCTGTG